>NZ_AP025318.1 GCF_036492835.1 Fulvitalea axinellae | reverse complement strand
AAATTCGCCTCATTGACGGGCCTTGCCGAACGCATAAACCGGCTTTTGGGTGCCATATACCTGCCTGTCTCCCAAGCAAAAGGCATTTCGAATGAATAATCGGCGTATTGCTTTGATCCGCTCACGTACCTTTCCGGGTGCAATTGTCGGGATTCGGGAATTTTCTGATTCATCAAAAACAAGTTCTTCCGCAAGCGGTGCATATACTTCTTGTTCTTCAGATCCGCCCTGGCGTGTTGAGCCTCATATACCTTTGTCAACAAACTTTTACCTGTACCGGTAAGCATAAGCACAGACAGATTGGCCATCAGTTCTGTCTCCAACACTTCCGACGATGTATCGACATCGTCAGCACACCGAATACCGCCCGAAATCAAATGATACCAAACCGGCATCAAGTCTTTCTCAAACAACCTCTCGTCTTCTCTTCTCGACCAAAATGAAGTAGGGTTAAAAAGTGGAAAAAAAGCGGGTATCAGATCCCGGTCCGCCCTTAAATCTTTCATCAATTCCATTCTTTCCACCTGAATCTCACGCAAAGCGGCCTGTTGCATATGAAGATTCGGATAGCTAAACCGGGCGGTAAAAGGGATGTCATTTTCCTTGGACCAATTATTTATCCCAGTCTCCATCTCAAACAACAGGACCAATCGGTATTTAAACCTATCCGTCTTCGAAAGCGAACCGGAATCCGCCGTTATGTCATGATACTTGCGTAACAGCTTACTTATATCCTGAATCCCGGATTTATACGGTCGCTTGTTGGATTCCTGCATGCTCAGATAAGCCTCGCTGGTAAAAAGTGCCTGCAAAGGAATGCCTTGAAAAAGTGCGGGAGGTAATTTTGTGACACCTTGGGAACGCTGAAGCGGAACAGCGTTGGCACTTACGCCCTTTCTAGTTTGTACCGCTTCAAACATTCTTATTGGTTATAATTTTTATTGGATTTCCTGCCTACCACTCAAGTGAATGGCTTCAACTTATCCATGATAACAATAAGAGTACCTTATTTTCTAAAACTCACATCACACCTTTCTAACCCTCTGATAACCAAAAATATGAAGTGTGATTTTTTCAATATTTCAGAAACAAAAAAACGGAACCAGGCTTAGTCAATCACCGCGCCTGATTCCGTTAGAGTTTAGTCGTATTCTCTTTATCCGAATTATTCCAGCTCTATCTCGTCCACAAACATCCAAGCCGGATTTCCTGAACCCTTATGCCATTTCGGACATAGCTTCTGCGACTCGATTCTGATTCTCATATACCTTGCTTTTCCTTTCAATGGGATATTGACACGCTTAATGGAACGTGGCGCTTCGGTGTCGGTTTTCAGGGTTTTGCCGAAGGTTTTATAGCTCTTTCCATCTTCCGAAATCTCAACCTGTACGCTTTTGGGAGGGAAAACCCATTGCTCATAATCCGCCAGAAAACCGATTCTCATTTCATCAACTTTCTTGATTTCGCCCAGATCAAATGTGGCTTCCAGATCCGAAGCCTCATATCCCTGCCAAGCTTTGTCGCCAGTATTCGGAAAAGCGAGAATCCCATCGGTCAATGTCCACTTCCCGGACATTCCGGCGTATTTTCTGGAAGGCGGTGTCGCAGACTCAACCGGCACCGAATACGCAAGATGTTTCTTAGGCTCACGAACTTTCGCATCGGGCATATCCTTGGCCACACCCAATTCCAAATGCACTTTTTTAAGACGCCCAACTATGTCCGGCCTAGCCGAAGCCAAGTTCTTCTTTTCGGAAATATCATCCGCCAAATTCACCAGAAACAGGCGGTCCTTCTCCTCGTCCAACGATTCCGGCGCAGTCGGGTCTTTCGGATTCCCGACAAGTTTCCAGTCGCCTTCCCTTACGGCCCACTGAGCGCCAAGTTCCCAATGAAAACGATCATGCGGACTTTGCGCCGTTTTGTCGAAAAGCACGGGCGAAATGTCCTTTCCGACCCTTCCGGCTTCCGGCAAATCTATATCGCAGAGCGAAGCCAAAGTCGGCATCCAATCAGTGTTTACGGTCATTTGGTCTCGGGTTTCCCCTTTGGCTAATTTCGCCGGCCAGCTGATGATTGTCGGAACACGGATACCGCCTTCGAATAAGCTGGTCTTCGCCCCTCTATACGGACCGGACCAGCCACCTCCGTTAAAAGCCCGGACTTCGGCGGAATGCCCGTGGTCGGACTGGAAAATCACGATCGTATTCTCCCTAAGGCCCGCTTTCTCAAGATAGTCCAATACCTTTCCTATCCGTTCGTCAAGTGTAGAGACAAACGCGGCGTAATCCCGGCGGGGCATCGGCATATCTTTGTAATGCTTCCGCCATTTTTCCGTCGGCTGATACGGATAGTGGGGCATATTGATAGCCCAATACATAAAAAACGGCTTTTTCCGGTTCTGTTTCACGAAGTTATTGACTTCGTCCACCATCAAATCGCCGAAGAATTGGCCGTCGTAAAAAACCTCTTTTCCGTTGCGCCACAAATCATGACGGTTCGGACCCGACCAATAGAAAAAATGGGAATAGTTATCGATACAACCGCCCATATGACCAAACGAATAATCGAAGCCTTGGCCGTTGGGCATCGTTTCCTTCGTATATCCCAAATGCCATTTCCCTACATGACCTGTCGCATAACCGACGTCTCGCATCATTTCGGCCATCGTATATTCGGAAGCCGGCATTCCGGCATGGCCTTCCATAGACGAAACGTTACCGTCCACCCCAGCGTCCAAAGGCGTTTTTCCCGTAAGTAACGAAGCCCGGGACGGAGCGCACAACGAAGCCGCTACATAACCCTGCGTAAACCGGATCCCGTCTCGGGCGATGCGGTCAATATTCGGCGTGGCGAGATCTTTGGCCCCATAGCACCCCAAATCCAGCGTGCCCTGATCATCGGTATAAATAATGATCACGTTCGGCTTTTCCTTTTTTTGGGCTTCGGCGTCCTTAAAATTCAAAAGTGAAAGCAACACGGCCATCTGGAGAAAATTCTTTCCGGAGAACCGTGATGAATTTCTTTCCCTAAACGAAAGCAATTTTGAAAAACACATAATAAAAAAAGCTTATAGCTACCGTAGGGGGTATTTTTCACCCATTAAACGGCCAGCGACAAAAAGATTAAAATGATTCCGAAAGAGATATTCCGAACATTTCGCTTCCTATCCAAACTCCGTGTCCAAATGCCCAATAAGGACGAACATTCTTGATATTAAAATTAATTCGGCAGACGTTTAAACGTACTGCCGAACAATTGTTACCTATGGGATTTCCCTCCGTTTTGCGTTACCAAACGCTACAGATTTTATTGCGAAATAACTTTCCCGTTATACACATCGCTACCGACTTCCACTTTGTACAGATAAACACCAGCGGGCAGTCTCATATCTTCAAATCCACTCCACTCTATCTGGTCCCGTCCATTTTCCAATTTTCCGGACTTATAACCTACCACTTTTCCGCTTCTGTCAAAAAGTGTAATCACGGCGGTTTCGCCAGAATGACCGGAGATTTTGAACCGGACAAAGTCGTTAAACGGATTCGGACCGACAGTTACCGCCACACCTTCCAAATCGCCGTTTTCAAATTTAATTTTTAGAGGATTGGAACTTAAATCATTAAAAACAACCAAAGGATTCACGCTTTCGGTATCCAGCGTTACTTCAGGGATTTTCCGGTTTTTTTGCTGTTTCGACCTAAAACGTAAAGTCACCAAATTCTCACCGTGAGTGGTTTCGTAAGATTCGTTCCAAACCAATGACAGCTTTCCATCTTCCAGTCTATAGTCCAATAAACCTTCACGATTATTGTCCACTTGTAAAAGATCAAAAACATCCTTTTCCCAAGCCAAAGAAAACTGCGCGCCAATCACTTCCTCTCCGCCTTCAAAAACCAAAGGCACGGCAATCAGTCCGTCCTGGTCAATTTCCACAGATCCGTAACTGATATTCAAAGGCTCCGTTCCTGTTCTGGATTGAGTGTTGTTATCCACTTTTCCCTTACGGATCGCCGTAAAATCTACCGTTTGGGCTTCCGTTCCCACAATTTTTTCAAAAACCGTATCCACTTCGGAAATCAATCCGACACGGGCTTTTTTCAATTCTTCGGAAGGGATCGCTTCCCATTCGCCTTTTGCTCCGGATCCCAATATCTCGGACCGAATGTCGGCGATATCTTTTGTGGTTAATTTTCCGTCCCCGTTCATATCGCCGGCGTAAACCGACGCTCCGTTTGTCAGGCCACTGATTCCCAACAAATGGCGACGAAGCAAGATCAAGTCTTTTACCGAGGGCATTTCATCGGTCTCAGCGTTTACAGTAGCCTTAACGGCCAAGTGTTCGCCCACGAGAGGCTTCGCGCCAAAAGTTCCTGAGACGGATTCCTGCTTTTCTCCGTTCAGGCTCCAATCCCAGATTATATCCAACTTATCGTTATCGACAGACGCCTGGAACGGTGTTATTCTGCGTATGGTGAATTTCGTATTATCCAGATCAATGGAAGCCTCGCCTTCTTTTTTGCTTATCGAAGTCAGGGCTTTGGCCGTTCCGCCAACAATTCTAAGCTCTGCATTTTCAGGAGCGGAGTCCAGTACGGAAAACTTCAATTTGAACAAATCATCACCGTCCGGACAGTTTATATTTTCACCGTCATTAGATTTCCATAATATCCCTAATTTCCCGGTAGCAACTTCGGATTTATTCAATTCTAATTCGCCGTCCAAGGCGATTTCCATTTCCTTAAAATCCAAAGCCGGCGCTTCCCATTCCAGTTCCAATGAAAACTCCCTTACATCCGAAAAACCGGAAACCGAGACTGGAACTTCCACCGTTCTGCCTTGTCCCGTCACCATGCTCTCAGGGCTGGACAAATCGATCCCATCAACAACGTCAAGCTTGGAAAGGCGAACCTCAAAACGGTCCGGTTGCCAAGAATCCGGATCTTTGCTAACCTCAAAGGAATATTCCTTTACGGGTTTAGTGTCCACTAAAACATCAAGATATTTGTCATAAACATGTACCGCCTGGCTGTTTTTCAGGTTTTCAGTCCTTCTGAACACCAGCTTATGCATACCTGTTTTGCTAACCGACATACCAAGAGCCACAGTGGAGTCGCCCTGAGGGTAAGGCATATTATTTACAACCGTCTGCACTTTGGTCTTCGCTCCGCGCGGTGTCCCCTCCGTTACAGAGACCAGCGACACCCTTGCGCCTCCGAAACCTTTGACGTCCTCGTTCCTGCGGAAATCCTTAGTATATCCATTGCCAAAATGTAACATCATGGCGGAGAAATGACCTTTGTTATCGTCCAATACGATATTGACAACCTGATCGTCGGCTTCCGAACTTGAACCTCTCCGATATTGCGGGACATCGTTATCCGTCACTTTGGCCGATTCGGAAAAGCGAAACGTTTGTCCAGCTCCAAAAGCCCAGCGATAGACAAGAAAAGCCTGACCTGGCCCAATCTTATCGTCGGTTACGTTAAACCGGTCGCCGTAGTTATTGATATTATCGTCAATACTGCTGGAGTTTCCGCCCTGCCCCACCAACATACGGTAAGTTCCCGACTGCGTATCCCAGACGTAAGCGACATTATCCCAATCAGATGGCGTGGATTGCGCTTGCAAGAGGCTTTTCCAAGATACAGGGCATGCGTAAGGATTGGAAAGCATATTGAACCCGTAAGTCAACGGACTATCCGAGAGGGAAGTCGCAACCTCTATATCACCAATTGCCAAAGTCCCTTTTTCCGAAAAGGAAAATATTCCGTCTTTGATTTCCGAGTTGTACAAATAGACAGCTAAACCACTGCCTGGCGCCAGGTTTCCAGATAGGTCCGTTATGTTTTGCCAATACTTAATCGAGGAATCAACGTTCCTATTGTCCCCAAAAAGTTTCTCGCTAAACGAACGGACATTGCTGGTTCCGTTGCGTACCACTATCTCAAACTCGTCTTTCCACTTCTGCAACGTCGCCCCAGTTACGACTGGACCGAATCGGTACCAAGCCGACGGCCGGTCCGATACGCCATGCCTCCTGAAATACCGATCGACTATAATATCTCCATTCACACTGACTTTGGAAGTATTATCAATCTTGGGCACTATCGCATAACCGTTTTCATCGGCGAAAAGACGAGTTTTGCCATTTGTCACCAATTTGCCTTTTACCAATTGGAGTTCTTTGGTTATCGTAAGTGAATCCAGAAAAGTGAGTTTTTTATTTTTTCGGTTTTTCTCCAAACTCAGCCTAGAGATCCTATGCTTTTGCCCTACAGTCTGGTGAGCGTTTCCCTTAAATGCCAGAGCTCCTCCAGCGTCACTGCTCACCAATTTGCTTTCACCTTCCCAGTCATCCCAGATATTCATCCTGTTGGTACCCAAAGCGAGCGTCAGGCTCCCATTTGTCCCAAATGTATCATACACATGCAATTCTTCCTGAATAGAAACGGTAGCATCCGAAGTGGGATGGATAGTGAGTGATTCGTAAGCCTTGTTTCCGTCTTGGTGAGTGGGAGTAGGCAAAGTCATATCCGCCGAAGGACGATACTCTACCGAAGTCCCCGACTTTAAACTGAAGCTGGACAGGTGAGGTCCGGAACCGTCAAGGGTCCCCGTGCGAAAAGATGAATTCTGCTCCATAGAAATCCCAAGCCAATTATCGGGGTTACTTCTCTCCGCTGTGAAATTATCCGAGACCACAAAATTGACCCCGGCACTTATTGAGAGTGTCACACTGCGATTTGTTGGCCAAATGATAATGTAATGGGTTCCCGAAACCACTCTCAGGCATTCGGCGTCCTGATCGATCACTATGGTGCCCCCGCTACTGGACCAATATTCTCCATCGTCGATTAGTACAATGTCATTTGCGTCTGGAACCCTATTCGCCGGGCTTCCGTCTTCCTTTAGCCAGCGGCTTTCATCAGACCAGTTCCCAGTACCGGAAGATTGATATTTCCACTTCAAAACTTCGGAAGCTCCTTGCGCGAACACATTCGATGTTATTATTGCAAAAAATAAACAAAGCAATATTTTATTTGACAAAACAACTCGAGCCCTCTGACCAAGGCTCAGAAAGTAATATTGTTTCATTTATTGTATGGTTTTTCGCTGTAAGTGCGTGATTATAAAATGTGTAAGATTGTTTTAGTAAAGTCAAAGAAACAAATATTGAAGAAATATAGAAAGATTTATTTTTTTGTTTATATGTTATATATTACAAATCTGTCATAAAACATATGACTTGCTCACTACTCCAACACACATATTGTTTAGTATGGAAAAACTCATACTTATATCTTTCATTTGTTTATTGTTACCATCAACAAACGCCTTTTCCCAACTGGGTCCAGGTCTACCAAATGATCCAGACGATCCGCCCTCACCCAATGTTCCGATAGACGGTGGCGTAGGATTACTTGTAGGAGCGGGAATAGGGTTAGGCATCAAAAAAGTGCGAGAAGCGAAAAAGGGTTCGGAAAAATTGTAAAATGACCGTATAAAAAAACGGTTCGCATATTTAGCATGCGAACCGTTTTTGAGAAAACTGGGCAGAAACTCCGCCTCACTTATTTCCACTTTATATTACAGCCCATACTCGGAAGTTGTTCGCCTTCCACAGGCTTGCCTTCCAGTACAGCCTCCAACGCAACTTTAAGGTCATTGCCAGTAACAGGCAATGAGTTACCCGGCGTAGATTCGTCAAAACGACCGCGGTAAACGCATTTCTTGTCTCCGTCAAAAACGTAGAAATCCGGCGTGCAGGCGGCATCGTAGGCTTTGGCCACCGATTGGTCCTCGTCGTACAAGTAAGGGAACGGGTACTTGTTGTCTTCCGCACTTTGGCGCATCTTGTCGGGAGCGTCTTCAGGGTAATTCTCAGCGTCGTTGGCGCTAATGGCGACAAACGACACTCCCCTTTTTCCGAAACGGGTAGCCACGCGTACCAACTCCTCGTTAATATTCTTCACAAACGGGCAATGGTTACAGATAAACATCACCACGGTAGCTTTGTCGGAAGCCAGTTCATCCAAAGTCAGCACATTTCCCGATACGGTATCCGGAAGCGAAAAAGCCGGGGCCTCCGTGCCCAACGGCATCATATTCGATGGTGTTAAAGCCATTTTCTAATCAATATTTACAAAAAAACAATCGTCCGTAAAAATAGGCTTTTTTTTGGTTCGCACACCTTTAGCCCACACTTACGACCTTCTTTTCCTGTCGCTTTTCGGCTTATGCCTTCGCAAAGGCTTTTCTTTCCGAGAAATAAGAAACCAAGACTAACACCAAGCCCATAATAGCTCCCGACTGTTGTCCATCCTGTACTTGCACATGAGCGATGATAGCCAACACCAAATCAATAAAAAATCCTAAATAGGCAAGGTTTTTCAGCAAGTTGGATTTACGGCTAATGACAGCCACAACACCCAGTATCTTAGCCACCGCCAACGGATAAACAATGGCCGAAGGGTAGCCGAACTTGACGAATAATTTTGCCACCATTTCGTAATCCGTGAAATACATATAGGCCGAGAACAGCATCAGGGCAGACAGCGCCAGGGTAGATATCCAGAAAATGATTTTAAAAGCTTTCATGAAAAATTGGTTATTGAATTCGTTTGATAATTTTTTGACTAAAATTCCTTACGAAGGGATAATAGAAAAGTTGTAAACTCTACCCGGAATTTGAATATAATTACCAACTAGTTGAAGCCGTTTACCAAAAACGAAATACGAATCTTTACAGAACAATTTCTTAATCCTTCTTTACTGCCATAAAATCATTTTTCCGAAAATAAAAAAAACGCCCGTTTTCAGGCGTTTTTTGAGAATGAAAAATCGGAAGACGGAAACTGCGACTTATTGCCGGGCTTCCGTGAAGGAATAAAAAGAGACTAAACTATTTTTTCGTTGTCTTTGTCCCAGAACACCGTACGGCGCTCATGGTAAGCGGCCGTAGCCATATGCGTAGCGATACCTTCTTCAAAACCACGGTCGATATTACAGCTGGTGTCGCCGTTGACGCGGATGGCGTCGAGCCACTCGCTCATATGCAGGAAGTGTGTCGAGTAATTCTTGCCCTTACGGGTAGTTGCCAAAAGCCCGCGTTTGGCGAAATAGCGTTCCGTCGCCGTACTCAAACCGTCGATTCCTTTTACCGGGTCATAAATATAGGCTGGCTCAGAGGCGCTTACATCGCCTTTTTTCAGCAGGTCACGATATTTTTTGGAATTACCGTCCACCATAAATTCCATCCGGCTTCCCAGATTGATGGTGGCGTCGCTACCCATTACTTTTTTGCCACGATAATGGCCATTGGCCAGCGAGGCGCTATAAAGCATAGTCACGTCCTTTTCAGGAAATTCCAAAGCGATCTGGATCACGTCGGGCACGGTACGGCCGTCTTTGAAATGGTAAATTCCGCCCGAAGTGGTGGCCGAATGCGGAATACCCGTCTTCATCAGCTGATTGAATACGTCAAACTCGTGCGTAAACAAATCGCCGATAAGGCCCGTGCTGTAATCCCACCAACAACGCCAGCGGAAAAAGCGCTCCTTGCTGAATTCGTGCTTAGGCGCAGGACCGATAAACTGATCCCAATCGATCGTCTTTGGGCTGGCTTCCGGATGGATTCGGTAAACCCACGCGCCGTTTGGCGAATTCCGGTTTGTCGTGGTTTCCATCAAGGTAATATTCCCCAAAGCTCCTCGATCTACCAGCTGAGACGCACGACGGTAGCTGTCGATCTGACGGTTTTGGTGGCCGAGCTGGAATACTATTCCGCTTTTCTTTACGGCATCGCGGACGGCATAAGTCTCGTCCAATTTCCAAGTAATCGGCTTTTCCACGTAAACGTGTTTGCCACGCTTGGCCGCCTCAATAGTCATCGTGCCGTGCCAGTGGTCCGGCGTGGCGATCACTACCGCATCAATCTCCGGATCGTCCAAAAGTTCCGTATAAGTGCGATAGCGCTTCGGCGGTTTCTCCAATTTGCCGTCTTTGCCTACACGATGTGCGTTGGAAGCCGCCAACATGGCCCGCTCGGCATGTACGTCAAACACGTCGCAAACGGCCGTGATACGGATGCCCAGATCGGGCTGTTCCATAAAGTTTTTGTAGCGGGTATCGTCCGGATTTTTCTCCAATCGTTTTTTCAGATTATCGATATGTTCCGGCGTCACGAACCCCAGACCCTCCATCAAATGAGTACCGCGGATACCGGCGCCGATAATCCCGACTTTGATAATCTCGCTCCGGTCCACGCTCCGGTTCTCTTCTTCCTGAAATTGGAACGGAATACCTTTACGCTTTTTGTTTTTTCGTCTTCTGAAAAAATAATCCAACTCCCACGCAGCCAAGCCCACAACAGGTACGGCCACCATCCCTTTCAGGATGTTTCTCCTTTTTATTTTTTTATTATTCTCTTTCTCCTTCTCCATCTCAAACGTGTGTTAATGTGTGCGCATTCGCGACAAAGGGCTTTAGTCCTTTACAATCGGTGATTTTACAGGTCCCAGATTTTTTGCATTTCCTCCAAAGATTTCCCTTTGGTTTCGGGCACGAACTTCCATATGAAGGCAATAGCCACAACGCACATAGAACCGTAAACCCAGAAAGGAAATCCGCCGTGGAATTCGGCTTGCAAATAATCGTTTTCCATCATCAGCGGGAATGTCTGCGATACCAGATAATTGGAAATCCACTGAGCAGCAACAGCTACCGACAGCGCTCCGCTCCTGATTTTATTAGGGAAAATTTCCGAAAGCAATACCCAAACCACGGGGCCCATAGACACCGCAAAACAAGCGATATAACCCAACACGAAAGGCAACAGCCAAGTGTCAGTATTCTGGAAATAAGCCGCCGTACCGATGGTAACGATACAAATGCCCATGCCAGCAGTACCCAACAGCATCAAAGGCTTGCGTCCGAATTTATCCACAGTAAAAATAGCAACTACTGTAAAGACCAAGTTCACGGCCCCAACCATAACGGTTTGAAGCATGGCGGTATCGGATTCGCTTCCCAGGTTTTTGAAGATTTCGGGGGCGTAATACATAAACACGTTAATGCCGGTAATCTGCTGGAAAACCGAAAGCATAACGCCCACAAACACCAAAAACACCACTTTGGAATTGCGCCAGTTCATTCCTTCCAAGTTAGAAGTAGTTTCGGCCAAGCTCGTGCGGATCTCGTCCAAAGCCTTGCTCGGGTCCAGATTGACGCTTACTTTTCCCAACACCGACAGAGCCTCCTTTTCGCGGCCTTCCTTTGCCAACCAACGCGGACTTTCAGGAACAAAAAACAATAAAGCGAAGAACAAACCGGCCGGAATAATCTCGGAACCGAACATCCAACGCCATCCCGAATTCAACAGCCAATCCTCATCGCCCTGAAGGGAAATATAATAGTTGACAAAATACACAACCAACATCCCGATCACGATAGCCAGCTGATTGCAAGACACCAGTTTACCGCGCATTTCGGCCGGAGCCATCTCAGCGATATACATCGGCGACACCATTGAAGCGATACCAACACCAACACCACCGATAATACGATAAACGATAAATTCCGAAAAGTCCATAGCGATGGCCGAACCGATAGCCGAAGCCACAAACAGCACAGCGGCCAAAAGCAAAGACTTTTTACGGCCAAGGCGTCCACTGGCAAAACCGGCGATAGAGGCTCCGATCATACAACCGACCAAAGCACTGGACGCCGCCCAGCCCATTTCCATGGAATCAAGGCCGAAATATGTACGAAGCGGCCCGATGGCACCCGAAATCACGGCGGTATCGTACCCAAAAAGCAAACCGCCCAGCGCAGCCACGGCCGTCAGCAGATATATGTATCCCATGCCGGCACCTGTCGCCTTGGGCTCCATTACCGGCGTTTCCAATTTATTGTCTGTCATTTTTTTCTGGTGTTTATGGTGATTGGTATGAGGTATTGGGTATGAAGTATTAGGTGTGAGTAAATTGTAGAAAACAAGACGCAAAGAAGGTTTCGCGGGACTTTACGTAATTTTACTGCGTTTATTTACTCGGTATTATGTATTAGGTATCTGGCCGGTAAAAGACGTATTCACGAATTCAGGTTTGGCTCAACACAACGTGTATTGCAAGCACAAGCTTTTCCTACATACACTAGATCAATCTTCCCGACAGCTCACCTAACCTACTGAAAAACAGAATATAGCTCCATAGAATCACACACTAACGATCGCAAAATAGATGGCTACACCTAATGCCTGATACAAAAAGCCAAACACCTAATACTTAATACGTTTACCAACTTACATCAAAAGCCCACGGCACTGTTCCAAAAGCCATTTGGTGGCCAGGATGCCTTCTTTTTCACCCAACCTTTTTCCTTCGTACTCAATACCTACGTGTCCGCGATAGCCGGCGTCTTTGACGATTTTCATCAAACGGTAATAATCCATTTTCGTCTCTCTTCCCAAAGAGTCGAAATCGTAACTCTTGGCACTCACGCCTTTGGCATAAGGCATCAGTTCGGCCACGCCCTTGTAGCGGTCATAAGTTTGTCCACCGCCAATGCGGAAATTGCCGAAATCGGGCAAAGTGCCCACATTACGGCGATTCACCTTCTGCATTACGCCAGCCAGCCATTCGCCGTTTGAGGAATAACCGCCATGGTTCTCCACTATCACGTTTATTCCCGCTTGCGAAGCGTATTCCGACAATGACGAAAGCCCGTCCACCGCAGCCGATCCCACGTCTTCGGCGCTTCCTTTGCCATAAGCGTTTACGCGGATGGAGTGGCAACCCAAAGTCTTGGCCGCGTCGATCCACTTATAGTGGTTTTCCACGGCTTTTTTACGCTCGCCACCGTTCGTATTGGCCAAACCGCCTTCGCCGTCCACCATTATCAGCAGGTTACGAACGCCGTTGTCGGCCGCCCGGCCTTTCAGCTTGTTGATGTACTTAGGGTCGGCCGACTCGAAAAATCCGGTCACATATTCCACGGCGTTGATGCCGTAGTCTTTCGACGCTCTTTCGGGAAAATCCAGATTGCTGTATGTTTTCGCCCAAATAGACTTGCGCACCGACCATTGAGCCAATGAGATGTCAAACCACTTACCATCGGCGGTTTTCTCACTGCGTCCTACATTGGGAAGCGCCGCCAACCCGGCGAACATGCCCAATTTCTTTATAAAAGATCTTCTTTCTGATTTCATAATCAAGCGGGAATTCAGCGCCGTCCCAGACCATTTCTGGCCCGTAGCGTTACGCTGTAGTTCTTTGGAATTATTCGGCAATGGCGCAGAGACTCGGTAATATCAAAAAGGTTGCTTCGTCGTCGCCGAACGGAAAAAGTGGACAAAAGACGGGGAAACAATCCCCCGCCGTTTGTATATCGTCACTCGTCTTTAGTTTACATTTTACGGATTTTGATATTGCGGTACCACACGTCGTCACCGTGGTCCTGCAATCCGATATAGCCAGACTTGGCTACGTTAAGGAACGTGTCATAGCTCTTGAACTTACTGTTCAATACCATGTTCTTCCAGTCCTCAGTCCAGAGGTGGTATTCCAAAACGTTTTTGCCGTTCATGTTATGAACAACGGTTCCTTTAAAAACGGTAATCTTCACTTTGTTCCAGTCGCCAGACTTCATGTTCTGCGGCTGGGCCGAAATCAAATCGTAAAGAGATCCCGCACGACGGTTACCGTCCGTACCGAGATTCCAGTCGATATGGCCAGGGTCCAACACCTGCATCTCAGGAGCGCTTTTCCAGATCGGCTGGCCTTCGTCTTCGCGGGCCAAGTAGAAAATACCGCTGTTGCCGCCTTTCTGAAGTTTCCACTCAAGCGAAAGCTCGAAGTTGTCGAATTTCTTGTCGAAGATGATGTCGCCACCACCGCCGGCCTCGCCGTGGCCAGAACCGATGCAATGCAGGGTTCCGTTATCGATCACCCAACCTTTTTCAGGAAACTTGTCCTTGTTGTGTCCGCGCCATCCGGCAGTGGTCTTGCCGTCAAACAGCAATTCCCATCCTTGCTCGGCTTCGGCCTCGGAAAGGGCGTTCATACTCGCTTCCATTGTCTTAGTGTTTTTCGAGCCGCAAGAGCCAAAAGTGAAAGCTGCGGCAATGGCCAAAAATATCGATAATCTTCTCATTATTCCTTTATGTTTTGGGTAGATCCGGAACCTGCGTTCCGGATCTGGTTGTTGTCAATGTTTCGTGTAAGTAACTTAAGCAAAAAGGTTTACAGTATAGCCTTTTGTCTCCCGAAGAATCTGAAATCTTACCTAACCGAGACTATACTCGTTTTGCCTTCTAGCCTGTACTTTTTATGCGAAAGGCTTGATTTCCCAACCTTTGCGGTACTTCGGCTTAACGTAACCGGCCGCCGCTTCCAGAGCGTTTTGGGTAGCGTACTTAGTATCGAAAATCGGGTGACCGTTCACTACCTCGAAGTGATCCGAAGTAACAACTTTGATCTGTTCGCTGTCCGAAATATTGGTGAAACGCATGTTGTCGCCGTCCCAAAGGAGTTTCTTCTTAAGGCTTTGCAGGCGCAGGCCGAGGTTACCCATCAATACCATTTCGGTCAATGGTCCGGCGTTCTCGAAGTTAGAGCTGGCCTCTACACGGCTTGACGGATCTTCCTTACAGGCACGAACCCAGTCCATGTAGTGTCCTTGGTCGATACGACGAAGAGTCTGCTTAGGCCTCTTGAACTTGTCCATTTCGCTTGACGGCAAGAGCATAGGGTTCTTGCCATAGCATCCGCAAACGATTTTTCCTTTGGTTCCTTCGAAGATCACGCCACCGCTCGGATCGAAACGCTCACTTTCGAGCATCTCGGCCGGACGCTCCGGAAGAATACCCCCATCGGTCCAGGTAACCTTAAGCTCGGGCATCTTAACTTTGCCGAATTTCTCCCTTTTCGGAAATTCGAAATGGATAGTCGAGGCTAGAGGAGCACTCTCGGTGTTAAGCTGCGTAGAGCTGGCTTCTACGCTTGTAGCGTACTTCAAGCGGAGAGCCTGAACAACCGGGTCGAGGATATGGCATCCCATATCGCCCAATGCGCCAGTACCAAAGTCCCACCACGCGCGCCAGTTCCAAGGCGTGTAGATCGGGTTGTACGGACGGTACTTGGCCGGGCCGAGGAAAAGATCCCAATCCAACGTGCTCGGCGGTTGCGGCGTACCCTTCGGACGCTCAAGGCCTTGTGGCCAGATCGGACGGTTTGTCCACGCCTTCACTTCCTTCACTTCACCGATCTTTCCGCTCCAAATCCACTCGCAGATACTTCTTACGCCTTCGCCTGAGTTGCCTTGGTTACCCATTTGGGTGGCCACTTTGTATTCTTTGGCCATATTGGTCAAAACGCGAGCCTCGCTAACGCTAAGTGTCAACGGTTTTTCCACGTAAACGTGCTTGCCCATCATCATAGCCGTGGCGGCTACCAACGCGTGGGTGTGGTCCGGTGTGGCAACCATTACCGCGTCGATATCCTTCATTTCGTCGAGCATCTTGCGGAAATCTTTGTAGCGCTTGGCTTTCGGGTACGTTTTGAACGCCTTCTCCGAATAGTGCCAATCCACGTCGCAAAGACCCACGATGTTTTCCTTGTTCATGGCATTGAGAACCGAAAGCCCGCGGCCACCGACCCCAACACCGGCGATGTTCAGCTTATCGCTGGGAGCCTTGTGCCCCAAACCCGCGATTACGGTGCTTGGCAAGATACTGATTCCGCCTAGCGTCACCGCCGACTTGGCGACAAAATCCCTGCGTGAGAGTTTCGTTTTCTTCTGGTCGTTCATAACAAAAAGTTATTTTGGATATAAAAAGCCCTTAACATTTTTCGCCAGTAACCGCTCCGATAGATTTTCGAGCGATTTCCAAGGGCCAATTACGCCGACCGTCATTAATAAAAACTTAAGAAAGCGATTCCAGAGTATTAATCACATATTAATTTAATACTTTACACTACTGATTATCAGTGAAATAAAAAAATATCATTTTTTTTCTTCGGCCCACTCATAATGCTCGCCATAACGTTCGAAATACTCTTTTCTGAACATTTCTACCGCCTTATCGGCACGGCTTTCACGGTTGGTAGAACGCAAAATATCTATTTTCCTGAACAAGGCCTGTTCATTTGTAGGATCATGAAGCAATATGAGATTGGCCACCTCCAAGGTTTTGTCACTCTCCATTTTCTTCCATTGGAGCACCGGTTCGTAAAGGTCCAAAAGCTTATTGGCGATCTCGGATTTGAACGGATCAAGGTGCGGTATTTCAGTCTTCGGGAGGAACCTTCCGCGCGAAAGGATCTTCGCCAACACATCGATATCCGGTTTATCATTGGCCAAAAGGGCCACCACGTTTTTGTAGTCGCAGAATACCAAGTCGGAATCGAGCTCCACGCGCCAATGCCGGTTGGCCGTGACCAATTCCACACCGTCTATTTCGGCCAAGATATCTTTGATCCGTTTAATATTTACGTTACGGTTGTTGCTGGCTTTTTTAAGCGGAAGATCCGGCCAGAAGATCTCGTTAAGCTCAGTCACGGAAATTCCCTGACGGTATTTGAAACTGAACAGCAATATTGTCAGGAAAAGGGACTTCAGCTTGGGCGTGAATCGGTCGGAAACGTCATTGCCGTCGCGATCGAGGGCCTGAAAGTAGCCAAACAGGCGGATAACGTTCCGCTCGGCGATTTTTTCGGCTTCGTTTTCCGCCTCATTCTTACTCTTCCTTACTCTCCAGAATATCGCAAACGCAATCAACAAACAGGCTACGGAACCGGAGCCTATTAAATAGTAGTTCGTCGTTTCGGCTTTCACTTCCTTTGGACGATGGCGCTCGGGCGAGGTATTGATCCGGCCACTTTGCATGTACAATTGCTTGATATCCACCTCGCTAAGCGACCTGTTCCAAATAGCCAAATCATCGGTAAAGCCGTTGAAAAAGAGCTTGGTGTCCGGCTCGTAGAAGTCGTCGCGCTTGCCGAAGAGGAGCTTGCCCGTACCCATAAACGGCAGGTGCCCGAAGGTACTGGCCTGTCTTACTCCGTTGAGAAACAGGCGCTGTTCTTCGGCGTCTTTGTCAAAGCTCCAAACCAAGTGGTTCCACTCGTCTTTTTTGAGTTGTTTATCCACTGTAAGGTCGCTGGAATAGAAGCCCAGATACGGTTTTTGGCTTCTGAGCATAAATTGCAAACCTTCGAGATAACGGTTTTTTTCCGTACAGAGAATCGGATGGTGATAAGTGTCTTCGAAGAATTTGACCCAAAGGCTAATCGTAAAACTTTGGTCCGTAATGCCCAAATCCTCTACGTTTCCCAAAGTTACGCAAACCTCGTCGCGGAAATCGGCGACGGTTCCGCGGGCTTCGTCGCGGGTGAAACCGCAATTGGTGGGCAAAACGATGCCGTCCACTCGGTTTTCCCAAATGCCGTCCATCGGGTAGTAAACTTTCAGGCCGTAGTCAAGGGGCATACGCTCGCCCCAGAAAACTATCGTGGTATCCTCGCGCGAGGGGCGGACAGAAACGCTTTCGGGCGTAAAATACAGGCCATTTTTCTTAGGGGAAAATTCGGTGTCGCGTACCGCGTGCGTCGGAAATGAGAAACGGCTACCGCTGGTGTGCAGATTTTCGCCCCGCCACCTTACGGGTAGCGTGTCCATCGCCGATTTGCGGTGGATAATTCCGGAAACCACCCGCATGGAATTGAGCGACCCGGCCACGCCGCTCAGCCATGACTGGTCTTGGCGCAGGTAGACGAAATTGGGCTTCTTCCCCACTCGTTTCCAGAAGTTTACGTAATTTTTTTGCCATACCGGAGTTCTCGCCAAATTTGTCCCTCCGTAGCTATTGTCCATCTCCCACCCGGTTTGGTCGATAAGCATCAGCTTGTTGTCAGGATATGAGCGTTGCGGATCGGAAAGTACCCGTTCCGGCACCCAGTACACAAAATCGTCCAGTGAATGGAACAGATTATCGGTGGCGGAAGGTTCATCAGAGAAAAAAACGAGCGTATTGCCCACTTGGCGCATTTCTTTGGCCGTAGGCCAGTCTTTTCCTTTCGGATTACGATGTGTCCAGATTCTTAGCCCGTATTTGTCCACGCCCTTGCGCAGGGTTTCGGAATGTCCTTTGGCATTGACAAAAAATATGAACATCAGGCTATTGGGATCACGTCGCTTGTTTTCCAAAAGCTTTTTGAAAAAAGCGAGCATCCCTTTGTCGCCGGCTTTCAGGTTTTCGGCAACGTCCACCACCAAGCCGGCACCATAGTTATTCAGGCTCCCTAAGTGCCAATAGTCTTCCAAATAACCGGATTTCTTCACCACATAAGTATTGTGGTTGATAATCCTGTCGGCGCATACCATATTGGCGATTCCGAACAGCAAGGCAAACAGAAGCAAAGCTTTTCGCATAACTCATCGCAATTCAATCCCGTTCACATGGCGACAAAAAGCGCGGACCGGGTTTCCGCCATAATCGCCGTAAAGAATTTCTATACCTAAGTTATCCTTTTTAGCAGAAACGCCGAAAGCCACAAAGGCCAAATTGTGCGAGAAAGCCCTCCAAGCCGGGAATATCAAAGGTTAAAGCCCGCAAGTTGCCAAAATTTTAGCACGATAGCCACACTCGCAAAACGAATCGGACCCAAAAATACCGTAAAGTCACCAGCCAGCTCCGCCGCTAGAAACAAGTACGGTTTCTCAAACAAAAAAAACGCCCTCCGAAACCGGGAGGGCAAATCCACACAAAACCAATGAGCGACCGCTGCAGTCGCAGGCATTATTTTCTTTTCAGAACCAAAGACTGTAAGCCGTCCGCTTTCACGGCGATTTTTCCGTCTTTCATTCCGTATTCTTTTCCAGTCAACAGATCAAGGTAAGCGCCGTCTTTGGCCAGTTCTTTCGGCAATACGATTTGCCCGTCGAATTTCTGGTCTTTTGAGAAGTTGGCGAATACCACCACCTGGTCCTTGTCGTCCTGACGAACGAAAGTGTACATCTTGTTAGTGTATCCTTTAGGATCCGCCTCGCGGTTGAGGGCGTGGATCAACTTCAGGTCGCCTTTGGCAAATACCGATTCGCTACGGGTAACGTTAAGCACTTTGGCGTAGTAAGAACGCAAGGCTTTTTCGGCTTCGGTCAACTGACCTCCGTCGAATTTGCCACCGTTCATCCAACGCTGATGGTTCGGTACGCCCCAGTAATCGAAGATAGTCGAACGGCCGTCTTCTCCGCCGAAACCTTCGTCGCCGGCGCCCGGCTCGCCCACTTCCTGTCCGAAGTAAACCATCATCGGTCCTTTCTGGAGCAATGAGCTAACCACCAAAGCAGGACGTCCAAGCTCGGCGTCGCCGGCGAATTCGCCTGTGGCGATACGTTGCTCGTCATGGTTTTCCAAGAAACGGAGCATATGCGGCGCCACGTTCGAAAGCCTTTCCGAGATCTCCGGCAAGTTGTCCGTGCTGCCGTGTCCCTGCATTACGTGCTTAAGCGTATCGTACAGGTCCACTTTGTCGTACAGGTAATCGAATTTACCTTTATTGATGTAGTTGTAATATTCTTTAGGATTGTAAATCTCAGCCGTGAATTTGATATCCGGATTGATTTTCTGGATTTGCGGGATCACCCAGCCCCAGAATTCAACAGGAACCATCTCGGCCATATCGCAACGGAAACCGTCCACGCCTTTTCCGGCCCAGTAAGCCAAGATATCGCGCATCTTGTTCCAAGTGTCGGGCGTCTGCTCGAAGTGTTTGGTTCTTCCGTTTTGATAATCCACGCCATAGTTAAGCTTGATTGTCTCAAACCAGTCATGGATGCTCGGCTTCGAAGTAAACACGTCGTTGCCGGTGGCTTTGGCCGGAGTTTCGTCAAACTTATTGTCTTCGCCCTTGAAGCTCAAGTCGCCCAGCGGGTTGTTTTCCGCAGGAACCACAAGCGTTTCGCCCGGGAAGTAGTAGAAGTTGTTCTGGGCCGAGAATTTTCCGGACTTGTCATCCGACGCGCCGAAGTCCTCTACGCCCTCAGGCTTGGCGTCCGAAACGTAGTTACGCGCAACGTGGTTCGGGATAAAGTCGATCCACACGTTCAAGCCCAAGTCATGAGTCCTTTTTACCAAAGCCTCAAACTCTTCCATACGCTTGTCGATATCGGTGGCCAAAGCAGGATCCACGTCATAGTAATCCTTGATAGCGTAAGGCGAGCCCGCACGGCCTTTCACCACGTCCGGATCGTCGAGCGATATGCCGTGAGCCGTGAAGTCCTCCATCTGGGCGTGTTCCAATACGCCAGTGTACCAAACGTCGGTCACGCCGAGCTTTTTGAGCTCTTCCAAAGCCTTGGGTGTGATATCGTTGAATTTGCCGATTCCGTTTTCCTCTATCGTACCGTATTTCTTGTTGGTCGTAGTCTGGTTACCGAAAAGGCGCGTCATCATTTGGTAGACCACCACCTTCTGGTCGGGCTTCACCCTGCTGGCAGTCGTGATCTTCGAAATTTCCTCGGTTTTGGTTTCTTTGTCGGAGCTTCCGCAAGCGCCCATGGCCAAAGCGGCCAACAAAGAGGCTGATATCGCTACTTTCCTCATGGTGTTTATCCTCTGGTTTACATTCACCGGCTAAAGAACGTCGGAAGTACCCTTTTCGGCAAAAATGTGCGGAAATAGTGAAGATTTTATTACGAAAACGTTTTCATAAATGGGATTTCTCCAGATAGAAAGGAAGAATTATGTAGTCAGTAAACCCCAAAACGCACAAAAATCAGGATGATAACCAACCTGAACCGATATGCTTCTGAATTGGAAATATTTTTTCGAAGTCAAAATACCTGAACGCTATTTTCCCCGTCCTAACTGATATCAAACAGGTTCAAACAGCTTCGGAAGCCCTCTTTGCAGGTAAAAACCCCGTCTCAACAGGGTTAAATGGCCTATTCTGCATCACTTATCCAAATCATTGTATAATTTTCCAAAGAATTTGCAGGTAAAGTTGCCATCTCAACAGGTGTTTTACCCGATCGGACTGCTCAAATTGGTATCCGGACTAGCATTTTACCCAATCGGACTGATCAAAATGGCATTCGGACTAGCATTTTACCCAATCGGACTGATCAAAATGGCATTCGGACTAGCATTTTACCCAATCGGAACACTTAATACGGCATTCGGAATGGCAATCTGCTTTTAGAGTCTCGCAACATACGAGTAACTTAAATTTTAATAAACCAGCCTATTTGGAAGATGACCATTCGAACGCCTGTCTCTACTACTCTTTCCCACTCTAGTCAGGTAAGGCGCTTCGGTTGGTGTGGATGGCGCTTCTTTCAGCTTTTCCAACAACTTGGCTTCCTGCTTTAAAAGCCCTTTGTAACTAGCCACATGAGCAATTAGTGACAAGCCTTTTCCTTCGTCAATATAACCTTTGTCCAACAGATCGCCGTACGCTTCCCAGCAATGCACCATCACTTGTGTTACGGTTGCCGTATAGTCATTTCCTCCCTCCAATGCTTTTTCGGCAATCTCAACCAATCCGAAGAGCGGGATATTGAAAGACATCACTAAGTCGTCACGCTTTTTGAAATATTCCTGGCCTTTAGGAGTCAAAACATACTCATTCAACGCCTCGGTAGTCTCTTTACGCCTTGGCACCAAGAACGGCTGTAGGAGTTGCCTATAATCTTCTTTTTCAGGTCCGCTAGATTCCAATGCCGTAAGCACACCTTCGCTTCTGGAAGGCGCGGAAGGCATTATCTCCGTTTGGTCAGGAACAGGCTCTGAAGTATTGACTTGCGTTCCGCCACCTGCTACTTGACTCGCTTGGTGGTCAATTCCTGTTTGTTCGATAAAACGGCGAAGCTGGTCATCATCCAAGGCCATATCTTGCCGTTCGGCGTCCACGCCCAACTGAACTCTGGAAAGAGATTCGGCCAGTCTCAATTGGTCATCGTCTTCCGTAGTTTCTCTATCGATATTAGCCGGAATTGAAGTGACCGGAGGAACTGATGTTGTAACGCCCGGCCCACGGTCAGAAGCTACGGCTTCCAATATGGCCAGTTGTTCCTGCACCTCCTCATTTTCCTGATAAACGTTTACGGAACCTTCTATTTCCGAATTTCTGAGCGCTATAGCCGTAGCCAAATCAGGAATTTCCCCTGTGGTTGTCGCCGGTGGCGGTGCGGAAGGAGCGAATTCCGGAGCGGTGGGCGAAGACTCCTGAGGCGGTTCTTCGGTCCTGATACTTTCCTGTTCCGGGGGCATATAACCTTCCATCGGGAATACTTGCTGTTGCTCCGAGGATCCCTGTTGATATCTTTCCATCATTGCTTCCGGAGGCATATAGCCTACAGCGGGTTGATGAAGTACTGGCGCTGGCTGGGTGTATTCTATTGGGTTATCAGGTGGGAAAAAGGGTTGCCGCTCTGGGTAAGGCAGGCCATATTCCACATTTTGTTGATGGTAATCGGCCTGTTCATATGGTACGTCGGTTGGCTGTTCGGTTACAGGATATCCTTGTTGATACGGCGGATAAATATATTCTCCATAATTGTATCCCTGTT
Source organism: Fulvitalea axinellae (assembly GCF_036492835.1). Classification (GTDB taxonomy): domain Bacteria; phylum Bacteroidota; class Bacteroidia; order Cytophagales; family Cyclobacteriaceae; genus Fulvitalea; species Fulvitalea axinellae. The sequence continues at coordinate 286,574 of NZ_AP025318.1, read as the reverse complement.
GATAGCCTTCCGGCGCATGTTGCTGATATTCGCCTACTTGCTGTCCGGGCTGTTCGGTGATGGGGTAGCCATTGTAAAAAGCCGGATAAGTATAGGCCCCATAATCGTAGGGCGGGTGGTACCCATAGCCTTGTGCATAATAATCTGCGTTGTATTGGCCGGGGTAAACCTGTTGCTGGGGTACTTCTTCAGTCTCAGGTTCTTCAGAGAAATTCTCAGCCCGGATATCCAAACCCGGAACGTACGGGGTTCGGCCATTCTTGATATCCTTATTGAGTTTTTTCCACTCGCGGGAGGCTTTCCAGCGTTTTATTTTATCGCCGAAAATAGCCTGTACGGGACCTTTCCCCATCATCCCTTGCCAGTCGGCCTGTTGGCTCGCTTCGGCCCTGCCGTCACTCATCGTGACGCCATCGCTACCCGCTCCCCCTCTGTTTCTTCTCTTTTTTGAAAGAATATCGAATACTCCCATGCCCCTTCTTTCCTTTTCCCCTCCCGCATTGAACGAAATGGCGAAAAGGGCTGTTCCCAAAAGCAATATCAGGAATGGAATTCATTAAAAATTACAAAATTCAGCGCAAAATAATGACATAAATGGATGCCGATCCTTTCTTATTTATTCCAAACCAAAATATTATTGCTGTTCCTTAACGCGACCGGGAGAATACCCGAAATGCTTTTTGAAACACCTTGAAAAATACGAAGGATCGTTGAACCCTGTAGCGAAAGCTATTTCTTTTACGCTCAGTTTCTCATTCTCCAACAACTCTTTCGCTTTGGCCATTCTGATGTCTTTGATCAGCTCCGACGGTGAAATACTTGCCCTCTCTTTCATAGTCCGATAGAGGCCCGAACGGCTCATTCCCATTTTTTCGGCCAACGCGACTGTAGAGAAATCAGGTTCTTCCAGATTCTCTTCCACTATTTTCCTGACTTTGGAAAGCAACGGATCTTCCTTTTCCGGCTCTAACGAGTCCACATTTTTGTTGTCCGATCGTTTCTTCCAGAAAGTTCCGCCCAAGACCAATAACAGGATTCCGACGCCTACGGCGCTATAAACCCAAACGGAAAATGGCGGGGTAGTTAATTCCACACGCACTGGATCACCTTTGGTTCCGTAACCGTCAAACGGCTCAAGTTCAACCCACATTCCCTTTTTGGGCTTCTTCTGAAGCTTAAGCGTAGTGCTGGCTTTACTAACCGATTTCCAAATGGTATCGCCCGGCATTATCCGGTAGCGGAATCCCATATGAGCGCGACGCGCATGGCCTTTCACCCGTACCGAAACAGTTCCAAGACTATCCGAACTGTTGTAGCTGTATTTTATCGCCGGCTTTGTGGCTGGTAAATGGTTCGGCACAATGCACCAGACGCCTTCGTTTGACCCTATCCAAATAGTCCCGTCGGGAGCGGTGGTCAGCTTCTTTCGGTTAAACGATCTTGCGTTGGCGGAGCCGTACAGTTCGAAAAACTGGAAAAGCTCTATCTCCGGAACGAACATGTAGAGCCCTTTGTGCCTTCTGCTAGGCAACCAAAGGCGCCCGACTGAATCCTTGCCCAAGCCAGCAAACTGCGGATAGATTTTCATTGGATAATGCGCTTCCAACTCGTTCCCTGTTTCTATATCATACAGGCCGAGGCCTTTGACATTTCGAATCCAAACTTGTCCTTTCCGCCTCGATTCCACGGAAAGGCTATTCATCGAATAATACTCCCCGTCTTTTTTCTCCCAAAACCCGACAGGAGTTTTACTGGTGATCAAAGTTTTCCAGATTCCAGGTACTTCCTCCAATGTCTGATATTCTTTGGAAGCGACAGCACCTTTGTCAAACGCAAAAGTTTTCAGGCCGTCAGCATAATTGACCAGCATCCGACCATCTTCCATCTGATGCATGAAAAACAAAGATCTTTTATTTTCATAAACCCCATTTAGAGTTAATGAAGGCCTGTTTTCGGCGAACGAGACGTTATAATGATACAAGCCCGGCCCTCGGGGCCCGATCCAAAGGCTGCCTGTATTATCGATCTTGATCCGCTCGATAAATTTAGGCATCCTCTCCGCTTTCAGGCTACGGATTATGCCTTCCTTCTTGTCAAGGTATTTCAGCCCTCCGCCAGAGGTCCCTATCCATACCAAACCGCGGTTGTCCGCATAAATTCCGTTAACGAAATTGTCGCTTTGCTCAGTGGCTTGCTCAAAACGGTAATGCTTGAAAAAATTGTAATGGAAATCGAACACCATCGTTCCGCCTTTTTCCGTTCCCACCCAAACGGCTCCCGAACTGTCGCGGAAAATGCAGTTGATATTCTTATTAAAAAAACTGGCGTAATCTTCCCTAACCAAATTAACGGGAACAGGATTCAAAACTGAGAGATCCATAAAAAATACGCCTTCTCTTTTCGTGCCGAAGATCAAACAATCTCCCACGGCCTGCATACAGGTGATGTTTTTGCCCGTATTCACCTTTTTAAGCAACGTCAGGCCGTTTTCGCTCCATTTCTCGACTAACCCCTCATTGTGCAAGTAAACGCTTCCCCCGGCGACATGAATGCCTTGATAATCGCCCCGGTTTACCAAAAAGGATCTTCGGCCCGGTTTCTGGCGCCTTACCCCTCCTTCCGCTAACGCATACCAGATCCTCTGTTTAGGCTTCGGGCCAATGGCCAAACCTTTGTACCTTCCGCGTTGCAAAGTGTTCAGGATATCCAGTTCCCCCTTCGGGCCGGATTTTACACGGTAAACGCCTCTAGGGCTTCCCAACACCAGTGAGCCGTCCGCTAGAAGCTCACAAAACGAAATCTTTCCTGACAGATACGGCCATTTCAGTTTTTTGATCTCCGTGTAGCTCTCGTTCATCAAGAACGATTTTCCTCCTTGATCGCCCATCAAAAGGCTTCCGTCGGGCATTGGGCACAAAAAACTCAAGGAAAGAGAATCCGCCAGCAGTCTTGTACTGTCGCCGTCATTAAGCAACAAACCGCCGGTGGTGGCGATCAAGACGTTTCCGTTCTTATCTTCCTTAATCTGTTTTACACTTCTGCAAGGATAGCCCGTCTGCTCGTCCACCAATCTCGGTTTGAGTTGCGACCAAGCGAAAAAAGGCACCGTATACAGGAACACAAAAAATAATATCCTCAAAATTGCCATATCGATTCCTTCAAAGGAAAATCCGGCACGATCCGGAACTTCCGCACGAAACCAAATGTACGTAAAAAACGCATATTGCGCCAAGCGTCGCCTGTTCTGATGCTTTTAGGAAAATTTTCGCAACCTCAGACTAAGCGCTATAACGATTAACATTACCCCGACATCCGCAAAGATTGCCATCACCAGATTGCTCAACCCCGCTAAAGCCAATGCCAAAAACAATAATTTCACGCTTACGGCCATTACCGTATTGATTTTTATCCGCCGGTTCATCTTCCGACCAAGGCGAATCAAGAAAGGAATCAACGACGGCCGGTCATTTAACAATGACACTGGCGCCACTTCTATCGCCGTATCGCTTCCCGCGGCTCCCATCGCTATCCCGACATCGGCCAGGGCCAATGCCGGCGCGTCGTTTACGCCATCTCCCACCATGGCTACTTCTCCATATTCCCGCTTCAGCAAGTTCACCTTATCGGCTTTTTCGTCGGGTAACAGGCCTGCGTAATATTCCTTGATTCCCACATGTTCGGCCACATAACGGGCCGTGTCCTTATGGTCGCCGGTAAGCATTACTGAAGATACGCCTAACAGGGCAAGCTCAGAGGTCATGTCGGCGCTTTCTGGTTTTATCTCATCAGTAATGCCTACAACACCCCGAACCTCGTCTCCTAGCACTACTACCACCGCCGTCTTTCCCTCGGTTTGCAATCTGTTTATGTCCCCGATTACCTTATCCGACACTTTATTCGTCTCTTGGATAAAGTCCAGATTACCGACTCTGATATTTTTGTGCTCGCAAACTTTACAAACCGCTTTGGCTCCTTTTCCCACCACGCTGTGGAACTTCTCTACGGGGTGAATCTTATATCCTTTGTCTTTGGCCGCGTCCACTATCGCTTTTGCCAGAGGATGCTCAGAGAATTGTTCCGCTCCGGCCAAGCAAGAAAGTAATGTTTCGTCATCTATCCCATAAGCCAAAACGTCCGTAACGACAGGCGTACCGTACGTCAGGGTGCGTGTTTTGTCAAACCCAATCGCTTTAACACGTCCCAAAAGCTCCAAAAACTTTCCGCCTTTGATAACTATGCCTTTTTCGGAAGCCTTCCCTATTCCCGCAAAAACCGCCACGGGAGTCGAGATTACCAGAGCGCACGGGCAGGAAATCACCAGAATGGTTATCGCTTGGTTCAGCCATTTGTCGAATCCGGCATCAAACACTAACACCGGAACGGCAACCAGCAAAACGGCGATAACAACAACCGAAGGCGTATAAACTTTTGAAAATCGTTCTATGAACTTCTGCGTTTCCGATTTATTCGCCGACGCTTCAAACGTAATCTTGATAATCTTGGAAAAGGTGCTGTCCTCATGCTTCTTGGTCACCTTTACTTTCACAAAACCTTGCTTATTGAGTGTTCCCGCAAATACCGGATCTCCCACCGTTTTGTCTTTTGGCAATGGTTCGCCCGTAATGTTCGCCTCGTCCACGCTTGTCTCCCCTCCGACTACTTCGCCGTCCAAAGGCATCATTTCACCGGGTTTGACAGAGATTATTTGCCCAACCTGAATATTTCCGACTGGCACACTTGTTCCTTCTTCCAAAATAGCCGTTTTCGGACTACTTTTCACCAAGGCTTCCAAAGCCGATTTACTCTGCGAAACGCCAATATCTTCCAGCCTTTCTCCCAACAAAAAAACTAGGATGACCACGGCCCCTTCTACATATTGCCCTAAATAGAATGCTCCCGCAACCGCAATAACCATTAAAAGATTAATGCTTTTGAAATTGAATTTCAAAAGTGCCTTCGCTCCTTTGAGCAATACTCCGTTTCCAAAAATAAGGATAGCTCCGCCAAAGAAAAACGGGGCAATTTTTTCGGGCAAACGAATATCAAATAGGTCTAGAATCTCAAACCCCACAATTATGATCACGCTTACCAACAGTATTTTGAATTTCTTATCTTGGTCTACACTCATAGCGTAAGGCTATTTGGGTTTTGTTATTTCTCCTAAGGGAATATAAATGATATAAAATCACAACAGTTTTACCCTCTTTTGTTGTTGTTTTAATTATTTTAATATGTTTTAATTGTTTTCGGGCCCTGTAACTTTCTGATTCACAATCTTTCACAAGCCTATACCCCAACAGAAACCCCGCTAACTCCCAACAAGAATGTACATAACCCCAACAGAATCCCCCTTAAACCCCATCAATACTCCCCTTTAACCACACCGATTTTGTACACAACCCCAACAGAAATCCCCTTAACCCCATCAACTTTCTACTTTCCCCAACAGAATCCCCCTTTATTCCCAACAAAAATGTACACAAAGCCCCTCTTTGTGCTTAAAACCCCATCAAAACCCGACGAATTGACTTGAACTGTTGGGGTAAAGGCTGTATTTTTATTTGTCTACACAAAAATCTCCTGTTTAGCCGGGGTGCCGTGTACACAAGTGTTGGGATATTTGTTTTTTGATCAAAATCACTCAGTTTTTGTATTTCGGCGAAAGGGTTTCTGAAAACGCCTATTTGCCCGGATACTTCTCCGAGCGTGTATATAATTGTTGGGACTATGGAAAACGAAGGAAAGTACCTTAACTATAGGATCGTAAAGAGCAACCGTTTTATTGAAGCGCGCCACACCGCTCCCCTTACCATATACCACCAGCGTATAGTGGCGCTGATGTGCGCCAGGATTCAGAAAGACGATGACACCTTCGAAACCATGAGAATTCCCATCCGGGAAATATTGGACAAGCCCGAACAGGAGAAATTACAGGGAAGCGACTATACGGCTACAAAGAAAGCAGCGTCCGAGCTGGTCAGTTTGACGATCCAAGTCCAGAATCCCGACGGAACTTGGAAAGTCCGCAACCTGATATCGGAAGCTTCGGGAAAGGAACTCACGGGCGATTATATAGAAATGAAGTTCAATGACGACGCCCGGGACCTTCTCTTGAACCTGAAGGATAATTTTACGCAATACTATCTGCGCTACACATACAGGTTCAGGAAAGTCCACTCCACCCGTATTTACGAACTCCTGAAGCAATACCTTAATATAGGTTACAGGGAAATATCGGTCGAGAATTTTAAAATGTATTTGGGAATCGAAGACAAGTACCCAAGGTTTGACGCATTGAAAAGCCGTGTGCTGATGCCGTCGATAGCCGAAATCAACGAGCTGTCCGATTTGCGTGTCGATATGACTTTGGTGAAGAAAGGCCGAAAAGTTGTAAGCCTTAGGTTTGACCTTGGAAAGTCGGACAATAATGTGGTTCGTGACCAAATCCAGGATGTAAGTCACGAGGTGGTAGATTCTCCTGAAAATATAGGCCCTACCGCCACAACTTCCGAAGCTGGGCATGATGTGACTTCAACAAAAGTAAAAAAGGAAAAGCCTTCTTTCCTTACTCCCGAAAAGTACAGGCGCTTTATAAAAGCATATGGGCAGGACCGTGTAGATTTTTATGTGGAACAGGTAGCTACCAAGGAGTCGATCGAGAACCCTGTCGGTTATTTGATCAAAGCCTTAAAGGACGGGTACTTTGACGAGGCTTTCGAGACCGAAGCCAAAAAGGCTGCGAAGAGTATGGAAGACCAAAGAAAGGAAAGCCAAGCCAAAGCTAAGGAAAAAGAGATTCGGGAAATAGAACAAAGGATTCCCGCCGAGTGGGATCTTTACCGCAAATCCATTTTTGACAAATACGATGTGGATGAGATATTGGAGGAAGCCCTATTCGTAATGGACGAAGACGAACTCGGCGTAAGTCCCGCTATCTTGGACAAGATCCAAGGTTTGCTGGAAGAAGGTGTGGATTTCAACCAGGCTTTGGTAGACAACTATAAGCTCCGGGCTGATTTTAATTTGATTCGCGAGGCCTATATCAAAGCCAATTCCCCGGAAGATTATGGGATATTGGAAGCGGGACCTGTCGGTTATGCGAAAAGCAAATACGGAATCGAGTATCGAGGTTAAGGAATCTTGATATTGAAAAAGCCCCTGATATTCGATTAATCAGGGGCTTTTTGTTTTTGAGCCAGTCAGATCCTATCTCCGGATCAAAGGTTTTATTTTTTTTTCCAGTTCGCTAACGCTTTTAAATCCGATAATCTGGTCACGCCTTTTTTCGTCCAATCGTTGGTTCGCCAGAGCTTTTGACCAACCCTCAGAGCCTTCGTAGGCGAAAACAGTCTTTCCGTAAATCCAAGCGAAACTAATTTCGGACAAAGTCCCGGCACCACCACCTATCGCTATTACCAGATCTCCTGCCATAACGGTAATCGAATTTCTGGCATGGCCAATATCCGTAGGAATCACGATATGGTTGTAAGCGTTCGATTCTGAAAATTCGTTTGTCGGCAAAATTCCTACGCATATACCGCCCGCCTTGTCTATGCCTTTGGCAACGGCTTTCATCACGCCTCCCCGCCCGCCGGTAATGGCTATAGCGCCAAGCTTTCCTATCATCTCTCCTACCTCCAATGCGATTCTCTCCGTTTCCAGTTCCGGTTTCGAATCGCCGATTACTGTGATTTGAGTCTTTCTTTTTTCGTTCATGTTAGTGGGAATTAGGGCCAAAACTTACGGCGTTTGTGTCGGGTAAACATTAAGTACAAGTTAACGAAACCGATATTGGAAAGCCTTGTTAAGGCGACTGGGAACTTACACGCCATGCTCGAAAATAGTTTGAACAATTTCGGAACAAAGAAAAAGGGGATCCATACAGGTCCCCTTTTGGCTCTTTATCTTCGGAAGAATATCGTTTAGATGTTCTCCGAAATTTCTTTCTTTATTATCGAAACAATATCCTGATATATTTTCAGGACGGATTCTTTGTCGTCGGAACTGATGTTTTTGATCATCTTCCGGCATTTGGCCAATTCCTTTTTCTTGAATTCTTTGGCGTCGAACTCCGGCCTGGGGCTAGTTGCCGGGGCAGCGTCCGGCAAATATTCCTTGATCCATTCCCGGTCTTTTTCCGTGGCGTTTTCCTCGTCAAGGCTCAGTTTTCCTTTGAGGTAATCCATTACCTCATTTGGATCGGCGAAGCGGTCGTTTCTCTTCGCTCCCACTTGCTCCACGAACTGTTTGTTGATTCGTACCACCCGGTTCATCAGCCGTTCCCGTACGTCCTTCGGAAGCGCTTCCACGCCTTGGTAAAAGCGGGCGTCGCGCTGGATAGTCATATGGCTTACGCCGAATTCCTCGGCCAACCGTTCACTTACTTTTTTCAAGTGAACATTTTGTTCACTTGCCTCGTCGGCGTTGTTGCCCAAGTGAACATTTTGTTCACTTGATGTTCTGTGGCCTCCGTGCTGGTTTTTTGACTGCACGTATTTCATGCCCCGGAAGTAGGACACTTGCCATTTCACAAGGTTCCTTTTGCCCAGCTGAAGGTCCAGCATGAAGCTTTTCGCTTCCGGAAGCCCCGAGAAATCGGTAAGCCTATATGGGAATTCCAAATCGAGTTCGTGGCAAATAGCATAGCGGTTGTGGCCGTCCACTATAAACCATTCGTCCTCGCCGGCCCTCCAAAGCAGGATGGCGTCCCGGCATCCGTCTCTCAGGATGCTCTCCCTAAGCTTGGCCTTTTCCTGTCTGGTAAGCTTCGGAATAAAGTGGCGGAGCTCCGGATGAATGGATATTCTCGGGTCGTCGGATGTGGTGAAACCGATTCCCCCGATATACTCTTTTCTCCCTTGGGCGATTTCTCTGAGCATCTTCCCTGCGTTACCTGTCGGGCTGATATGCTCGCTCGCGCTTTCGGCTACGGCCTGTTGCGTTGCTGTCTCGACGGCCTTCGGGGCGGTTGACCTGACTGGCCTTTCCACTCCGCGGCGCCTTACTTGTATTTTCTTTTTAGCCATTGATGACCTCCTTCGCTAAGTTGGTATAGTCGTTCGCACCGTGCGAATCCGGGCTGTAGCTGAAGATGTCCATGCCAGCGTTTGTGGCTTCCGGAAGGGCAACGTTGGTACGGACAAAAGTATCGAACACTCGGTAGCGGGCGAATTCCTCACGGATTACCTGCATATACTCTTGATGGATTTTCTTCCTTTGGTCCACCAAAGTGAATACGATTCCTTCGATGCTGATATGCTTGTTGAAGTACTCCCAGTCTTCGTCGAAGATAAATTCGAATAAATCCGAAAGCCCGCGGTAGGCCGAGTACTCAGGCTGGACAGTCACCAATACCGAGGTGCATGCGCAAATGGCATTTGCGGTAAGCATATCGAGGTTTGGTGGCGTATCGATGATTATGTAATCGTACATCTTTTTGGCCGGGTGAAGCACTTTGTTCATCCGGTCGTAGCCTTTGGCCCGCTTGCCACCGAGCTCGTTCGCTACCGGAGATAGAGACAGGTCGGTAGGGCAGATATCAAATCCTTCTTCTACTTCGTAGATGCATTCGACGATATTGCGGTTGCGCTCTTCGTCAAAAGTAAGGGCGTTCGCGAAGTGATATTCCGGCATCTGGTCATCCACAAAGTTGAGTGACTGCGACGCGTTGCCCTGCGGATCGGCGTCAACCAAGAGCACTTTCTTGCCGGAAATATGGATCGCCTTTGCCAGATTTACCGAGGTGGTGGTTTTGGCCACTCCGCCTTTGTGATTCGCTACGGCGATGATCTTGGCTCCCGAAGTCTCTTTGTAGCCGTATTTGACTAATGTAGGCTTGAGTTTTTGGAGATTGTTCTCGTTGAGAGCGTGGGCTCCTTTGAGAACTTTGGAAAGATAGTTCGGGATTCCCGCTTCTTCCTCGATTTTCTTGAGCGAGAGGGCAGGATTTTTCTTAAAAAATGAAATTACGTCGCTATTATTCATGATAATGATATCAAAGAATCCTAAATAAGAGAAATAAAGGTATTTAATTTTAAAATAATAGAAAAACAATCTTTGCAGTTTATCTCCTTCCAGACAATAAATAAATGACTTCGAACCCCGGGGCCTAAATACGGTTATGAGAAGGAGGGAAATCCGGGGATATGTTTAAAGGAGCGGGAAGGCAGGCGAAGAAAACGGAGACGGAAACGGCGAATAAGACTGGCGGAGTGGGTGGTGTTTCCAAGGGAAAGGGGTTTGTTATGCCTCCTCCCGTACAGTGCATGATCACCAAAGAGCAATTTTTTGAAGAGCTTGATAAGCATGGTGCTTCTGGATCAAAAGGGGCGTCACCGGGTTCGGGAGCGTCGACTCCGATTTCTTTACGCAGGGATGTAGAAGGGTCCAAGATAAAACTAGAGCACCTTACCGTAGATTTTGTAAACCCTAAGCACGGAAAAGAAGAACTGGAATATGAGATGCTGAGCGTTCCAGAGGTCGAGGATTTTAGGTCCGCTCTTGATTTTGATAAAAAGGGATTGGAATACGCAGAGGCGGAGGAAGCACAGATAAGGGAGCGGATACGGGAACTGGAAGAAGAAAAGGAGGCGTACAAGGAAGCGTTTAAGGTGTTGGAGGCCGAAGCCGAGCGGTTGGAAGGTGAGATGAAAAGAGTAAAGGACTCCTATATCGAGAAATTGGTAAATCCCGCATACAAATACAATAACGCTATTCAGAACATCGAAACATGTTTGGGAGACTTGGCAGATCTGTATGATACTTTGGGTGGGATTCTAATGGACAAGGAGGCGTTCGACCATGAAACAGGGGACGACACCAAATATAGTGAAATTGTGGATTGTGAAGCTGCGGTTAGGCATGACATTGCGGAAAAAGAAGCACAGCTAAGAAAGTTAAGAACAGGTGATACGGGAGTCGCAGCTTTGCATAAAGGCCTTATGTCTGTTGTGGATACCGAATATGGAGGATGGTATAAACTTCAAGATGGTTTGGAAAATGCGGTAGGGCCGGTTGAACAGAAAAGAATCGCTCATATAAGCACTAATGAATATAGGACGGGGTTCCGAAATAAGGTGGCGTTGGCAAGGCTTTCGCCGGGTAAAGGGCAAAAGGGATTGTTGGATGACGCCAAACTTAGAGTGATGCTTCGGAAGCGAAGGCTTGTTGGCTTGGAGAGGGAAAGAGAGTTGCAAGACCAAGTTTTATGTAGATCAACCAAGAAGATTGGGAGGAAGGATAGAACAAGTGAGACCGTAACCGAAATAGGACGACTTTTGGGGAAATATCATACCCTTCCGGAGGAAAAAGATATTAGGCTAAGGCCGTCGGAAGAATATCAGAAATTGGAGGCTGAGGGGAATGCCATTGATGAGGAGCGAATGGAAATGAGTACCAGAGGTGAATCCTTAAGGCAAGATCTGGAAGAGTACGAAATGAATATTGAAGGGCTCTCTACAGCCTGCACTAGTATTTCGGAGGGGAGCGCGCCTGCTTTTGCCGAGGTTTCTAGGAAAGGGAAAGTATCGGGAGAGGATACTAAGAAATATTATAAGTGGGCTAGTCAGCTTACTGAAGACAGGGCGTACAAAAGAGGGCTTACGGGTGAACTGGAAGGGAAAGAAGGGGCTGAAAGACAAGAAGCAGAATCAAAGTATAGGACCAAATTTGATGCGGAGGTTTACCCAGGATTGGATTATGATACTGAAGCGGTAGAAGAAGAAGTCGCCCGGTTCAGAACGAAGAAGACGGATCATGAGCGGGAACTTGCCGAGATGCATAAACGCGAAAGGGAGTTGAGCCGTCAGGGGGTGGAATTGGAGGCGTTAAAGGAAAAAGCTTCGGGGATTCGCTATGTGCCCAACCCTGAGACTCTGGTTGACGATGACGATTCCATTTGGTCATTTAGAAATGAGGTCAACTTAGAGAAACAGTATGTTAAGGAGTGGGAGGAATTGCAAGCTAGCTTCGCAGAGCATACCGTTCCCGGATTGTTTGAAGAATTTACGAAGAAGCTAGATGCTCCTTATGACGAGAAAGCACATAAGGGAAAATGGAATAAGTTTCGGGAGAGTAAGCTGTATGACGAGCGTTTGCGCTTCCATCGGGAATTTCACGAAAGGATGGATGAGGACAGTGAAAATTCCTTGGGAGTTACTCCTGTGATCAGGGAAAGGCGAGTGGATACTCGGGCCAAACAGTTCCGTCTGCATAACGGGTTAAGTTTACTGCATACGATTGAGCGTTTGGTTTTCCGTTGGTACAGCGAACATCCAGTGACGGAAATGGGAGCTTCGCATCCGTTCACGCCTGTAATGATGGGGGTTTTGAGGAACGTTCGCTTGGAACAGCAAGGTCTTATAAAGGAGTTGTCAGAATTTCGCTTGCCTATCTGGTCGCCTGACCGTGCCAGAATGTCGGATGAGACGAAAGCTCATTTTGATGATCAGTGGCAGGATTTGGCAATTGGTAGAACAGGAATTAAGACAATTGGAGCTTTGGGGACCACAACATCTGAGTTTGACTACGGAACTATGTCCATGTTCGCAAGCTTGATGACTACGGAGACGGGGCGGTGGCTTATTGATAAATTCAGGGAAAAAGGATCGAATGGGTTCAAAAAATTAGCGACTGTAAATAGAGTGGACGATTCGGACCCTCTTAGGAGAATCTGGACAGGCGATATGCACTGGGTACGAGGCGCTAGAAAGGGACAGGATAGAGGCTGTTCCGAAAGCTTGCAGAATACGCCTACGGATTCCGGTTATTGCCAAGTCAATGTGCCCGATAAGATGACTGATTCGTCTGTTTCTTATTATACCGAAGGGGGCCGGGGACGGATGGGGTTTGGGCAAAAATCTGTTTTTCAGGTGTTATCACCAGGTTTTATACAATTTGGACGATCTATATTCGAAGCGTTGGTTGAGAATTGTAAAGCTAAGGAAATGAAAGAGTTTGCCCGGTTTTTCAATGATGCGAATGCCTTCAGGTATTTTATGGAAATGCAAGAGTATATAGAAGAACAACTCATGAGCGCAAATATCGGAGAAGCAGAACGATCCAAAGCTACACTTGCAAATAACGGTTACTATAACTTGTTATTTGTGGGATTTGAAAATGAACTCAGAAAAGAACATGGGCTAATGGCGCGTGGAGTGGCAAATGTTCGTTATAACACTGCTTTTGGCGAGCTTTAAATGAGACTTCTCTATCGGAGATATACATATTAACGGTAATTCATTACATATTATTAGTGTTGTTTTTTTATAATCGCCTAGATGTTATTTTTCATACGTACTGCTACCATGACAAACGATTCTTGACTGGTATTTAATAAAGCCATAAGTTTGCTTCAAAGGGTTGAGCCTTGTTCTTATCTATATTTTAATTACACGATAAGGCTTTTACTTTTTTTGTTTTCCTATCCGTATCGGCCACTTTGTTTATACATGACAGACGAACCGCAGGGGGAAAACGTTTTTGGTCAAGAGAACGGCGTTTGCCATTGTTTAAGAGTAAAGGATTATTCCGATGAAAAAACTATTGTGGGTAGTCGCGTTGGTATTTGCGGCTCAGAGCGCTTGGGCTTGGGGACAGACAGGCCATCGCGTAATTGGAGAGTTGGCGCAGAGGCATCTTTCTAAAAAAGCTGCGAAGGAAGTGAAAAAGATTTTGGGAGATGAGGATTTGGCCGGCGCTTCAAACTGGTTCGATTTTATTAAGTCGGATTCGAAGTACGACCATACCCATTGCTGGCATTACGCTACCATCCCGGACGGAAAGACTTATGCGGAAGTGGAGAAAGATTCTTGTGGCGACATTATTGAGGCTATAGCGCGTTTCAAGAAGACTTTGGCTTCGGAAACGGCTACTTTGGAAGAGAAAAAATTTGCGCTGAGGGGCCTGGTGCATATGATGGGTGATGTTCACCAGCCTTTGCACGTAGGTAACGGCACTGACAGGGGCGCCAACGATGTGAAAGTTGAGTGGTTTTGGAGAAAATCAAATCTTCACCGCGTTTGGGATTCGGGTATTATCGACAAGCAACAGCTTAGCTATACCGAATACGCCAATAAACTGGACCACTATACAAAAGCTGAGAAAAAGCAGTGGCAAAACGACAATATTGACGATTGGGTAAAGGAGAACATCTCTTACCGTCCAGCGATTTACAACATCGGTAACGGAAAACTTTCTTACAGATATATTTACGAACATCTGGATACGCTCGAAGGTCAGTTGCGTAAAGGCGGAATGCGTTTGGCCGCCACTCTTAACACTATTTTCGGGTAATTTTAAAAAACCATATCCATTTCTTAATGGATAGTTTTTGTATTGAAAAAGGGCTTCACAACATTATGAGGCCCTTTTTTTATTATATCCTTAAAGAGGGAGTGAGATCTTTCAAGCCAACGCCACCTCTTTCGTTTCCTCAGTCATCTCTATTCCCATCTTGGCTAATCCGTCCAACACAGGTTCGTAGATTTCTTTGATAAGGGGGATATGAACTCCGGGAACATCCAGCTCTTTGTTCAGAATCATTTCTACCGCTATAGCCGCGGGCCAAGCCACTGTTTTGGCGATAGAAGTATGCTTCTTGTCGCCGAAGTCCAACAGGCGAAGACGGGTTTCCTCACGGCTTCTGTCAGATTTTTTAACGGTGAAGATGTGTTGCATCACTACCATGTCCCGCTCTCCTTTACCAAGCATCATCTTCTCGATCATCAGGTCGGAGAGTACTTCGAATGGGGAAGTCGTACCGGAATAAGGCAGGGACTTTTCATCGAAGAAACCGAGCCAAGCGATAGCTTTGATAGCCGGCGAGTCGGTAGCCAAACCAAGTTTCTCTGCTACCGCTTCGGCTGTGGACGCTCCGCACACCGCTTCGGTAAATCCGGCATAGCTTAGTCCGTCAGCCTGTACGGGTTTGTCTATCGTAAGGCCTAGTTGTTTTAGGGCATGAAGCGTCTCGCACCAAAACGGGTAGCGGAACGTTCCGCGATACATTGTTTTGGTTTCGGGAATTCCGTAAAGCTCCACATAAGAGAGGGAATCGCGGTTCGGGTAAATCTCCAGATCGCCAACGCCGGGGAAATTTTCCTTGATCGGTTCGGCGAACAACTGCTCTGTCGGCAGTTCCACCACTTGGGAATCCTTAAGGAAGCGCGCGCCGTTGTTACTGGCCATCACCACGCCTTTCGGGCTCCACGAGAAGCGGTAGCGCAACGGGTTGTCCGACGCTTCCGGAGCGGGAAGGGCTCCGCAAATCGAGTAGAAAGCCTCGATTTCGCCACCTTGGGCTTTGGTCTTGTCAATGAACTGCTGGGCGGTCATATGGTCGATTCCCGGATCCAGTCCTATCTCGTTCAGAAAAGTCAGTCCGGCCTCCTTGGCTTTGGCGTCAAGAGCCTTCATGGCTGGCGATACGTATGATGTAGTCACGAGATTCTTACCGTGTTTAAGGCAGATTTCGGCTACGGTTACGTGGTGCGTGTAAGGCAAAAGGCTTACGGTAAGGTCGTGGCTGGCCACCATTTCATCCAACTTGTCGGCTTGATCCACCGTCCAGGCCACGGCCGTTCCGTTAGGGTGGTTATCGAGCAGGGCTTCGGCCTTGGAGAGCGTTCGGCTGGCTATGGTCACAAAAAAATTCTTTTCCAGAAGATATTCGGCCATCGGTTTTACAACCATTCCGGCTCCCAGAATCAAGACGTGGTTCATTTTTGATAAAATTATATCGGTACGAGATAATGTATTATGTAAATCGAATTATCTATTGTAAGATATAAATAAAACAGAAAATGAAAAGACATAAAGCTGTGTGCTTGCCCGCATCAATTGTCAGTTTTGGGCTATAATAAGCCGGTTTTTGTCATTATCCCATCTGTACGATCCCGCTAAAGCGCCTCCCAGATATCTATTTTCCAAGCCAATTTCGGAAGAAACGTTAGCTTGACCGAGAAGCGCATTCCGGCCGAGCTCGTTTAGTCTTAATACCGGGCCTTTATCCAATAGAGGAGCGAGCTCTTTGATGTAAGTTTCGTATTGCGTGTCTCCGAAGCCGTATACTCCTTGTGACCTCAGAATCGCTCCAACCGCCTTTTGGGGAGTATCGTATCCGTTTTCGATTATCGAAAGAAGACTTTGTTCGATAACGTTGAGCCCGGTTTGGCTATCGGGAAATCTTTTCAAATGCGCTTTTATCGCTTCCGAAAGATAAGGTAAGCCTTTGTGTTCCGTAATCGCTTCGGATTCCAACACCCTTGGGTCCGTACCGGCGTACGCTTGCCAAGCCCTGTCAGCGTCGAAGCAGGTTTCCTCGGTTACCTTTTGGCGATCGCGATACAGGCCAGGGTAGGTTGTTGCCGGCAATTCGCCTAGGCCGAAGAGTTTTTGTTTTCCCGGAAACTTACCGACACAGATTAGATACACTTGGCTATATTCGAAAATGCCTTGTCGCCAAAGCCAGCTAAGTGAGGCGATCAGGTTTATTTGGCAAAAAAGATCGTATTCGAACCAAAGAACCACTTCATCGTATTCCGGGAAGTGTTGCGCTTCGGCAAACTGTGAGATAACACCTTTGCGGTATGCGGCTTCGTCTACGTTGAAGCGCCGGGAAAACTCATCGAACCGGATATTCCAAAAATCGGTGCTTCCTACCTCTGGGCACACCCGGCCTTCGGCCAGCATTTCCCTCCAAACCACCACGTCGCCACTGATGGATTGGCTTTTGAGGAGGATGGCGGATGAGTCGCCGTTCATGATGTGGAGTGTTTTCATCGTTGCTTGTTTTAAGGCGAAACAATGCGATTTAATACAATTTCTTCGCTTAGGCTGAGGCCTAGCCGTATCGATTGTTTTTGGAGTAAAAAATGATGTTATGATTGGGCTCCGCCGGATGTTACTGGATTGATTGGTGATTTTAATACTACTTTGTTCAAAATATGTTGTATGGTCTTGGTAAAATACGAAAAGACAAATTCGAGAGCAAGATTCTTTCTTGCCGGAAACCTACGTAAGCCAAAGACACCGGCTGTTTGTTATCGTTAGAAAACATAAAAAGGATGAACTTATTCGACTCCGAGCCCAGGAATATTTTGCCATATGACGGCGAGACGATTTATTACGGAAAAGTATTGGATCGGCCCACGGCGGATACTTGTTTTGACCGGTTAATCGAAAATATAGAATGGAGACACGATGAGGTTATGATGTTCGGAAGAAAGATCACTACGGCGAGAGAAACGGCTTGGTATGGCGATAAGCCTTATCGTTACGTTTATTCAGGCATTGGGCGGGTGGCATTGCCGTGGACGCAGGAGATCCGGAAACTGAAAGAATTAGCCGAAAAAATTTGCGGAGAGCCGTTTAATTCCTGCCTGCTGAACCTTTATCATGATGGGAGCCAAGGAATGGCTTGGCATAGCGATAACGAGAGCACATTGGAGCCGGGAGCGGCGATAGCGTCTTTCAGTTTTGGAGCGGAACGGAAGTTTTCGCTGAAACATAACGATTCCAAGCAGTCCGTGTCAGTGGTATTGGAGCATGGAGGGCTTTTGGTAATGCGCGGAAGTACGCAAGATTATTGGAAACATTGCCTGCCAAAGACCAAGAAAGTGACCAGACCGAGAATCAACCTTACGTTTAGGCGAATGAAGCCTACGGTGGTTTGTTTAGGTTAGGCTTCGGCCATATTGCCGTGGGCGCGGATTGCTTCAGAAAATGAGGCTGTATATGTCCGGGAAACGGGAATCACCAGGTCGCTTCCCTTTAATGAGGCGGCCGAACCATTGCCGGTTTTCCGGACTTGGCTCACGGCACCCAAGCGTACCATATAAGAGCGGTGGCATTGCGTAAAGCCATATTCCGAAAAAGCGGAAACAATGCTTTTCATATTGTTCCTAACCAATTCCTTCCTTTGCTTTTCATTTTCGGAAATATGGATTGTGACATAATTTCCTGTAGCCTCAAAGCATAAAATACTTTCCGCAGGCAATTCAAGACGGATTTTTCCTTTTTCGTCCTTAATTTCCAACATATCTACTTGTGGCTTTTCGGGGTGGGGGGGAGTCACCGCGCCGGTACTTTCCAGCTTAAGCCGTAAATAAGTGTGGAAAATCGAATAGAATAACAGGCCCGAAAGGAAAGTATAGCGGAAGCTGTACCATAATTGTTCGTGCATGGGCATAGGATCGTCGGTGACGTAATCCTGTAAAAAAACTACCAGAATGTTGATACAGACGAGTTCGATTAAGCACAAAAGCCAAAGCCCGATGCGCGAGGCGGGAATAATCTTGGTGGCTGGTAAAATTAAAAGTCTGGACAAAGCTACGCTGGCTCCCCCCAGAAAAGCCATGCCTGACACCAGCATCAAGACAGTATACGGGCTTTGGTTCCAAAACCAGGCGTTAAAACCGAAAGGGCGAAATACGAACAGGAAAATAAACGTGGATACGGCCGTAAACACGGAAAACCGTCTGGAATAGACAGCCTGCCAAAGCAACGGGTTGGGTTTGGAAAAAACGAAATCCTTGAAAAGGTTAATTATTCTTGACATAAAAAGACCGATGATGAAACGACCGTAGTGGCCATAAAACGACTTCTGAGCTTCCCCGAATTGGAAACGGTTGACGTTTATGAATAACCGGATTTGGCTTGTCTGGATTCGGTCAGAATAGTCTTTTTGAAAACAGATTCTGCCAAATTTGGATGTTAAAAGGAATCTCCAGACGCCTATCGCCGATTATTGTTATAATATTTCCGAAATATAGAAAGCCTGTGCGATGTGTGGCAAGCCTGAAGGCTTTTTTCGGTAGTATTGGGCTAGCAAAAAAATGATTTACCCCTTCGGAAAAATAGTGAAAACGCTCGTTTTCGAGGATTGGAAGGCGTAAAAGAGAGCAAACGTATTCCGGCCAGGAATACGTTTGCGAGATTCATTCGGGTGTTGGATTACATTAAAGCGATGCCTTTTTCCTGGCAAGCTTCACGCATATCTTCAGGCCAGAGGCTGGCTTGTACTTCGCCGATATGGGCCGTTTGCAACAAGAACATACACAAACGCGACTGTCCGATACCTCCGCCGATAGAGAACGGGAATTCGCCGGAAAGTAATCTTCTATGGAACATCAGGTCTTTTCTTTCTTCGGCGCTTTCAACTTGGAGTTGGTGCTCCATGGCTTTTTTGTCAACGCGGATGCCCATTGACGAAATTTCGTAGGCCGTCTCCAAAATAGGGTTCCATACCAAAATGTCACCGTTGAGGCCCGCAAAGCCTTCTTCGTTTGATGTAGACCAATCATCATAGTCAGGGGCGCGTCCGTCGTGCTTTTCGCCGTTAGCGAGCTTGCCTCCGATTCCCATCAGGAAGACTGCGCCGTGTTCCTTGGTGATTTTGTTTTCGCGCTCTTTTGGCGTAAGGTCTGGATATTTTTCCAAAAGCTCTTCCGCACTGATAAAATGGATAGTCTCCGGAAGTTGTGGCGTAATATGCGGGTACTGCTCGTAAACCTTGTATTCCACTCGTTTGACAGTCGAGTAGATTTTCTTTACGGTTTGCTTCAGGAACGCGATTGTTCGCTCCGATTCGGACATTACTTTTTCCCAATCCCACTGGTCCACGTAGATGGAATGCGTATTATCCATTACCTCGTCGGCCCGGATGGCGTTCATATCCGTGTAGATCCCGAAACCTTCCTCAATTCCAAAGTCGGCCAAAGTCATCCGTTTCCATTTGGCCAGCGAATGAACCACCTCGGCGCGTTGGTCATCCATATCCATTACGGGAAACGATACCGCGCGTTCGCTACCGTTAAGGTCATCGTTTATTCCGGTACCTTTCATTACGAACAACGGAGCCGAAAACCTACGAAGCTTAAGCTCAGAGGATAGGCTTTCCTCAAATAAGTCTTTAATAAGCTTAACAGCCCTTTCAATCTCTCTTAGGCTGAGAGTAGCTTTATATTCCTTTGGAAAAATCAAATCGTTAACCGCCATGTTATATGTTGTTTTGCTTTTTTTAATTTCGTTGTTGGCAAACATATGCAATGATATTTGAAAATAAAATAACGAAAATGAATTATTGTTGATTTTTTTTATATTGAAATGATTTTTGATTGAAAATACCGAAAAAATGAAATCTGATTGGTCTTATCCGATTTGTATGGAATTCACAACATTGTTGGAAGAGCTTGTAAGGGGACTCATTTTGGTTAATTTTTTTATTTCCTAACAGCCAGTGGGGGATAATGGGCAATGGAGTATCACACAAATGAAACGCTTACCTAAAACTATTGGGAGCGAATTCAAACTGTGTGTGTAATCAATTATCTAAAGAACTCATGATCCGACAAAAATTGAAAATCGTGTCGTTGGTCCTCTTCTTTTTTTCGATTCTGACTTTGGCAAAAGAATCCACTGCCCAAGATATGCTACAAACCGTAAGGGGAAAAGTGACCGACGCCGACTCCGAGGCTCCGTTACAGTTCGCCACCGTGGCGGTACTAGGCACCGATCCCGTGTTGGGCGCCGTAACGGCTCCCGACGGGACTTTCGTGATAGAGCGGGTGCCTGTGGGTGTTTATACTCTGAGAGTCTCGTTTACGGGCTATACGTCGGCCACGCTGGCCGACAGACGAGTAACATCCGGAAAGGAGCTTATAGTGAACGTTTCTTTAAAAGAGGCCTTGACTGAGTTGGAAGGCGTAACGGTTCGTGCCGATGACCGAAAAGAATTGCCTTTAAACCGAATGGCTGTAGTGAGTGCCCGGCAACTGAATATGGAAGACGCCGCCAAATATGCCGGAGGATTTGACGATCCGGCCCGATTGGTTTCCGGTTTTGCCGGAGTGGCCAGCCAAACGGGAAATAATGGCATCGTGATTCGTGGGAATTCCCCCAAAGGCCTTTTGTGGCGAATGGAAGGCGTGGAAATCCCGAATCCGAACCATTTCGCCGAAGTGGCGGCATTTGGGGCGGGAGGGATTACGGCGCTTAGCAGTCAGTTGTTGGACAATTCCGATTTTTATACCGGGGCTTTTGCAGCTGAATACGGCAATGCGCTTTCGGGAGTTTTTGATATCAAACTCCGCAACGGAAATGAGAACAAACGAGAATATACTTTCCAAGCCGGACTGACGGGGATAGATTTTGCCACAGAAGGACCTTTTGTGGAAGGAAAAAAAGCGTCTTATCTGGTTAATTACAGGTATTCAACCTTCGCGTTGCTCAAAGACCTTTTGCCGGAAGGCGGAGGAAGTATTCGTTATCAGGATTTATCTTTTAAACTGAATTTCCCGGCGGGCGACGCCGGTACTTTCTCTCTCTGGGGAATAGGAGCGACTGACGGAAATGGGACTACGCCGAAAGAAGATACGACGGAGTGGAAATATCTGGATGATAGAAAGGACAGCGAAAGCGACCTGCGTTTTGGGGCTTTGGGGCTGAATTATAGGTACTTTTTTAATAATCGGACATTTGTGGACGCCAAGCTGGCCACTACAGGCAATGGGCTGGAACAAAATAGTGATCTGTTAAACCTTAAAGGCGAATTAAATCCGGAAGAGAAAATACAAAATTCGAATTGGAGCTATATTTTTTCAACTGTGTTCAATACGAAATTCGGGGCAAGGCACACAAACCGCACAGGTATGACCGCCACCCGAAAGGAGTATAATATCCGGATGTCAAATGCTGAAAATGAAGGCGACCCGCTGCTCACTCAGGTCGATCAGCGTGGCGGAGTGTGGTCATATCAGGCCTTTTCACAGTCTACCATACAGGCTACTGGGCGTTTGAGCTTTAATCCGGGCATTAATATCCAGTATTACGGGGTGAACGAGGAGCTTTCCGTGGAGCCGAGAATGGCTATGGAATATCGTTTTGATGAAAATCGAAGTTTGAGTTTTGGATATGGCCTTCATAGCCGAGAAGAGCGACCGTTTATTTACCTATCGGAATTGGACGATGGAAACGGAGGGATGGCAAACAATAAGGATCTTCGGACTACAAAAGCGCACCATTTTGTTTTAGCTTATGATCGTGTTCTCAATGAGTTCTGGCGACTGAAGGTAGAGCCTTATTACCAAAGACTGTACGATGTGGTTGTAACTCCTAATAGTTCTTTTTCTTTAGTAAATCAGCGTGACGGATGGTTTATAAAAGATAAAATGGATAATTCAGGAAAAGGGGAGAATTATGGTTTGGATGTCACGCTCGAACGCTTTCTTCAGAACGATTGGTATATGCTTTCCACCGTTTCGTTGTTCAATTCTCAATACAGAGACGGAAATGAGGAATGGAGAGATACACGCTATAATAACGGCTATATTGTCAATTTGATGTTTGGAAAAGAATGGGCGGTGGGCAAAGAGAAAAAGAATACGCTGGGCGTAAGTGGCCGACTGACTTTGCAAGGAGGTGATCGATATACGCCATACGATATTGACGCTTCAAAGCAGGCTCAGGACGTGGTCTTGGATGATTCAAGAGCATTTGAAGAGCAATATTCAGGAAAGGCTATATTCCACCTTAATCTCAATTATACCCGCAACAGAGCGAAACATACGAGCGTGTGGTCTTTACAGATATTGAATCTATTCGGAACGCCGGATGAGTCGGAGATGGATTTCAATTTCGTGACCCAAATGGTGGATGAAAACATGCAGGCTATTGTAGTGCCGAATATCAGCTACAAGATCAACTTTTGAGTGTTGTGAAAAATTGAAAACGAAGACAGAATGGAAATACGGGACAAGTCGTTTTGTTCTGTATTTCCATTTAAAAAGATAATCTATTGATTAGATTTCAGTTCGTCCAATACTTCCTGGTAAATTTTAATCGTTTTTTCCGCTGTCACTTTTCTGTCAAACTGCTTAAGCTTCTCCGTGGCGGCTTTTGTCAGCGTCTGTCGTAATTCGGGATCTTCAATCAGTTTGGTGATTTGCGAGGCAAAACCTTCCGAATCGTCTACGGTAGCCAAAAATCCAGTGATCCCGTCTTCGATCATTTCCGGTATTCCGCCCGTATTCGAGGCCACGGCCGGGACTTTACAGCAGAAAGCGTCCAGAATACTGGTGCCAAGGCCTTCGCTCCGTGAGGCCAGCACGAAAATATCGAGCTGAGGCAATATCTCCGGGACATTTTTGGCAAAGCCCGTAAACCGGACATTCTCGGATACGCCGAGCTCTTTGGCGTATTCTTCCAGCTCATCCCGCAAAGCGCCGTCGCCAATAAGAACGAGAGTAGTCTCGGGGTGTTGTTCCAAAATTTTATTGGTTGCGTCGAGCAAGGTGAAGATTCCTTTCTCGGCAGTTAATGCCGCTACGCTACCGACGATTGTATGGTTTTCCGGAATATCGAAACGTTTCCGGAGATTATATCCGGTAAATTTTACATTTTGGAATTTTTCGGGAGCGATACCGCTATACACCTTAAGTAGCTTCGAATGGTCTTTGACCACAGGTTTCAATTCCGTCCGAATAGCCTCCGAAATGCAAAGGATCCGCTGAATGGAAGAATGGTTGTATTTCCAACGAGACGAAGCTGAGTTTTTGACAGGAAAACAGACTCGTCTGCTTAGGATAATAGGCGTGTTTCTGAAAAATTGCGAAATGACAGCCAGTGTATGGGACTTGCCACTGTGAACATGGATAAGATCGATGGAATTCTGTTTGCAGTAATTGGCGATCCCCATTGCGGTTCTCAGACTAATCGCCGAAGCGAAAGGAAGCTCGATATAAGGGATTCCGTTTTTGTGACAATAATCCCCAAGCGCTGAAGCTCTTCGAGTGGCTACATAGTTCTCTATTCCTTTAGCTCTGGTCTCCTCAATAAGGTAAGCGATTTGTTGTTCGCCCCCGCGCCATGCTCTTTCTGAGCCTAGATGTAGTATTTTCATAACCCCTATTTGCAATCGCCGTACTGTGACTCCATGATCTTTTTCCATACCCTTGAGTCAGGGTATCTGTTTTCACGGAAGATGGACGAAGATAACAAAAAACGCTAGCTGTTCTTATTCTAAGTCCAACTACCACCCCAACCTACGGGCATCATAAAGCGCCATCCATTTGCGTTTAGCAAGTTGGTGTTCCACTCTTATCGGGTTCTCGACAAATGTGACTGCCTCTTGCTCTTCCGGAGTGCCCCATGGAATGTCTTTTTCATGTAAAAGGGGGCCTTTGACTCTGGAAGTTCCTTCCTGCGCATTGCGGGCATAAGCCAGCTGTTTTGCGTAGCGGATAAATCCGGGGTGTAGCACATAATTACCGTGCTTGTATTCTGTCCCTGCCACGGCGTCGCTTTCATCATCGGAGCTGTCGGATGAGCTTGAGCTGAGATGGATCTTTGCGGCCGAGACTCTTGGTGATGTTATTTTTGGGTTTCTTGGAAGCACTTTGGGATCAATTACCGATCCTCTCCCAGACGTGTCTACTGGTGTTGGAGAGGTAGCAACGGCTTCCCAGTCATATCCCATCCCTACCAGTTGGGTGTCGGGGATTGCGTGTGGAAGATACAGGGTGGGGGACGCTCCGGTGTTCTTTCCCTTTCCCGGAGTAAAGAGGCCTCTTTCGTCGAATTGAATCCGTTCCTGTTCATACGCTTCAGCCAACGGATTCGGAGCTACATTGAGGGGATGGTCATTATTATCCATGACCGAACGCAATAACTCGCGTCCGGAACGGCTGTACATAAGTTTTGCGTGCATTGCGTGTACCCTGTCAGCGAATCCCGAGACTTTTTCTTTGCTGAATCTTCCGCTTTTGGCTTTGTCGCTTACCCGTATTCCGGATGTGTTTGATTGAAGTTTGTCCCAAAGGGCATATACCGAGTCCTTTTCGCTTTGTCCAAACGAGTTTATACCCGGGACCCAGATCCTATGGCCTTCTTCACGCAGAAAAGTAATTATTTTCCGGTGATCGCTCTGGATGTCGTTGAGAAGGCGGAGTAGGGGCTTTCTGTAAAAAGCCTCTTTTTCAGGAACTACAAACTGAGGAAAGAGGAAAGTCGTATGGGGTTCGAACATCTTATAGATGTATGTCTCAAGCTGGTAAAGTATATCCAGCATCTTGTGCGCAATCGCTTCGTTCGGAGGGGAAGCGTAGCTTTGGTGGTCCCGATCGCGGCGGGTTTCCGCCACTACGGAATATGGACGTAGTTCGTCCTTCCCTTTGGCAAACTCTTGATAGGCGTGCGTGCCGTTTTCGTGAAGTTGCTGGTTATAATGGTCAAGTAGAGCCTCAATTTTTTGTAACTCAATAAAACTTGAATAGCGGAAGACTCTCTGCTCCTCGGTAGGTTCCGCCGATTGTTCTCTGAACCGGAACGGATCTATTAGGCGTTGAATCGGCGGATTGTTGTTTGGATTTGTAGAATTTTGTGGTCGCTCGACAGCCTTACCGCTTTTTTCGGCGGTTTTGGATTGGATTGGATGTCGTCGGGAGGAAAGGAACATGAATATTCTGTAAGGCGACCAACTTAGAGAACAGCCTTTCCTTTCCCAGTGTTTACAAAATGAATGGACTTAGAGCGCAAGCATTGCGGCTATTCCGCACAATGCGATAATCTTTACGATTTTTGTCCCTGACCAAAACCTGTCACTGTTTAGCAAGCCGGTTAATCTTCCGGAAAGAACCGATACGCTGGAAAAAATCAACAAGGCCTGTAGAATAAACAATCCGCCAAGCGACAAAATTTGCGCATCTGAGCTCATTGTTGCCGATTCTTGGACAAACTGAGGCAAGAACAATAGGAAAAACAATGAGACTTTCGGGTTCAGCACATTCATCAGAATGCCTTTGCGCACAAGTTTGATGGCGGAAACCTGATAGCCGGTTCCGGCAACCGCTAGTGTCTGTCCTTGCGTTGTTTCCGGTTTTTCCTCCCCATAGGCTTTATAGGCTAAATAAAGCAGATAAGCCGCGCCCGCGAATTTGACTGTATTTAATAATTCGGGAAATGTCTGGAAGGCCAAAGAAAGGCCCGTATATGCCATTGTGATATGTACGATAAGCCCGCTAACCAACCCCACCGAAATAGCGATTCCGGTACGTTGTCCTTTGGTCAGGCTTTCGGTTATAACGAACAGGATGTCGGGCCCTGGCGTAACGGTTAACAAGATCGAAGCTCCGAGAAACGATAATATAGTACTGATATCCATAAGTCAACTTTTTGGCGAATGCGCTGGGTTTCGCCCTAACTAGCCCGCCATAATCGTCAAATATTTGCGAAATGGCAAACCGTAGAACCGTTCTGGCGAACAATAGGAGCGTTGTTCCTCTTTTTAAAAGGATATGCGAAGCTATTTGCGCCAGAAGGGGGAAAGGACACCGGAGCATAAACCCGGCGGGCAATTAGGGATAACCCGTGGCCCGGCGGTGGCGCAGGCTTATTTCCATTCCGCATCTCGCGACGACCTTATGATTAGCCTGGGTGGCGGAAATCTCGTTTTCCAAAACCAGCGGATAGGCCGTTCCCCAGACGACGGTTTTCCTTTTCTTGAAATCGAAAAACAGGAGGTCAAGCCTATTGATGCCAATTTTTGGATTTCGGACGATATAACTCTTGCCGTTCCCGAAAAGCCCGACGCTCAAGCCAAAAGTTTTTTCGCTACAGACTCTGTTATCGCCAAAACGGAAGCGATGCTTGAACAGCAAAACGCATTAATCAGAATTCGCCGTACGGGAGCTACACTAAGAATCAACGAGGTGACGCTGGCGGAAGTTAGCCCTGAAGCGTTTCCTCCTGTAGGCGAGGGTAATGGCCCGTTCGCTATGATGCCTCTGCGCGGATCATCTTGCGATACCGTATCCATGATTATGGGTCGGGATAATGTTGGTTCGAAAATGGACTTCTTGCCGCTTGAACCCTTCGAGCCCGAAGAAGGAGGCGCTTGCCTTACAGACGATTTTCATGAACCGTTAAAAAATCTCCGGGCCCGGATTGTGGAACGTAAGGGCGAGCCCTTCGATATTCCCGGATTGAGCCACGCGTTTAGTCACGGTCCGTTTCGGGAACGGAAGCATGAGGACGTGACGGACGATTATCTTGATTTGGAGAGAAAAGGAAAACTCAAAAGCCTAAACGAGAAAACCGGCTTGAACGAGTGTGCCGAAGCGCCTTTGGGCGGTACGATGGTGAGTATGGTGGAGTTTCCCAGTAGGGAAAAACTCAGAATGCGGATCAACACCTCCTTTTTCGGTCCGGTCATAGCTTATAGTGAGGACGGTACCGACTATGTTACCTTCGAGCAACGTAGCAGGGATTCTCTTTCCACGGAAAGGCTTCGGCAGTTGGTGTCGCAGAATGAACCGTGCTACGCCAAGATGAAAGATAAATTCTTGCATGAGAACATCGGCCGTTTTCAGGCTAGGCATCCTGATCTTTGGGAAACTTATCAGAAGATTATGAGGGAAAAGGATCATCAGATGCAGAAAACATGGTTTATGGCGATGAACGGAACCCGGCTTGGACAAACGTTCCATGACCGTCAGAAAAAAGAACATGGTGTGGCGCCGTTTACTGTGGGGGCGGGAATTAGATTGGGAACAGGAGCGAATAGTAAATAATTCTATTTGCGAATATTCGGGTTGAGCTGGATGTTCAACCCAAGATTATTGAACTGTTCTTTAACACTCTTAATATGCTTCTTTAAGTTGCGGTGTTTTAGTGGTTTACTCAGTTTCCAAACAAATTGGAAAGGTTGAAAACGAAGATCTATGTAAGCTTTTGAGTGGAAATGGTTAATTATTTCTCGCCATGACGAACTCTTTTCTTTGGCTTGCTGTTGTGTGGTTATCGGCTATAAAAGGCGTTTGGGGTCTTACGTTTAATTCCCCGATAAACGTTTGTTTATGGCCATTATGCAAAAAGCACTAGCTATGAAAAAGGTTGTTTTGTTATTCGTTGCGTTTTTAGGTTTTACAGTTTTTGGCGTGGGCCAATCCATTCCCGAAACCGGATCTACCGAGCAGGAAAGGGAAGTTGTGAGAGCCATTTTTAATATGGCAAAGAAAGAGTTTTTTATAGCGAATATGGATTTGGACAAATCACAGGCAGATATTTTCTGGCCGATTTATGATGAGTATAGCGCAAAGAAAACCAAATATACGAACGGACAAGTTGAGCGTTTGAGAAAACTAGTGTCTCAGGAAGATTTCGCTAGCAAAGAGGTCGAAGGTATTATCAAGGCAATAAACGAGACCGAAGTCAAAAACAGCAAGCTTAGGTATCAGTACTACCAAAAGATTCATAAGAAGGTGGACCTCATCACCGCCGTGCAGTTTTTTCAGCTCGATGAGCTGGTGCAATCGGAAGTGAAAGCCTTTATGATGCAAAACATGAAGCCTATTAGGAGGCTGAAACCTTGATTGTCGTTTCCGTTCCGGAAAAGGGCGGAGGAATCTTTTTTGGAGTAATCCTCCGTTTTTCAAAAACGGGGTT
Source organism: Fulvitalea axinellae (assembly GCF_036492835.1). Lineage (GTDB taxonomy): Bacteria > Bacteroidota > Bacteroidia > Cytophagales > Cyclobacteriaceae > Fulvitalea > Fulvitalea axinellae. The sequence continues at coordinate 258,137 of NZ_AP025318.1, read as the reverse complement.
TCTTAACGCGTAATCCCGATTTTTTTGTTGAAATAATATTGTCTGTAAGATAAAAAACCGATCCATACGGCAATTATGGAGATACATATATATGCGATTAGACTAAGATTGAAAGCGCCTAAAAACACAATCTGAGCACTTACCATGACCCAGATAAGGCCAAAGGCGGAGATAGTGTTCACAAGGGTTTTATTGTGTTTTTTAAGTAAGGTTGCCGTAAAAGTGAGGACTGATAAGATAAGGAGAATAGCGCCCAATATAGGTAAAACCAAAGGGTGCTTAAACCCTAGAAAAGATTGTACCCCAGAAGAAAATAAAGTAAAAGACAGGCCTAAAACCGCTGAGGATACGGCGTTGACAATCAGATATGTTTTAAGCCGAGCCATAAGTGTAGGCATTTGAAAATTCCCTTTGCTTTGGATGGTTATTACATAGGTAAATGTAGTTTGTTTAACGAGAAAACATTAAGGCTTTTCCCATTTCTTTGAGAATGAGAAAAGCCATGTACCCTAAAGAAGGCTTTTGTCTTTTTTTGTTGCTATGCCTTACCAGTCCCCACCATCGAAATCGCCTCCGCCAAAGTCGCTGTCTCCCCACGAATCAAAAAGCGAATCATTCTCGTTTCCGAAATCGAACCAACTTCCGCTGTCCGAATCTCCCGGGTCAGGTGTTTCGGAAAGGTCGTTGCCAAGTATGTCCATATTTGTGTCAGGGTCGTCGAACGGTGAGTTGATTTGCGCTGAATCGCCATCAAGACCTGTAGCGTCGGAGGATATATCGGGATCGAAATAATCAGAAGATGTGTCCACGTTATCGAGGTGGCCCAGTTCTTCGCCAGCGGGAGTTTCGAAATGGCTGTCGTTGATTACGATATGGTTATTGTGGCAAATGGAAGTCCACAACATGCTGTAAAGCAATGCGTCGCCGAAGCCGAAATAGCCGTAATGTGGTCCGTAATAGCCTGGCGCCCGGTTATATTCCATATCAGAGACGTTCTCGATTTTCTTCTTAGGCACCACGATTTTAGTCTTGAGATCGATTTTTACGTCATCGACTCTGATAAACTTGCTGATACCTATCCTGACTTCCTGAAGGAATGTCTCAAAACGCTTGTGACGATCTTGCTTGAAGGCCGTATATTTCTCTTGCGTCCCGATAGCTTCCTGCACTTTGTTCCTCAGCTTTTCGGTGTCGGAATCGGTTTGGGAGAATTCTTTCAGAAAGGCGCTGATTTTTATGGCAATCGGATATTCCGCCACCTCGTGCGTTCGGTTTATATCAATTTCCAGAAGGTACTTAAAGGTGTCGTCCTCGTGTTCCAGAACCAAGGCGAGATAATCGAAGCAAGTGGACATGGAATGATCAATTTGCAGATCGTATTTGTCGAGAGCTTCTTGCAGGTCGTTTTCTTTGCCTTCCGTATCAAGATAAAAATCGATATCGTCGTGCGAAAGACGGATAATATTATTGATTCCCATGCTCTGGAAAGCCGTGTTGAGCTGTTGGAGTATCGAAACGGCGGTAAACGTTTCCCGCTCCAGTTTTTTTTCCAAAGCCCCCATCGTCATGAGGTTTAGTATCCTTTTGAAAGACCCTTCGGGCTTTACGGTTTCGATCTTGGTTATTTGCGAAGGATCCACCGTCATCAATGCTTCAAAATACATAGGCTATCAGTTTGGAGTCCGAATATCGCTTTGGGCCTGCACACACTCTTTCCAAAGCTTTCATACTAATCAAATTAAGCCTTATTGATATAAATTCAAAAAGACAGGGTGTGAACTGGGGCGTTTGTGTTTCGATTGGCGTTTAGGTGTTATTAGTGGCTGAAATAGTTCCGGAGAAACCAGTCTGTGTTTGAATTGTCTTTGGGAGATAGTCATCTTTTTGGGAAATTAGCGTAGCTAAAAAGCCGAGATCGCTCTTGCGAATGCGGTTTGTTTGGAAAAATAGAGTGGTATGGAATCGGAAAAAATCAAAAAGATTGTGAGCGCTTTGGAATTGGAGGCGCATCCAGAAGGCGGATATTTTAAGGAAACATACAGAAGCGAAGGAAAAGTGAAGCGTGAAGCTTTGCCGGAAGGCTTTAATGGCGATCGCAACTTTTGTACAGCGATTTATTTTTTGTTGACCAAAGACAATTTCTCAGCTTTCCACCGCATTTGTCAGGATGAGATCTGGCATTTTTATAGTGGCGATCCGCTTTATGTTCACGTAATCGATCAGGATGGAGAGTACACACGGCACGAGGTGGGGCCGGATATCGAATCGGGACAAGAACCCCAGTTGGTAGTTTCGGCGGGAGCTTGGTTTGCCTCTAGTGTAAAAGAGGGTGAAGAATACTCCTTGGTGGGCTGTACGGTATCGCCGGGGTTTGATTTCGAGGATTTCGAGTTGGCGGACAGGGAGAAGCTTTCCGAAGAATATCCGGAACATATTGATATCATCAGGAAGCTGACACGAGTTTAGATTTATTTTTCCAATAAAAAAACCACCCTAACCGCTCTTTGGTTGGGGTGGTTTTTAAGCGTCGGGTTATTTTATGCTTTCGCTTTTCGGCTTTCTTTGTAGCCGAAAAGTAGGATAATAACGAAACACGCCAACGGCACGAGGAACGACAGCCTGATGCTTCCCGTAGCATCCGAAACTACGCCTTGAAGGGCCGTAAGCACAGCGCCACCCAAGATTGTCATAATTTGGCCAGAACCGGCGAGTTTGATGTTTTCGTCTTCTACGGTTTCCAAAGACAAACCGAAGATGGTAGGGAACATAATGGACATACAAGCCGAAATACCAACTAAAGCGTAAACGCCGACAGTACCGCCCACAAACATTACGAGACAAGTGAGAATACCCGCCGTAACGGCTTTTGTAATAAGAATATTACTAGGCTTAAACCGTGACATCAGCGCCGTGCCGATAAACCTGAACGAGGCGAAGCATACCAGCGAAATAATATAGTAAGTGGCTGAGTCAGCTTCATTGAGTCCGATTTCCGTCATTACGTAGCGGATTGTGTAAGACCAAACGCCAATTTGGGCGCCTACGTAGAAGAACTGCGCCAATACGCCGAAGATATAGTCCTTGTTGCTAAACAGGCTGGCGAATGATTTCTTCAGGTCCATTGTGCCCGAATCGCTGGCCTTAGGCATTTTCTTGTTGACGGCGATAAGGATCCAAGTCAGAATCAGGATTACCGACACCGTAACGTAAGGATTCATCACGGCCGCCAATTCTTCGGTCTGTACCGCCTTCAGCGCTTCAGGGGCCATAGCCAAGCGCTCGGCTTCGCTGATGTCGCGGAGCTGTGAGAGGATGAACAGCTTACTGATCACCACGCCGGCGATAGAACCGATGGGGTTGAAGGACTGGGCGAGGTTCAGACGTTGTGTCGCTGTACCTTTCGGGCCCATTACCATCATATAAGGATTTGCGCTGGTCTCAAGGATTGAGAGGCCTCCGGCCAAAACATAAAGCGCCGCCAAAAAGTGATAGTATTCCTGCGTAATACTGGCCGGATAGAATAACAAACCGCCGGTTATGAACAAGCCCAGCCCCAACAGCACCCCAGATTTAAAGGAATATTTACGGATAAAAAGAGCCGCCGGAAGAGCGAAACAGAAATAGGATCCGTAAAAGGCCATTTGGATTAAAGAAGTCTCGAAATCCGTCATGCTCTTGATCTTCTTGAAAGCGGCCAAGAGCGTGTCGGTCATATTATTGGCCAATCCCCACCAAGCGAAACAACTGGTCAGCAAGATGAACGGGATAAGCATTTGCGCCGTGACGAGCTTGGGCTTCTCTTCCGTGCCTCCCGCTTCCGGCCCGTGGACTTCAGCGCCCAGCACATTGATTTCTTTACTCATGTTTGGATCCGTTTAAAAATGATGGATGATGGGAACAGCGTTGTATGCGGTCCTGTAACCAAAAGATAGCCCAACGGCGGGCTTGCGACGCACAAAAGCTCATACAACACATGTTAAAACCTTTAAGCTAATTGAAACAGATCCATAATATGGGGAAATCAATCGTAATTTTGAAGCAAAAGGGCATTCATTTTTTTATGTATGATAAGTTTTTCTCCCTAATAACCGTTTTGTTCCCGTAATGGGGATAATTAAATTCAAGTTGATCCGTAATATGCGAAAAATCCCCGGAGCAATATATCGCTTCGGGGATTTTGTGTTTTTTTCGATGTTAAGCTCGTTTTATTCGTACGATATGTTATCGACGAAGTAATAAGCCGGGTTCTTCATTCCCCACTCGTTTTTGTCACTCGAATCCATCTCAAAGCGTACGGATTTCACTTTTCCGAGTTGGGTAAGGTCAAACTCTTTCCATTCAGTAAGAATATAATCTTCCGCATTGTTATCGAAACGGTAGTCCGCCAAGAAAATTTCCACTTTACCGGTTTCCTCGCCATCTTCGTCAAGGCCAATACAAATCAGTTTGCAGAAATCTGGGTCATTGCCGTCTTCCCCACCAAACTTCTTAGTGAAATTATCGCCATTTTTCATAGCGAGATAAGCATAGGTACCATTGGTAACGTAAAGCCGAACATTATTTACCGCCCGTGGGAATGCCATAATATTGAACTTCGTGTCCATGGCGATATAACCAAGGCCGAAGTTTTTAGACCCCATCGCTCCCGACTTGCCATACACGCTGTATTGGTTGGGCCTTCCGGGAGTCTCCATATCCGTCATGTTGGAATATGCGAAGCCTTGCCACGACTTGTATTGATCGTTGTAGTCATTAGGAAAAGTAACATCGTCAGCTACAAATTTTCCGGATTTGTCAGCCCCGTCCCAATAGGAATTGGCATCGAGCTCCAAATCTTCGAAATCAACGGTGAAACGCGGGGTCGGATCGTCGTCGTCCGAACATGATACGGCAATGGTGACTAGGGCAACGAGTGCTAGCGTCCTGAGCGTAAATCTTAACATTTTTGAAAAAGTTAGTAAGGTTACGAATGATTTTCGTGACCGAGGGCAGGGAAGGCGCGCTATGTGGCACAGTACGCCAGGTCTTTCGACTTATAAGCCCGTAAGTCTCAGTCTTGCTAAGGGCTGGTTTTCTGGCTTTCCTCGGGCCAGATTGGGCCGAAGACTTACAGTTGCGGGTACAGCTCCGGATTGGTACCGGATTCCCATTAACGCCTTTGCGGGCGACACCGTTTAGCGGGGGCAAAAGTACGAAGTCGGAACGGAAATAAATCTTTTGTCAGCGTATTTTGACCCGAAAAAATTAGCTTGTCAGCTTCTTATTTTCCTTATACTTGAACATTTCAATTTTTATTGTAACAATATTAATCTGTTTCTGTCTTTGACTTTTGATTGGTCAAACTTCACGTTTGCTCTTTTTCCATTTTCTAATTGTTATAGAATCTGTTGAGTGGCGGAACACTGGGCCCTTCGGCGGGGTTAAGTCCAAAGCCCTTTGCCATGTTCTCAGATCAGTCCCACAGACCGAAGAAAACCCGTAATGAACCCTCTTCTGATTGCGGAAGCCGGATGCCTCCTGTCCAGGCTTATATGTATATGGGGTATGATCGGGAAAGCGGGTATTTTCCAGTTGGGAAATCGGCCCGTTTCGAATCCTTGGTTTTGGATTCGGCCGATTATAAGTTCGGACACGATTTGCATACCCAGACTATTTTTGACGACGAGAGTTACCTTCTTGAGATAAAGGATGTCGAGGGTGGTGAAATACGCCAGACGGACAAGAATGACGACGCTTCAATGTTCGCTCCTACGCTTAAAGCCAGTTACGGTGCGGATTTGGCCGTCGAGGACACCGACGAGGCGAAAGTTTTTTACGCTACGGAAGAGAAAGCGGCCGAGAGCAATCGGGTTTTCAGGGACAAGGGCGGAGACTTGGAACTTTGGCAAGACAAGTCTTCCGGGATTTCCGTTCCAGATATGTTCGGAATGGAGCGAAACGAACTTTTTCTTACGGGAGTCTCATATCGTGGTGATCGAGAGCGGGTGGGCAAGTACAGCGACTGTTCCGCTTTTGTGCAAAATGTACTGGGTTATAGTTACGGCAGGTGTAGGGAAGTGGTGTTGGAACAAGTGGATATGACTTACAATCTTCTTGAAAAAGCCAGAGTACCGTTGTCCTTTGGAACGGAAAACAGGTTGGCCGATTATTTTGTGAATAGGGAAGCCCCGTCCCCTCGTGGTTGCGCCGCGTTTGTATCGCTCGACGAGCGGGCGGATTGCACTGAAGTGGTGAGGAGTTTTCGGGAAATGGAGGAAGACGATAAGGCCAGGCGTTCGCATGCATTGGGTGTGAATAACTATGTGTATCCGAATGTGGGAGAAGGTTTTATGATGACGGGAATTACGGGGGAACGCATCTCCAAGACTTTGGACCCGCACCAATATCCCGATAGCTACGAGGAGCATTTGGAGAATGAAGGCATTCGGGTCAGAGGCTCTTTGGCTGATTGTTACACAACTCGCTGGAATATGCACAACGCCGGAGTGGTGGCGCGTTCGGGAGTGGATTTCGTAACCATGGAGAATTACACGAGATCTTATATGCCGGACTTTTACGTGATTCAGGAGTTCAACGCATTTTTCTGTGGTTCGGAAGCTTTTCGGAAATATCTGGAAGAATATTTCCGACGCAAGGACGCTCTGGGCCGGCCGTTTCAGTTTAGCTATAAGACGGAGACTCGCAGACGGGCGCAGAATATCAAGATTCTTCTTAGAAAGTTATCCGAGTTGCAAGAACTGGGAGGCAGGGCCCAAAGACGACTTGACAGTTTGGCGAAGATAGACATGACCCGCCTTGAGAAAGAAGACCAAAACAGGCTGTTCCATTTCAAAATGTACGGAGTGGAAGACAGGCAGGATTTTCATGGGGCCAAGATGGGTATAATAAGCGGAGTACCGATGGCTGTCAGGGTACGAGTAGATTTTGAAACGGCCAAGCAAAATTGTTTGGACCGAGTCCACAAGAGCGAAACGAAGCTGGATAAGGCCTTCGCCACTCCCGGGTTTATGCCTGGCTTGCCGCAGTACGAGGAAAAGCTGACGGAATTCCGACGTACATATAAGGATGCCGTCCCATACTTGGAACGAGGCATACAGCGAGCCCGAAATCAAGAGGAATTAAGGCGCACGATGTTAACTTTTAAACGCTTTAAAAAGGAATCGAAAGACCTGACAAAATCTTTGGTGGTGCTTACGGCCGAGCGTTACGATCTTGAGCTTAAAGAAGACTTTTTCCATACCTCAACTCCTTTAAGTCTTTGGATCAAAAATATCAAAGACAATCCGCAGATGACCAAAGAGCTGGAATGTATCAGGGATAATTATGGGCGTCCGTATTGGGCTTTTCATGAGCCTAAATTATCGCTTTCATTTAACTAGAGGTCGAGCGGGAATCTATGATTTTTTGTGAAGAATAACGAAACCTGATCAGGTTGTAGAGAACTCCCAAACGCGGGAATAAGCTTGAAAACAGCCGGTCATTCCTTATTAAAAACGCCCTGATTTTACCTTTTAGATTAGCCTCAAGTACCCCAAACTTCCATTTTTCAGCTCTATAGACGGAAATTTCGGGAAACAATTCGACTGATAAAAACGCCAATTCGCAGGAGGAAAAGGCGGTTCTGCTGAAATGGCTTCTAGTGGCCACATCTCGCATCTAATTTTGTCGTTGCTAAATCGGGAAAAGAAAAATATATGAAAATAAACATGAAATTTCTGATCAATGCGGCGGTTTTCGCCTCAGTCGTAGCCACTGGCTGTACCGCCAGTCAAGGGGAGGAGTCATACCAGATGCAAGCCTCGCCGTTCCCTACCGTAAAGGTGGAAAAAGCCAATCTAATCAAATACGACCGCTATCCCGCTAGCGTAGAAGGCGAGTCCAATATCGAAATCAGGGCCAAGGTATCGGGCTATATCAGCAAAGTGTATGTGGATGAAGGGCAGGAAGTGAAAAAAGGCCAACTCCTTTTCCGTTTGGAAACCGAAACGCTTAGCCAAAACGCCAGAGCCGCCAAGGCAGCTGTGGCCCAAGCAGGGGTAGAGGTAGCCCGCTTGGAGCCTTTGGTAAAACAGAATATCGTAAGCCCGGTAACTCTCCGCACGGCTAGAGCCGCCTTGGACCGCGCCAAGGGCGACTACGCCGGAATTTTGGCCGATATTGGCTACACGGCTATCAAAAGTCCGGTCAACGGTGTTGTGAGTGACATTCGCTTTCGTGAAGGGACATTGGTTGGGCCTAGTAGCCAGAAAGCCTTGACGTCCGTATCCAGCATCGATCAAGTGTATGTATATTTCTCAATGAACGAGAAACGTTTTCTGGAATTCACCAAGAATATTGAAGGCAACACATTCTCTGAAAAAATAGCCAAGATGCCCGCCGTTAAGCTTCAGCTTGCGGACGGTTCGGAGTATGGAACCGAAGGAACAATCCAGACTGTTACGGGAGAGATCGACAAGCGTACGGGATCGGTTCAGTTTAGGGCGGTATTTCCTAATCCGGCGGGCACGCTTCGCAACGGAAGTAGTGGACAAGTCATGATCCCGACCCGTTTTGACGGCGCGCTGACCGTTCCGGCTATGGCTACGGCCGAGTTACAGGAACAGTCATATGTGTACGCCGTCCAGCAGGGCGACTCGGTATCGATGGCCTTTGTAAAACTTGGGGGAATCATCGATAACAGGGCAATTGTTCTGGAAGGGCTCAAAGAGGGCCAGACAATCGTGGGCCAAGGAATGAACCGCATCCGTCCGGGAATGACAATCCAACCTGTTCCAACTTCAACGGACCAACTCATCAATTCTATCAAAACGGTATTCTGATAAGACCATGCTAAAGGTATTTATAGAAAGGCCTGTCCTCTCTACGGTCATCTCGGTGTTGATCGTTATGATGGGCTTACTCGCCATCCGGACACTCCCGATGACGCAGTATCCGGAAATTGCGCCTCCTACCGTAAGCGTAACCACCAGCTTTCCCGGCGCTAGTGCCGAAACGCTGGTAGAGAGCGTTGTGACTCCTATCGAGGAGCAGATCAACGGTGTGGAAGGCATGACATACATGACCTCCAAAGCCAGTAACAACGGTAGCGTTCAGATTACCGTGTTCTTTAAGCCGGGTTATGATCCGGACATGGCTGCGGTAAACGTACAGAATCGCGTGGCTTTGGCCAGTTCCACTCTGCCCGCTGCGGTTACCCGTATGGGCGTAATCACGGAAAAGCAACAAAACTCGGCGCTGATGTATATGTCGGTTCGTTCCGAGAATCCGGACCTGGACGAAACTTTCGTCCAGAATTATGTCAACATTAATATTAAGCCCGAATTCCAGCGTATCGACGGTGTGGGTACCGTAAGCATATTCGGAGATAAGGGATATACGATGCGGGTCTGGATAGATCCGGTCCGTATGTCCACTTACGGAGTGACGGTATCCGATGTGGTGTCCGCTGTTAATGACCAAAGTGTGGAAGCTTCGGCGGGTACCTTGAGCCAAAACGCCGGTAATTCCTTCGAATATGTGATCAAGTACAAAGGGCGATATAAGGAGGAGAAAGAATACAGGGATATCGTAATCCAGAGGCTGGAAAATGGTAAGATACTTCGGTTAAGCGATGTCGCAGAGGTTGAGATCGACGCTTTCTCATATTCTTCCACGGCTAGCACCAAAGGATTTCCTAGCATTTCCATGGGTATTTATCAAATGCCGGGTTCCAACTCGCACAAGATTTCTGCAAAACTCTACGAGAAAATCGCTGAGCTGGAGAAAGGAATGCCCGAGGGTCTGAAATTCAATTACGATTATGATACGGATCGTTTTCTGGCGGCTTCTATGTCCAAAGTGAAAACGACTTTATTCGAAGCCTTTGCGCTGGTGTTTATCGTGGTGTTTATCTTTCTTCAGGATTTCCGCTCCACGCTGATACCGGCCATCGCTGTTCCGGTTTCTATTATCGGTACATTCTTCTTCTTGCAGGTTTTCGGCTATTCCATCAACCTTCTTACGCTTTTCGCCTTGGTTTTGGCTATCGGTATTGTGGTCGATGACGCCATTGTGGTGGTAGAGGCCGTACACGCCAAGTTGGACGCGGGATACCGTAGCGCCAGAAAAGCTACGCATTCGGCTATGGAAGAAATCGGCGGAGCCTTGATCTCCATTACGCTTGTGATGGGCGCCGTATTCGTTCCTATTACTTTCGCAAACGGTCCTGTAGGCGTATTCTACAAACAATTCGGCGTTACGCTTCTGATTTCAATCCTGATTTCTGCGGTAAATGCCCTTACGCTTAGTCCGGCGCTCTGTGCCTTGTTGTTGAAAAGCGATGGCCACGGAGAAGAGAAAAAAGGTTTTGGCGCCCGATTCACCACGGCCTTTAATGTGGGCTTCGAGTCCCTTACGGGAAAATACGGGAAAGTGGTTGGCTTCTTGGTCAAAAGGAAATGGATCTCGGCCGGATTGTTAGCCTTGTGCGCTGTTTCTGTTTTCTGGTATAACAGCCGGATGTCCTCGGGTTTTGTGCCAAATGAAGACCAAGCGACGATCTTTATCAATGTGGAGTTGCCGGAAGGCGCCTCACTTGACCGTACCGTAAGTGTGACCAAACAAATGGAAGAAATTTTCTCCCAAACGCCTGGAGTCAGCAGTTATACAATGATCAATGGTAGTAGCTTCTTTTCTGGAGCTGGTAGTTCCTATGCTATGGGATTTATCAGTCTTGATGATTGGGATAAACGGAAAACGCCTGATTTGAGTGTGGAAGCAATTTTAGGGGGGCTTTATGGTGCCACCCAAATGATTCCCGACGCCCAAATCGTATTCTTCCCTCCGGGTACCGTACCGGGCTTTGGAGAGTCGGGAGGTGTGGAAGCCCAGTTGGTTGACAGTCAGTCGGGTGATTTGAAGGAGCTGGACGTGACGGCCCGAAATTTCGCCCAAGCGCTTACGGCCCGTCCGGAGTTAGGCTTTGTGTCAAGTTCGTTCAACACGAATTTCCCGCAGTTCGAAATGACTTTGGATATTCCGAAAATCAAGGAAGCGGGCCTGAACGTCGGCGACGTGATGTCGGCGATGCAGGGCTATATCGGCGGTATTTACGCCGCGGACTTCAGTAAATATGGCAAACAGTTCAAGGTATTCGTTCAGGCCAAGCCCGAGCACAGGGAAGACCCTGCCAGCCTTGACCTTATCTCCGTAAGAACTCCCGACGGTTTGATGGCCCCCGTTTCTGAATTCGTGACGCTTACCCGTACCAAAGGGCCACAAACGGTTAGCCGCTTTAACTTGTTCAACGCTGTTACGCTAAACGGTACCGCCGCGCCGGGCTATTCTTCCGGCGACGCCATCAAGGCCTTTAACGAGGTGGCTGAGGAAATGCTTCCCAAAAACTACGAGGTGTCTTTCTCCGGACTTACCCGCGAGGAGATCCTGGCCGGTGACCAGCTTACTTTCCTGTTCGCCCTTAGTGTTATCTTCGCCTATTTCTTCTTGGCCGTACAGTACGAAAGTTACATCCTTCCGTTTGCCGTTATCCTGTCATTGCCTTTGGGTATTTCGGGCGCTTACGGAACCTCTTGGTTATTTGGTCTTGAGAATAATATCTACTTCCAGGTTGCCCTGATAATGTTGCTTGGTCTTTTGGCTAAAAACGCCATTCTGATTGTGGAATACGCATTACAACGACGCAAAGAAGGAATGGAGTTGGTACAGGCCGCCGTAACTGGCGCCAAGGCACGTCTCCGCCCCGTATTGATGACATCGTTCGCCTTTATCCTCGGCCTTTTGCCATTGGTGTTGGCGCAGGGGGTAGGCGCTTCCGGAAACCGCTCTATCGGTACCGGCGCGGCGGGCGGTATGCTTGTGGGTACGGCTTTGGGGCTGTTTGTGGTTCCTGTGCTGTTCGTGGTGTTCCAATCGTTGCAGGAACGCTTTAAAAGAAAACCCGAGACCGAACTAAAAGCCGAAGCGATAACGGAGTCCTGATAAGTGCACCTTCTGTAAAGGAGTTGAAAAAGCAAGAAGAGCAAGCTTGATAATTCATCACTGCATACTCTTTACGCTTTACTCTGGACTCTTTACTAAGTACGATTTTAGTTTAGAAATCATGACAAGAAACAGAATCATATATTATTGGGCGCTGGCCCTCGTCTTGCCCCTTACCTTGCAGTCATGCTTGGTAAGGCGCAAGTACAGCGAGCCCAAACTCTCTGTCGATACCGAGGCGCTGTACCGCACCGATGTCGTTACGGAATCCTCCGACAAATCTATTGGGGAGATGCCTTGGGAAGAGTTCTTTTCGGATGAAATTCTGCGCAAGCATATACGAACGGGACTGGAAAACAATTATGATGTCCGAATAGCCTTGCAGAACATCGTGGCGGCCGACGCTTACCGCAAGCAGGGAAAAGCCGGCTATTTGCCTACAGCCAGCTTGGCTGGCAGAGCCAGTTGGCAAAACCCTTCCGACAACACTGCGTTCGGTGGTGGTGATTTTAATATGGACCAGTTTGACGTGACAGGCAGCTTTAGTTGGGAAGCCGATATTTGGGGGAAAATCACCAGCCAGAACAAAGCCTTCCGCGCCTCGTATCTTCAGACTCTGGCCGCCAAACAGGCCGTGGTCACCAGAATGATATCGGATATCTCGTCCTCATACTTCGATTTGTTGGCCCTGGATCGCCAGCTTGACGTTACGGAGCGCACGATCGTAAACCGCCAAAGGAGTCTGAACGTAATCCGAGCGCTGAAAGACGCCGGACAGGACAACCTGACCGAAGTAGCCGTAAAGCAAGCCGAAGCGCAACTTTACGACGCTCAGCAGATCAAGGCCGATCTGCAAGGCCGGATTCGCCTGACGGAAAACGCCCTTTCCGTACTGCTCGGCCGTACGCCGGGGCCGGTGGAGCGTGGCGTCATGGGACCGGAAATGTTCGCTTCCGAGGCGGAGACACTTTCGCCCGGCGTTCCTTTGGCCCTGCTTTCCAATCGCCCCGATTTGCGGGCCGCCGAGCAAGGTTTCGTAAACGCCTTCGAGATGACTAACGTGGCCAAGGCCGATCTTTATCCTGCCTTGAGCCTTAGCGCTGATGTGGGGCTGATGGGTAACGAAATATCCAAAGTATTTCGTGGCGATGCCTTTTATTATAACCTCTTCGCTAACCTTACGCAACCGATCTTTAACGGCCGTAAGCTCAAAACCCAACTTGAGGTAGCCAAAACCAAGGAGGAACAAGCGCTGTTGAGTTTTGAACAGGCGATATTAAACGCCTCGCGCGAGGTAAACGATGCCTTGGTCAATTACAAGACTTCCGCCGAGAGAAAGATAAGCGTAGGCAAATCCTTTGAGGCTTACAGCCAAGCCACTCGCCAGTCCGAGGCGCTGTTGGCTAGCGGAATGGTTAATTACTTGGAGGTTTTGCGGGCGCAACAAAACGAGTTGGCTACAGAGTTGTCGCTTGTTGATTTGCAAAACGGGCAGAACAAAGCCCTGCTGAATCTTTACGTATCTTTGGGCGGAGGGGGAATCGAATAAAGGCCCTTTCTTCCATCTGTAGCGTCCAATTTTCCGGGAGGGGTATAATCCCCTTCCGGATTTTATAGTGTTGATATGTCAATCAAAAACAAAAAAATAACGACCGTAGCCTTATGGCTGGGGATTGCGCTGTTTTTTTTCGCACTCTTCACAGAATTAACCGATCCCGTTACCGCCCTTTTGCGGACAACGGGAATAGTTGTTCCCCAAGCGGCTATTTTTTATCTGAACATCAGGGTGTTATTGCCGAAATATTTTAAGCCCCGTCCTGGGCATTATGTCTTTCTTGCCCTTTTGTCAATTGTCGTTAGTTTTGGGGTAGGACGTTTACTGTTTACGTTTACGCCAGAATACAGGCGGTTTGGAGAAGTCTTTGACGGCCCTACCAAAGTCATGATCCAGGAGGTGATGTCCTATTCGCTTTGGCGCTTTGAGGAGACATTGATACACAGCGCTCCCCCTATTTTCGCCGTTTTGGCCAGTCTTTATTTTTATTCTTATAAAAAGGCGCAGGAATCGGATAAGAAAAGACTTTCGGTTGTGGAGTCCGAAAAGGACTTCTTGATGCAACAAATCAATCCGCATTTTTTGTTTAATACCCTGAATAATATCTACTCTATGACCTCGATGAATGACCCCAAGGGTCCCGAGGCCGTGATGCGACTTTCCAAATTGTTGGATTATTCCCTTTACGGGACAAGAAAAGGAATTGTAAGCCTGCGGGACGAGGTTAGCTATATCAAGAATTTCACGGAACTGTTCTTATTGAAAGACGACGAGATAGTTAACGTGACCATTGACCATATACACACCGATCCTTCCAGAAAAATAGCGCCCATGCTGTTGATTCCTTTCGTGGAAAACGCTTTTAAACACGGCAACGTGGAGTGCGTACACGAAGGGTTTGTCAGGATAAGTTTAGCGACTGAGGGAAATACGCTGACATTTATTTGCGAAAACTCGTTTTGCGAGGATAAACGCAAAAGCCCTGGCCATGGGATAGGAATACAGAACGTAAGCCGCAGACTGGAACTCTTCTACCCGAAACGGCATAGCTTGGAGACGGGAAGCCGTAATCGGGTTTTCTATGTGAAACTGAAAATTGAGCTCGATGACACTGAAATGTCTGATAATTGACGATGAAAAACCTGCGCGCCAGCTCTTGCGGGCTTACTGCTCCCGAGTGCCCGATTTGGAAGTGGTTGACGACTTCAAATCTGCGGTGGCGGGCTTAGCCGCTTTGGCCGACAATCCCGTTGATTTAGTTTTTCTTGATATCAATATGCCGGAAATGACAGGGTTGGAGTTTATCAAAGCTTTGAGCGCCCCGCCAGCTATCATTATCACTACGGCCTTCAGAGAATATGCGGTTGAAGGGTTTGAGTTGAACGTGACCGATTATCTGGTTAAGCCTATAGAATTTAGCCGTTTTATGTCAGCCGTCAATCGCGTGCGCGAACAGCGAGGCGTGGATCCGGCCACGCCCCATGAAGCCGTTACTAGTCACGTGGTCCTGAAATCGGACAGAAAGATTTACCGTGTCAAGCTTTCCGATATAGAATTTGTAAAAGCTGACAGTGAGTACGTAGTGTACCAAACCAAAAGCTTCGGTCCACTCAAAGTGCTTGACTCTATGAAGAGGGTAGAGGACCAACTCCGGGCCAGTGGCTTCCGCCGGATTCATCGCTCATATTTGGTCAACCTGGATGAGGTCCGCTATATCGACACCAGCCGTTTGTTTGTCGGTGATCATCATCTTCCTATCAGTGATGGCTATCGTGCCGATTTGTTGGATGCTTTGGGGTAAACTGGAAAGCATAGTACGGATAAAACTGTAGTTATAAAGCGATGCTCCATCCACCTTTTATATGGAAGAAAGACGCAAGGCGCGTAGCCAATATAGTGAGGCTGTAACGTGAAGGAAGTAACGTTATCAAGGACTCGGGATCCTATTCTTCCACAGCCGAGGGACACAAAGTTCCCGTGCATTATTTATAATGTTAATTATCATGAAGTATTTGTATCTGGCATTAGCGATCGGATGTGAGGTTTTTGGTTCATCACTCTTGAAGATCTCTGACGGGTATACAAAATGGTTACCTGCCACGGGATCGATAGTGGTTTACTGCTTGTCTTTCTATCTGTTGTCTCTTGCCTTGAGGGAGATTCCTTTGGGAACATGTTACGCAATTTGGGCTGGTTTGGGTATCGTTCTCACCTCAATCGTATCAGTTGCGTTTTTTGGACAAAAGTTCGATGTTCCCGCAATCCTCGGCACTATTTTAATTATTGCTGGTGTTGTGGTAATGAATTTCTATTCACAAACATCGCATTAATTTCCTTTAATTGATTCAGTGCGGGGGTTTTACCCCTGCTCTTCTTATTTGTGTACATCAAGTTTTCTTTAAACTTAAAGAGGAGGTTGATAAGAAAACAGAGTTATTATTGAAGCTGAGTATACCCTTAAAAAAGTCACTAATGTAGTGGTGGAAAAAGGAGTAAGGGTAAAATGTCACACAAATCCCCTTTTTCTGTTTTTGACAGTTTTCCATTTCCGGGCGGGAGAGACGTTTTGTAGATGAATCTGACCGTACAGCATTTCAGCCTTGTTTCCCAAGACGTCCTTGTGTTCCTTTCTTTTCGCAATCGCTGATGTCTACTGACACAGGGTTGTCACAAGGCGCCTATATATTTGAATTATCAGATAGCGAAAACGTTGGTTTTACCGGAAAGAAACGGTTGGAAAGAGGATTTTGAGTTTTTTTTGAAAAAAATCGAAATCCCTTAAAATATTTTCTCCGCTAAGCCGACTACAAAGTGTAAACACGAAAGTCCGCGACGATGAGCGAACGGAAGAATGAAGATATACTCAAGCCCTTTGATGAGGAACAGGGCAAATTGAGGAATTTCATCAGACGGAATGTACCTAGCTTGGAAGACGCCGAGGACATCTTGCAAGACGTGTTTTATCAGTACCTGTTAGGATATGATAATATCCGGGATCTTGAGAAAGTAACTGGTTGGATATACAGGGTGGCCAGAAACAAAATCACGGATCTGTTTCGGAAAAAAGGGACGAGAGGCAAGCAAGACAGCCTTTCGGAAACGGAAACCGATGACGGACCGCTACACTTTCAGGATCTGTTGCCTTCTTTGGAAGGAAATCCGGAGTCGGAATTTCTCCGGGAACAGGTATGGGAAGAACTGGAAAAGGCGTTGGATGATCTTCCGGAAGAGCAACGCCGGGTTTTTGTCTGTCATGAGCTTGAGGGAAAGGGCTTTAAGCAAATTTCGGCGGAAACGGGAGTCGCCGTTAACACCTTGATTTCCAGGAAAAGGTACGCTATTCTTTTTCTTAGGAAAAGACTTAGGCATTTGTACGAACAGTACTAGGGGAATGATCATGACCGTCTTTCAAATTGGAAACAAAACCGTCAAAAGATAAAAAAGATATGCTATTAGCGGAAGTGAAAGCCTTTGAGGCAAATGGGATTTTCGGAGCCGGAATACCAATGGAAACCGCCCAAAAGATAGAGACGGCGTACAGAAGAAATCGCAAAGCTTGGGAGCAGGCTTTTTGTGAGGTATTGGGCTTGGATCAGGAAGGACTTAAGGCCGTGATGTCTAATCGGCCTGATGGGGCTGTATTTCCGGAGGATGCCCTACTAATGGCTTTTGGTCACAAATCAGTAGCTCTGAAAGAAGTATGGCAACGCTCCGACGAGGCTTTGTCGATGTTTGTCGAAAGCCTTCCTGCGGAATACGCTCTCACGGAGTCACAGTTTGAGCTTGTGCTTTCTTGGATTCGTCAACAGCGTGATATCCGTATTCCGGAAGATTGTTGATTGTAAAAAAATCATTAATAAGCTAAAGTTCAATTGATTGTTTGTCTTGTGGCTATGGAGCCAAATGAAATTGACTTCCCCTGAAAAGCTTTGTGATTAGGATTGGTTGAATCTGAAAATGGGAAAGAAATGAAAGTAGTATCAATATTGTGTAAATCGTTGTTCGCTGTAGCGGTTCTTGCGGCGATTGTAGTAGTACTCAAGTCGTTGTGGAACTGGCTTTTGCCAGAGCTGTTCGGCTTGCCGGAAATCGGATTCGCTCAAGCTGCGGGTTTGTTTTTGCTATCCAAACTCCTTTTTTCAGGTCCATGGATGGCGCACAGACATTGTAAGGAAGAACGATGTTGTGACAATAAACGGGGTGGGGATCTGCGGGAGCGTATGAGACGTAAATTTTCGGAATGCGTAAAGACAGATGAAAAAGATAACGAAGAGACAAAAGATTCGTGAGCTTATGAAACAGACATACGGACAAATCAGCGGAGCTCCGATAGGGAATCGGTTAGTTCAGGCGCTAAAGCCAGGAATGCTTGTGGGAACATTTATGTATCTAGTTTCAATGGGAGCTTTGGGAACCTTTCAGGCAATATGGATCGGTTTCTTGGCCGGGGCTACCGCTTTCTTGTGGAAAGTGATGGGAAGGGGGTGAGTTTGTATTGGTAGATTGTTAGTGGTTGAATGCCGGTAAAAGACCAATAGGTGATTTACCGACATTCCGTGATTTCCTGTTAGCTTGTCTCAAGTTCCAGAATTCTGGCCCTTAGCGTTTTCAACTCTTCATCTTTCTCCTGAATTGTGCGGCTGTATTCCTCTTGAGCGTTCATTATCTCCTCCATATTCTGTCGCATCATATGCTCTTGTTCCCGCATCTGTTCACTGGATTTTTCCGCGTTACTTACGAGATTCCGCATCTTTCGGGTCACTTTGGAAGTGGACAAGAATGAGGCGAGCCCTTCGCCCGATTCCTTTACCAGATTGATTTCATGTTCGGCAAACTCACGGAAAGACGCCAATTCCACCAAAGCCAAAACCTCTTCGTTATGCCTTAACGGAACGATAAGCAGACTTGTGGGCAGGGCTTCGCCCAAACCTGAAGTTACCCTGATATAATCTTCTGGTATTTCCGTTCTGTAAACTGTGTCATTTTCCAAATACGCTTGGCCCAACAACCCTTCTCCCGGATCTAATTTATGCTCGATGTGCTTCTTTCGACTGTAAGCGTAACAGGTTGACAATTCGATATAAACATCTTCACCCTCTTCGTCCGATACCACATACACCGCCCCTTGGTTGACTTTCAGGTAACTGATAAGGTGCGAAAGGAATCTGTCTTTTACAATATCCCAATCCGATTCGCCACGCAAAATATTGTTCAATTCTGACAGCCCTTGCATAACCCATTGACGCTTTTCGTTTTCCGCCTGTTGCTTTTCCACTTTCGCCACATAACTTTTTAAATCAGCGGATTGGGATTGGATGTCCTGCTGTTTGGTTTCCATATCCTTCCACAGCTTAGCGTTTTGTTTTTGAAGCGAACTGTAAGAAGATGTACTGAGAATATAGCAGATAAAAAGAATCATTCCCGCCACGGCAAACAACGCGACGGTCATGTCTTGGGAATAGAACTCTTTATTGGAAAACTCGTCACTTCCCCACCCGTCAAGAAATAATGGCAAGCATAGGGTCAGGAATGAGTTGGCAATCATTGTGAGCTGTAATTTTCTCTCGTTCGTAGAGTACAGTACCCAAGGCATGATAGTCATACTGCCTTGAGCCAATGACAGACCGGGGACAATACCGTCGCCAGCATGGCGCAAGAGCATATGATAGGAAAAAATTAGCCAAGGATTTACCGTTCCCATTATTATGCGCGAGTATTTGCTGTCAGCGCCGAAGGCGACTATCAGATAATGAAGCGCCATCACCACGAATATTCCGATGGTTATCCCCATAATAGGCGGATAGAGTTTGTAGGTCACTACAATAAAGGGAGCGGTGATTAACATTCCGAGAAATGCCCACAGGTTGGCTACTTTTAACGATGCTTTGGATTCAATGTCCATCTGCTCGTTTGCGCCAAATTCAGATATACGTTTTAAAAAGCTCATCTAATTACTAAAAAACAACAACACTTGATCTTCACGGCTATAGTCGGAATCATTGGGGATCTCAGATATGAGTTCTTATGATCTGTTAGACAAAACCGATGCTTCACTCTAATGTAAAAACAAAAAAACACCTTTTGACTCTGTTTTACAACGATTTAATCATATGCGGATATAATAATTTCTAAAAAGTTTCGGTTTTGCTCCTTTGTAGGATCCAATTTTTAAGATTTTGACTCGGAAAAGAAAGAACTTTATTCCTCCGTTTAATAGAGTTTACTCAGAATATTCTTCTGATTAGAGACGGAATTGTTTTGTTTCTGCAAATAATAAAAACAGTTGAATTGTTTTTTCTATCCAAATTACGGCATGAATATTTTCTCTTGGAATTGATCCTAAATGCGAATTCCGCGCAACTTATTTTCATAATTAAAAAACTGATAAATAGTGATTTATGGTTGTTTGGGGTGTTGGTTATGATATAAGTTATTTGAATGAAAAATGCCTATTGAGCTAATATTTTGTTAAATTGAAATCTTACTAAGGCCAGTGTCTAGGAAAGGTACGCTACCTTAGTTTTGCATATTCGGGATCTGCCCGTTTGTTTTTTATTATCCCTTAATGGGTGACTTTCAAAAATTTCATTTAATGGCATAAGGTCATGATAAACAGAAGATTAAAATTTTTATTTTTCCTCGTTTCTCTTGTAGTATTAGGAGGCTCTGGTTGTACTTCCGGCGACGAAAAAGTTCAATCGGAGTTGAAGGCTTGGTTGGGCAAGGATACTAAGTCAAGGTCTGGGCTGGAAACTCTTGCATTTTCAAAGGAAGCCTTAAGCGCTGAAGGAGCGTCAAAAGTGAAGGGTATACTCACAAAAGAGGCAGAACGTGAGGCTTTGGAAACTCTCGGCAGTCAGTGGGATGCTAGGGAAATGAAACTTGGCGACAAAACTATGCCTTTCTTTTATAAGGTTTGGGGCGAAAAGCCCGCTGACGGTCGTAGTCTTTTCATCTCGATGCACGGTGGCGGTGGTGCTCCGGCAAAGGTAAACGACCAGCAGTACCGTAACCAACAGCGCCTGTACGACGCAACTATGAAAGGGCTGGAAGGAGTATACTTGGCGCCACGTGCTCCGGGCAACTCGTGGGACCTCTGGCACCGTGATGAGATCGAAGATTTCTTCAATAATATCATTCGGATGGCAGTAATCAAAGAAGGCGTAAACCCTGACAAAGTGTATGTGATGGGGTATTCGGCTGGCGGAGACGGAACATTCCGTATGGCTCCGCGTATGGCCGACCGTTGGGCTGCCGCCTCAATGATGGCCGGACACCCGGGTGGAGTTTCCGCTTTGAATCTTCGCAACCTTCCTTTTTCTATCCATATGGGCGAGCTTGACGCGGCGTATCGTCGTAACGAGTTGGCGGCAGAGTGGGGCGAAAAGCTTCAGGCATTGAGCGACAAATATCCGGGATCATATGAGCACTCTGTGACTATTCACAAAGGAAAAGGCCACTGGATGGAGCTTCAGGACGCTGTGGCGTTGCCATGGATGTTGAAATTTAAGCGTAATCCTGTACCAGCAAACGTGGTTTGGCATAGCGACAACACTCGCCTGAACAGCATGTACTGGCTCGAAGTTCCTGAAAAAGATCTTAAGAAAGGCGGAGTAGTTAGGGCTTCCTACGACAAGTCTAAAAACGAAATCAACATCGAGGAGAATTATAGCGATGTGCTTTTCATCAACCTGAATGACGCAATGCTTGATTTGGACAAGGATGTTGTCGTGAAGTATCAGGGAAATGAGATTTTCAAAGGAAAAGCGCAACGTGACGCTATGAACCTTTGGCGTTCGATGTCATACAAGCATGATTCGAAATTGGCTTTCCCGGCTAGTCTGAAAGTTGAGTCAAACAAGAAAGTGACGGTAAGACTGTAATTCATATTCCTTTTAGAAAAATAGCCACTGACAAACCGTGTGTCAGTGGCTATTTTTTTGTCCGCAGGTTATCCCATCATTCCATTAGTTTCGCCAATATCTTTGTTCCGTTTTGGCGTTTGAGGATCAATTTAACCAATACTAGCAAAGGAACGGCTAATAGCAAACCGATTGGTCCCAGGATATATCCCCAGAAAATTAGTCCGAAAAGGATCGTAAGCATATTGATCGATAGCCGGTAATCTAGAAATTTCGGTTCGACGATATTACCGAAGAACACTTGTATAAAGACCAATAACAAGGCGAAAACCCACAGATTGGCGTACGAAATATATAATCCGCCAAACAGGATCAAGACTATCGTAACAGCAAATGAACCGAACGAGGGTATGAAATTGAGACAAAAGGCCATAAAGCCCCAGAACAAGGGAAAGTCCAGATTGAAAAAATACGCGGTAAGGCCGAAACAGAGTCCGGTGGCGAAGCTTGTGAAGAATTTTACTTGGATATAAATCGATATTGAACGTTTTATTTCCTCAAAAATCTGAAGCCATTCGCCGTTTTCTTTTTCTTCTAGACTCCGGAAATATTCTTTGTACTTTACCATCCCTCCCAAGATAATAAAGAGGTAGATCAGCATAATAAACATCGATCCGGCTAAGCTGGTAAGGCTTCCGCCTACAGTAGCCAAAACGCGTGACCAACGAATGGGGCCGGCAAATTCGGTGAACTTCTGCTGGACATCGCTCATTGAGAGGCCCAACTCGTTCATTTTTACCGTGACCAAACGTGTAAGTTCCGCTTTCTCGCCATACAGTTGCAGTATCGATATCCTGATTGTTTCGATGATGCTTCCCGCTATCAGCAATACCAATAATCCGGAAAGAACTAGGGCCAAAGCAGAGGGAATCCCTTTTTTGTGCAAGAAACTGATTACAGGATAAAGAAGAAGGGAAAAAAAGAAAGCCAGAATCAAAGGAAGTACGATGCTTGATAATGTCTTGAGCAGATAAAAAATCAGGAAGGTCATGAAGAAGACCAGAATCAAGCGGATGCTTTCTACGTTTTTTTTCAGTCGTTTCATCGATGGGGAGAGCTTTTGGAAGCCCTGCCCAAAGATTGGGCCGATCAGCGCCTCTTGGTGCTGACGGCCGGAAATATTACTACAGAGGCTTTTTCTCCCTCTGAGGGCAAACCGCTTTTTGGGTCGGAGATATTTACGCCCACGGTAACTTTGTACTGTTCGACTCTGAAATCTTCCGGAGCCTTGATGGTGCATACATAACCGGACCAAACCTTGTCGGGATTGGCGGCTAATGATACGTTTACGGAATCGCCCTCGTTTACGGACTGGCCGAAGCTTACGGAGAGCTGGGTCTCCAATTCAAACGTATTATGGCTTCTCCACAATGTCATCAGGTGTTGCCCTGAGTATATCTCGGTATTGTCGCTGGCGATGTTTTTTACGATACCGTCGAAAGGCGCGTAAATCGGGTGGTCCTTTACCGTGCGTTGCAGTTGGTCAATGGCGTAGTAGTCTCTGTAGATTCGGTGTTTGAACAGAGTCTTTTCCTCTCCTTTGTTCTGTGGAGCCGGAGGCTGGGGCATGTCGCCGTTAATCTTCAGTTTCGAGAGGTAGTCGCTCCAGGCTTCGGCGCTTTTGGGCTCTTCCAGCATCAGCGAAGAGATTACTTGCGGAAGGCGCTGGATCATGCCACGCTTAAGGCGTCTCAATTCCCCAAGCACTTCCTTGTCGGCGATATGACACAGCAAGTCCCCTTCCTTGAATTGTTTGCCGGGCAGTAGGCCGGCTCCAAGGATTTGGCCGTCGTAAGGGGAAATGAAATTGATGGAATTGTGTTTGGAAACGTAGCCTTCAAACACTTGGAATCCGGTTTCCCGATACATGGCTTTCTGGCGTCCCATATTACAGGAGGACAGAATACAGCCAACTAACAGTAGAGTTCGAACGATATAAAGAGTAAAGGTTTTATTCAAATTGTCGAGTTTGGTTGCTAATGATCGCAACATACTCAAAAGGGGATGCCCCGTACAAAAAAATGGGGAACAATGGTGGTTTTATAATTGATTTAATTCGAATTGGAAAATTACATCTGGAAAAAAGACGAAAACGCAAATGTTTTTTCAAATAAAATATAGATGCTGGGGAAGGGCCTCTTTTCCTCCCCAACACCATAATGTATAATATTAGTTTCCAAATAGATCAGAAGACAGATACCTGTCGCCACGGTCGCAGACAATGCAGACGATAAGGCCTTCTTCAAGCTCTTCGGCCAACCGCCGGGCGACTGCCAAGGCTCCGCCACTGCTCATTCCGGCGAAGATTCCTTCGTGTTCGGCCAACGATCTGGACATCTCTCTCGCTTCGTCTGCGCTTACGTCCATGGTACGGTCCACACGCTCGGGGTCGAATATCTTCGGAAGGTATTCTTTAGGCCATCTTCTTATACCAGGAATGTTGGACCCTTTGGCGGGTTGCGCTCCGACTATGCAAACATTCGGGTTCCGCTCTTTAAGGTAGCGAGACACGCCCATAATGGTACCCGTAGTACCCATAGCCGACACAAAATGAGTGACTCCGCCTTGTGTCGCTTCCCAGATTTCCGGTCCAGTGCTTTGGTAATGGGCCCGGTAGTTATCGGGGTTGGCGAATTGGTTCAGCATTAGATATCCGCCTTCGCTTACCTTTTTTTCGGCGTAGTCCCGGGCGCCTTCCATCCCCACTTCTTTGGATGTCAGCGTTACCTTGGCGCCGTATGCCCGCATGGTTTGGACACGTTCTCGGGTGGCGGTTTCAGGCATTACAAGTTCAATATCGATTCCCTTTAGCCGAGCGATCATCGCAAGTGCGATTCCCGTATTGCCACTGGTGGCTTCTATCAGTTTGGTGCCCGGCTCCAGTTCGCCACGCTCCAAAGCCCCGTTGATCATTCCCCAAGCCGCGCGGTCTTTTACGCTTCCTCCGGGATTGTTTCCTTCCAATTTCAATAGAATCCTTACGCCGGGTTTTGGCGAAAGGTGCCGTAGTTCCACAAGTGGCGTCTTGCCTATTATGCCCATCACATCGGGAAAGGCGGGCTGAGTGTTGCTATCGCTCATTTTATGTAGTTTCGAGTTAGAGTCTTTCGGGGATGCGTTGAAGGCGTTTGGCACCTACGCACCAATCTATCCGTCTTACGTCCGATTGCCTGTATGGGTTGTTAAACCGGGCTTTTCAACGGCGGAATTTCCGATTTTAAGCTGGACCCATCAATACGATAAAGTCATATAGTTATACAGAAAACCGGGGACATTAAGCTTTGGATAGATGTTTTGATTTTGGATTAAAGGTGAATATCGATAAAAAGAGACTTATTTCAATTTTTTTTATATCCCGATAGAGGGGGAATTCCTTTTCGTCAGTCTTTTGTTTATAAGGGTGTGACTAATCGCCCATTATTTTTTCAGCGTGATGTGTTTTTCCGGATCTGTATGATGTGTTCCATGGTCCGGTTTGATGGAGGCAAAATTTATGCAGATGTATAAACTGTACAAGCGACTGTTACCGCTGTTGTGTTTTTGCGCCACGTTTTCTTTGTCATTCAACGTTTTTGGACAGGAAACTGAGCGACAAGAAGTGGAGTTACCGTTATATGGTATAACAGAGGCTGTAATACTTTCCGATAATGAGGCTCCTGAAGCGACCGTTGGCGTGCCGTTTGACAGCTTGGCGCCGTATGGTTCGGACAAACGGAGATTGTCTAAGCTTTCTTATCTTGATTTTGAGAGCGGTGACTGGACATTGGACTCTGTTTTGGCCGTGTGGAACAAATGCGGTTATCCGCCTCGTTTCGTAATTGGCGAGGAGGAATCGGCTACGCTGTTGCGTGCGTTATGCGATAGTTTAAACTCGATCGATCGAGTAAAAGGCAGGGTTGACGCTTCCAAACGGTTTGATTGTGAGGGAATTTCGGAGCTGGGTACGGACAGGTATTTTGGAAGCTCGTTCATTTTGCCAAACCCCAAAGGCGAAGAAATCACTTTTAGGCCCTATAAGCCCGGTTATCTTTTTTTTCCTGCCGAAATCACCTTTGGTAAGGGAAAAGAAAACGTTGAGGCGACATTTAGAATGTATAGGCTGGATATTTCGGCCGGAGTTGTGGCCCATTATTTAAAGTCAGACCGTTTTGTTGATCTGTGGGACGTAAAGGCGTCTGTTGGGTATGGCCGGGAGGATGATCAGACATCGGTTTCTGTACTTCTGAAGGGTCCGGAGCAGGAAGGTGAGGGCAGGACTTTCCATTTTTCATTCAGGAAAAAAGGAGGGTCGAAAAGACAGTGCCTGTTGTCGGGCAGGGCGTTTGATTTGTTGTTAGATAATGAACGTTTGATTTTGTCAGGAAAAAATTCGGAAGGCGAATTCATTCTGAAAGAAAAAGTTCCGGACGGTGTCACGCATGACCTTGCGATTACATCGCCTAGAGGCGGAAGTATTGCCATATTTCTTGACGGTGATTTGTTGAAGAAAATTCCGGGTCTGGCCTTGTGTACAGAGACCATTTGTAGCTATACTTTGGGGCGAAACGCTTGGGGTGAAACTTTCCTGGGCAATTTGTCAGACTTTGTGGTTTGGGGCCGGATTCTCTCTTCAATGGAATTGGAACTGCTTGCAAGCTCCACCCAGCCTATTTTTAGTTTGGGCGCAATGATGACAGTAATCTCGGTTGTGTTGCTTTTGGTTGTGCTGGTGGCCATTTACATAATTGTGAAGAGAAAATTAGCCCAACGAACCGAAAAGAATGTGGATCAGGGTGAAATAGTGACCGATGAGGGGCAGTCTGAATACGGGCTGAGTATACGTATTATAGGCGGCTTTGTAGTGGAAGACAGTTTGGGAGTGAAACATTCGGGAGAGTTTACTCCGAAACTTCGGGAAATCATGACCTGGCTTTTGGTGAAGCATGTTTGGGGCGATAGTTTTACGACAAAAGAAATCAATAAAGCCCTTTGGCCCAATACCAATATGACTAGCGCTAACAATAGCCGGAGTACGCTTTTTTCGAAGTTGAGAAAGGTATTGGATAAGCTGGATATAGGAACTTTGGTCTTTGAGTCAGGGAAGTGGGAAATGCGGTTGAAAGCCAATGTACGTTGCGACCTTGAGGATGTTTACGCCCGGATAGTCGTCGGTGGTCCGTTGGTTATGGACGAATCCGTTATGGATGTTTTGTCAATCTTGAGTAGAGGAGCACTTGCCGGAAAGATGGAGGGGGAGTGGTTGAAGTCGTATCGTCAGGAAATCAGGGAACGCGTTTGTCAGAAACTGTGGAACTATGAAGGGCCATTGACCCCGGAAGAGGCTTTTTTATTTGCGGAGGCTTTGAAAGTTTTTGACCCGATTGATCCGAAAGCTTTGGAATACGGCATTAGGGCGAACCTTCAGAGCGATGATCAGAGTGGCGTTCAGTTTTTGGCGGATGATTACAGGAAGAATTATTTCCGGACCAAACATCGCAATTGCGATTTGGATCTGGTGGCGTTTGTAGCGGATATCGAAAGGAACTTTGAGTATAAGTGAGAAATAGAGAGATCTTTATATATAAAAAACGTTTTTTGTGAAATGTGTATTTGGCCACCACCCGAAAAAGGGTGGTGGCTTTTTTTGTTATAGCTTGGCCTTGACGCTAGCTTCCAGTTTTCTGATTCTTTCCCTGTTCCTTTTTTCTGATCCGATTCCGTATTGTTTGAAAGCGTCTTTGATTTCCTGAGGATCTTTACCCAAGGCCAAATCCCCGATTTCTTCCGTTGTGGAATCCAAAAGCTTTCGCATTTCGGCGAGTTTTCCTTTCCATGCCGGATCGTTCGCTAAGTTCACGGTTTCGTACGGATCGGATTCCAAATCGTAAAGCTCTTCCGGAGGTATCGGAGTAACCAATTGTTTTTGGGCCGGAGTCAGTGTCCCTTTTTCATCCAAAGCTTTGATTAAATGATATATAGGATGATTCGCTTTACGATAGGCGGTAGAAGCTTCGTTGACGGAAAGGTCGTTTCTGAGATTCCGGATATAGCGCAATTTCTTTGTCCTAACTGTTCTGGATTTGAAGAAAACCTCCCCGATCCTGTCGCTGGCGGCATAGACAAAATCCCTTCCTTCGGCGTTTTCTCCAATAAATGTTCTGCCTTGGGAAGCGTAACCTTTTACTCCGGCAAGGGCCAAAGTCGTGGCGTTTATATCCAGCATACTCCACATTCGGTCATCGGTTTTCCCTTTTAGATACCGTTGCTTAATCTTCGAGTCGGAAGCGAAAGCGATAAAAGGAACCTTGAGTCCGGAGTCGTAAAGGAAACACTTTCCGCGGGTCATCGGTCGGCCGTGGTCCGAGAAGAAAAAGACTAAAGTGTTCTCCATCAGCCCCTTATCATTAAGCTGTTTGATGACTTGTCTTACCTGATTATCAAGTATTTGTGCCGATTCAAGGTAATTCGCCCAATCCCTCCGGCTTACGGAATGGTCAGGATAGTAGGGAGGAATATTAACTTTTGACGGATCGACAGGGCGTTTGCTGTCTCGGCTGAATCCTCTGTGGGTAAGAGAGAAATTCACACGGGCAAAAAACGGTTTTTCTTTATCAATATCGTCCCATTTTTCGAAATCGTAGGTTTTTGGATCGAATTTGAAAAGCCAGTCCGTTTTGCCTGTGCTGGGCCGGCTTTTGATATTGGCCGTTTGGTAATTATTCTCGGCCAATAACCGGTGAATAGGCAAGACTTTTTCCGGCAATGCCGGCTTCAGCGAATCCGGATAGCGCATATGGTACGCCCCGATGCTGTTTTGGTAAAAACCCGTAGCCAGTGCGGTCCGGCTGGGCGAACAGACGGCGGCCGTGGCGTACATATTCGTAAAACGCTTTCCGTTTAGCGCCAGACTGTCGATGGTAGGTGTTTGTACGTTTGAATTGCCGTAGCACCCCAAATCCTGGGACAAATCCTCGGCGATAAGCCATACGATATTAGGCGGTCGTTCGGTTTGCGTTTTTTCTGTGCAAGAGCTTAGCGTTCCTGCTGTCAGCGCCAAAGCGGAAAGTCCGGTAAGATAGTGTTTTGACATAGAATATGAGTTAAAAAATTTCAGAAGGAATTGCGTCAGCATTGTAAAAGGCTTATACTCTTCCCTTTCCTTGTCAATTTTTACAAGTTGGCACATCCAATAGCCGTGATTGACAAAGAGTAACCGCTCTTAAAGACGAAGTTTTTCTTCGTAACCCTCTATTTTGTAGTTGCTTATATGTGTTTTTTGTGAATGTTTAAACTCGTTAAATGTAATGTAGATAAACAAGATTTAATGAGGGTAAACGATGAGTAAACGGAAGAGAATAATCCTTTTTTTTGGTCAATTTTTGTGAGCTGAACAGTAGGTTTTGAGATTAAATTTATTCCGAATTCAAAAGGGATCACGCTATTCGTTTTTGGTTTTCAATTGTACAGTCATATAGGGCCTTGAGCCCTATTAATAATTTTTGAACTCATTTTTTCTGATTAACATAAATACTAAAGTATGGTAAGAAAACGACTATGTTATCTTTTGCTCATAGGTTGCTTCTTTTTTGCGGCTTGTGATGAAGAGAAAGAGCACTATGATGTGCCGAAAGACGAGTTCGGAACAGTAGTGGACGTAATCGGGGCCCGGGCTAATCTGAGCTTATACAGTGACGCGATCGAACGTTTGGGGCTTGAAAAAACTTTGGTGTCGGGCTCTTATACCGTGTTCCCTCCAAATGACGAAGCATTCGACCTTTATTTCCAGCGCAAGGGTTACACCAGTTTGGATGACCTTTCGGAAGAGGAGCTCAAGGGTATTGTTTTGAACCATGTGGTGAATAATGCGATGACATGGGAAAAACTCCTGAAGATGCACCTTAGGGATTGGAGCGAGGAGGACGATTTGGGACCTCACGGAGCGGGCTTGTGGGGATTTAAACGGCCGACACTCTATCGGGCTCCTTTTGTAGAGGAGGTTTCTGTTGATGATGGAAAAACCTACAAAGTCTGGCAGGCTCAGAAGTTTATTCCTGTTATGGCGCCTCAATTTTTCGTAGGCCTTAAGGAATTGTCTGATTATCAGGATCTTTTTCCGGAAGAAGGCCGTCCGTATGACGGCGAGCATATGGCTAACGCCAAAGTCAAAGAGAAGGATATTTTTGCCAGTAACGGGATGATCCACGAATTGGACAGGGTAATCGAACCCCTTCCAAATATTGACAGGACTATGGCGGACATGTCGGATAAGTTTAGCTTGTTCAGAAGCCTGTTGGACCGGTTCGCATATTATTCTTTCTCATCCGAAGGGACTTCCAAACAGCCGATTAACGAATTAGGCTATCGGGACTCGGTTTTTGTGAAACGGTATAGAGGAGGCCGAGGAGAGGGCATGACAGTCACAAGCGTAGCCAATGATATTGTTAATTATAATATCCAAGACAATTTCAAGCTGGGCGAACCTAAGGCTTTGGCTTCGTACATTCCCACAAACGAGGCGTTGCAGGCTTATCTCGATGAAAATTTTCTGAACGGGCGTTATGCTTCGGTTGACGAAATACCTAAAGAGGTATTGGCCTATTTGGTGGGCAACCATTTGTGCTCCATCTATAACACGTGGACTCGACCAAGCGAGCTTGACGATTGTTTGTCAGGTCTTTATGAGCCACTTTCCCTGAATAAGGACCAAGATGTTGAGTTGATCAAGTGGTGCAACAATGGGGTGATTTACGGAATCAATAAAGTCATTGAGCCAAATATTTACAAGTCGGTCGCGTCACGGGTATTGTTTGATCCGGATTTCAGCTACCTGATGCGAATGTTTGTCACCACCAATGAGGTAAACCAGTTATTGTCAAACAAAGACTCTCAACTGACCTTCTTCGCGTTATCGGATCAAGGCTTCAACGATAAGGGAATCTTTTATGATGAAGTTCTGGAATCTTTTACCCTGAGAATCGGAGACGATGTTTTTCCATGGGGCGGTGGTTCTCGACTGATCTCAGATCATTTGGTTGATAATGTGGCATTGGACAATATCACGGAAAGACGCTTCCTTAAGGCTCATAGCGACATTTACATTTGCGTGGAAAATGGTAGGGTGTACGCTGGCGGTAACCAGGAAGTAGGTGAAACCATTGATATTATGGAAGCCGAAAAAGGGGGGAATAATGGTGTTACCTATTTGATCGCAGGACGTTTGGATGGGCCAAGCGCCAAGGCTCAGGACTACCTTGATGATGAGCTTTACGCTCGAGATGTGTTCCAAGGGTTCAAAGGGTTGCTTGAGAAAGCCAATATGACTATCCCTGAAAAAGAGCTTACGGTATTCATTCCTACAAATGAAGCCATTGAGGCCGCCGTGATCGCTGGTAAGATACCGGGGCTGGATTCCGAAGGAAACATTGACGGGGATGATGGCGAGGCTACGCTAAAGAACTACCTCAACCTTTATTTCCTTGAAGAAGAGCAAGTGTTCTCCGATGGGCAGAAGGCCGGAAAGTTCAGAACCTTTGCGAAAGATATTGCGGGTGAACGCATAAGTCTTGAGATCCAGAATTCGCAACGGGACCTTAGGATTGTTGCCGTGGGAGATATGGAGAGTGACGTAAGGGTTGAGCAGAAGGGCAACAGTGATATCATGGCGAATAAAGCCGCGATCCATCAGATTAATGGCGTATTGTTATTGGAAAATTAAACCCCTGTTTATGAGGACTTTTTACTTTTTGATAATATGCCTTTTATTTTCCTTATCCAGTGCTTTGGCGCAGGAAAAGGTAGTGGTGAAAGGCTATGTGAAATCCGCGGATGGTGAACCGCTGATTGGTGTAAACATTTTGGAAGTCGACGCTGAAAACCGTTTCGTGTCAGGTACCGTAACGGACTTCAACGGATTCTATATGTTGAAGATCAACCCCGCTTTCCGGTTGAAGTTTGCTTACGTAGGGTTTAAGGAAGAGTTTAGGAAGGTGGATGGCCAGCAGGACGTAAACATTACGATGCAGGAAGAGGCTACCCAGCTGAATGTGGTTGAGGTACGTTCCGAACGCAGAACGTCCACAGGAATTAAGTTGCGTGATGTGCCTATGGCGGTCAAAAAAGTGGATTTGGCTAACCTCGACCCTATTGGCGCCACTTCGGCTGATGAGATGCTTCAGGGTGAGATTAGTGGTGTCGATATCATCGCGGCGTCTGGTGACCCTGGCGCCGGTATGCAGATCCGTATACGGGGTACCTCAACAATTCTCGGTAACCGTGAACCGCTAATTGTTGTGGATGGAATTCCTTTCGAAACGGAAATTGATGAAGATTTCGATTTCGCTTCGGCGGACACTAGGGAGTACGGGGCCATGCTGTCTCTTGCGCCTGAGGACATAGAGAGTATCGAGGTGCTTAAAGACGCCGCGTCAGCGGCCATGTACGGGTCAAAGGCCGCTAACGGTGTTTTGAAAGTAATCACCAAGAGGGGACGCAAAGCCAAACCTACCTTGAAATACTCTTATAAAACCAGCTTTAGTTATCAGCCCGACCCTATTCCGATGCTTAACGGAGACGAGTACGTGACGCTACAGCAGGAGATGTATTTTAATGACAGGGGTAACATTAACTTGGGTCTGCATGACGTACTGACGACTCAGTTGGGAGATGAGAACTATTACAATTATCATCAAGACACTGACTGGTTGGACGAGATTACCCGCACGGGCGTGATGAAAGAACACTTTGTGTCTTTAGGGGGAGGCGGGGAAAAGGTGAGATACCGGACCTCTGTTTCTTATCATCAAAACGATGGAACAACCACAAGTAACAGTTATGAGCGATTAACGACAAAAATCAACCTGGACTACTTTATATCGGACCGATTAAAATTTATAACCGATATAAGTTACGCTCGCGCTTATCGTGATGATGCTTTCTACTCCAACATAAGGAGTATCGCTTACAAAAAGATGCCCAACGAAGCTATCTACGAACATGATGCGGAAGGGAACTTGACGGGGGAATACTTTAACGGAGACTGGGAAAACCCGTATCAGACATTTAAGTATAATGATAAGGATACGCCATTCTATAATCCGGTAGCGATGGCGAACGAATCGTCGAACCAGCTTATTAATGACCGTTTGCGTTCGAAGTTCACCTTGCAGTATTACGTTTTGGATGATTTGTTTATCAGGAGTACGATCAATTTTGACCTGAACAACAACCGTAGAAACGCCATGCTTTCGGAAGCGGCGACTAATCAGGGGGCTTGGACTTCGG
Organism: Fulvitalea axinellae; assembly: GCF_036492835.1. GTDB lineage: Bacteria > Bacteroidota > Bacteroidia > Cytophagales > Cyclobacteriaceae > Fulvitalea > Fulvitalea axinellae. The sequence goes on along the minus strand of NZ_AP025318.1, from coordinate 225,425 downwards.
ATAGCAAGAACAAGGCGACTTCAAGTAATTCGGGAACGTTCACTGTCGGTACTTTTACGGACTTGTTTTACACTCCTGAGTTTGCTGAAGAGAAGCACGACTTATCTGTAAACCTCCGTTGGGAAACATATGAGAAGAGAGCTACCAATTTCTCCGCGGCTGCGGGCAATTTGCCTTCTGACGAGATTACGAACCCGGGTGCGGACGGTTCTGCTCCAAGTGTTAAATCTTCTACCGGCGAAGGCCGTGACTTGGGCGGGCTGCTAAACGTTCATTACAAATTTGACGATCGTTATATACTTTCTGGCGGTGTCCGTTTCGATGCCAGTTCCAATTTCGGAGAGAAGACAAAATGGGGGGCTTTCCCTTTTGGCGCGGTCGCTTGGCGGATCGCTCAGGAAGGTTTCTTGCGTGATGTCGAGCAGATCGACGAGTTCAAGTTCCGGGCCAGTTACGGTGTCAACGGTACTCCACCAAGTAGTGGAAGCCGTTATTTGACATATGGAAGCGATGACGACAGATATGTTGACGGTAGCGGTATCCGCCCGAGTAACGTACAGTTGCGGAATCTCTCGTGGGAGCGTCTGACTAGCTGGAACGCTGGATTTGACTTTAGCGCTTTTCAGAATCGTCTCCGGATGACATTCGAGGTGTATGGTAAATCTTCCAAGGATTTGTTGTGGCAAGTTAAACTCCCTGGGTCTTCAGGGTTTGATGAGGAGTACAAGAAATACTACATGAACGCCGGCGAGATGACCAACAGCGGAGTGGAGTTTGATTTCGGTGTTACACCAATCAAGAACAAGACTTGGATTCTCGATCTCAAATTCAACATTGCGAGAAACCTCAACAAGGTGCAGGCAGTGCCGGATAATATTGCGTTGGAAGCAGGAAACATGCTGAAAAACGGAGAGTACGGGCGCCGTGTCGATATCGGAAGGCCGATTGGCGGTTTTTACGGGTACCGTTATCTGGGAGTATTTCCTGACAAGGAATCGACTTATGCCCGTGACCGTGACGGCAATAGAATTCCTGATTACACCGGTTCGGAGGACTATCTCAGGATGCGTATGGGAGGCACGACAAACTACACCTTCCAGGAAGGCGACGCTATTTACGAGGATATTAACCACGATGGGGTGATAGATGAGCTGGATGTGGTATATCTGGGATCCAGTAATCCGGATTTCACGGGAGGTTTCAGCTTTAGGCTGTCCTATAAGCGCAAGCTGACGCTGAGTTCAAGATTTGTCTACCGTAGCGGTCAGATGATTGTTAACCGTGGCAGAATTGACACCGAGAATATGTCTACCCGGAGTAACCAGAGCGTAGCGACATTGAGGCGATGGAGAAAAACCGGCGATGAGACGGACATCCCACGGACAATTTATAACACGGGTTATAACTGGTTAGGCTCGGACCGTTTTGTGGAAGAGGGCAGTTACCTCCGTTGCAACAGTATATCGCTGTCATATAGGCTTGACAAAGCTATGTTGAAGAGGTTGGGAATGTCGGATTTCAAGATATATGCAACGGTAAACAGGCCATTCACCATAACCGATTATACCGGGCAAGATCCGGAAGTGGGTCTAGGGTCTGGCGCTTTCTACTTTGGCGAAGACAAGGGCTATACGCCACCTAGCCGATCTGTCGTGCTTGGAGCTTCGGTGACCTTCTAAGTTTTTCATGAAAGAAGAAAATCTTATGAAAAAGATAAAAATATTGTTTTTTGTGGCATTGTCGTTTTCGTTTTTCGGATGTTCGGACTGGCTTCAGCTTGAATTGCAGAACTCTATCAGTAAGGAGACTTTCTGGAAATCGGAGGCGGATGTGGAAGCCGCTGTAAACTCGACTTTCATCGCTTTGCGCTCACAGGTCAAAACCATGTTTTGGTGGGGGGAGCTAAGAGGTGATTTCCTGCAGGTTGGCGAGAACGCCGGCGGGGATGTCAAGCGGATATTGGCACTACAAATAGTCGATGATAACGGCCTGTCTAACTGGACAGGGATGTATACGGTGATCAACCTCGCTAATTCCGTTCTTAAAAACGCTCCGGCGACTAGGGAATATGACGCGTCTTTTCTGGAAGAGGACATGAACGCATATATGGCCGAGGCTTATTTTGTGCGTTCGCTGGTTTATTTCTATCTGGTTCGCACTTTCCATGAAGTGCCTTTGGTGCTGGAGCCTTCGGAAAATGACGATGTAGATTTCTTTTTGGGAAAAAGTTCGGAAGAGACCATCCTTAATCAGATCATCGAGGATTTGGTTTGGGCCGAGCAATATGCCAAAAGGGATTTCGGTTCTCTGAGTCTTAACAAGGGGCGGGGTTCCCAGTCGGCTATACAGGCGCTTTTGGCCGATGTGTACCTCTGGGCCGAGAAGTATGACGAATGTTTGGTGATGTGTGACAAGATCATCAGTCGTTCCGCTCATGCGTTGATGACGCCGGACGAAACGAAAGACTTCTCGGAGCAGGCTTTCTACGACGACATATTCGACGAAGGCGGTAATTCGCTGGAAGGCGTATTCGAGATCCAGTACAGTGAGGTGAAAAGCCAGCCTAATCCTTTTTTCGATTTCTTGATCAAAGAGCCTGAGGTTTTGATTTCTGACACTGGCTTCGAGGCGTTTGAGGATATCAATGACGAAGAGCGCGGGATGGGAGTGAGTTTCGATGAGGAGACATTGGAAATCACTAAGATGTATTTGGGAGGAAGCTCAACGAACTGGATCGTGTACCGGTATGCCGACATTCTCCTTATGAAAGCGGAAGCTTTAGTGCAGCAGGGCGCTTCGCTTAAAGCGCAGAAGTTGCTCAACAAGGTTCGGGAGAGAGCTGGATTGGGGGGCAAAATTGTACCTGGCGACAAAGCCACCGCGGAAGATATGATTTTGAGCGAAAGGGCTTTGGAGTTCGCTTTCGAAGGGAAGCGTTGGTTCGACCTGCTTCGCGTGGCCAAACGCAACAACTTCGAGCGCAAGCAAATGCTTATTGACAAATTGGTGGAGAACGCTCCCGCCGCCGACAGGGATTTGTGGGAAAGTAAGCTGTCTGACCCGATGAGCTATTTCATGCCGATTTATTATAAGGAACTGCGCAACAATATCAACCTGAAGCAGAACCCGTATTATGAGCATTAAAACAGTAGTGAGATGAAAAACATTAATTTAAGGTTTATACTCCTGCTGTTGCCCTTGTGGGTGTTGCAGGCGTGTGACGACGATGCCACCGAGCAGTTTATGACGAGCGAAACGATGACTCTCGTCGAGTTTATCAGCGCTAACCCGGACCAGTATTCAGAGTTTGGGAAGCTTATGGATATTAGCGGCCTTTACGGAATGCTGAACGCTACGGGTACCTTTACGGGTTTCTTGCCGGACAACGAAGCGGTAGCCGAGTTTCTAGAAGGCAAGGATATAAATTCACTGGAAAAGGAATACGTGCGTCTGGTTGTGGCTACACATTTCCTTACAGGTGAATATCCGACGGATATCATGAAGCCGGGAATTTTCGAGGATTCCACGTTTGCGGGAAACTTGGCCACGGTTGATTTCCGTGACGGGGGCGTAAACAACCTTCTTATCGACAAGAGCGCCACTATAACCGAACGGGATATTGTATGCTCCAACGGCGTGGCCCATACTATCGACAAGGTGCTTACGCCGATTACCAAAAGCGTATCGAAGAAAATCGAGGAAAGCGAAGGTTATAGCATTTTCTACAACGCTATGGTATTGACGGGTTGGACAGAGAAGCTTAACATGTTTTATAATGATGAAGGCCGTCGCTTGCGGTTTACGGCATTGGTTGAGTCTGACGAGTTTTATGAGTCTCAGGGAATTGGATCGGTAGAAGAGTTGGCAACATTGGTGGGAAGCGCTGATGACGGAGACTATACGAGCCCGGACAATGCCCTGAATCGCTATATCGGATACCATTTCATTAATGAACAGTATTATTCTTCGGAAATCAGAACAGGCATGTACTCGACGGTGAATAACCAGTTTATGAGTATCAACGCCGACCATGAGTTTCAGATAAATCCTGTGTTCAATGAATTCGGGGAATTCGAGAGCGCTAATGGCTTTGTGTCTTCGGAGAAAATGAATATTCAGGCCAAGAACGGCGTGATTCACGAAGTTGTCGATTTTCTGAAGGTAATGGAACCTAAGCCCGTTACCGTAGTCGATAAAATATTGGACCAGCCGGAATTGGAAAAATACAAAAGTAGGAATAACCAAGACCGTAATTTCTATACCAAAGACGTAGCCCGATGGACAGGGGAAGGCGGTTGGACCCAAGCGTATTGGCACTCGCAAGGAAGTTGTGACGGTGGCAATGGTTTCCTTGTATTTTCAAAGTTTACCGGAAAATTTACGTATGAGACTGTTCCTTTGATAAAAGGCACTTATGAGATAACCTTGACAGGCCAAACTTGGTCGGGTACGGGAGCTTACCTGACTACCGTGGACGGAGAGGAAGGAAATATAGTGGATCCGCGTGGCGGTAATAGTAGCCTAGGCAAGTTCACTTTCGAAGAGAATGGGGTCCACAAGATCACTTTCGAGGATTTCCGGCCAGGACGTTTCATAATAGGTTGCCTTACCTATAGACCGGTTGACAATTAGGGGATTGTATTTGGAAAATTTTATCAATATGAAAAAAGGACTTTTATATATCCTCGCTTTTTTCGCCGTTGCGGTTTGGACTTCGTGTGACAGCGAATTCGAGGAGCATTTTGAGGACAAACAACCATTCGTACATGACGGTACCACGGCCGACTATATTCTCAGCAAACCTGAATATAGTGATTTTGTGACGCTACTGGAGCGTTTTGAGCTGTTGGAAACATTGAAAAACAGTGCGTCAGGTACCGTGATGGCTGTTCGTAACGGGAATATTCCCTCTTTCGAAGGGTTCTCGGAAGATTCGATCCGTAACGTGATTCGCTACCATGTGGCGAATACGCCGATGTACAAGAGAAACGTTCCGACAAAAGGCTTCGCTTTTATGAAAAGCCTGATGGGCAAAAACTTTCGCTTCAGTTATACCGACGAAGGTCTAAGGATTAACCGTTCCGCTTCTTTAGCTGAATCCGATATTGTTTGTTCCAATGGTGTTGTACATGTTTTGGAGAATATGCAAATGCCGATCAGGAACCTGTATGAGGAGATTGGCGTAGTAGGGGACGATTATTCGAAATACAGAGAGCGGGTGAACCGTTTTGAGTTGGTATTTGACCGGGAAAACAGCGTAGAGGTTGGCGCCGACAGGTTCGGGCGTCCGATTTACGATTCTGCTTGGGTAGAAAAAAGCAGTTTTCTTTCCGGGGTGGCCGATATTTCGCACGAGGACTCCACAGTCTCTTGCCTTATGCTTAGCGATGATGCGATACAGGCCTCTTTCGACCGTATAGTAAAGCGCTATTATGAAAGTGCGGACAATGTTCCTGAAGCCTTTTATGTTGAAAAAGACAAAAAGGGACTTACCAAGGAAGACAAAGTGCTTGAGGCGATCATGACTTCGACGGTTTGGTACAAAGAGGATGATATAACCACAGCTGAAAAGGCCATTGACAATTATATGGTAATGACAAGCGGTTACCTGGTAGAGGTCAACGAAGAGGACGCCGGACCATACACTATACAAAGTAACGGTTATCTGTACCAGTGGAAATCCCTTGGTCTATTGGCCTCCAACCTTATGGGAGTAGACACATATACTGAGGGCGAAGCAGGCGAGTTTGAGATCGATATTGAAGAGTATGAGCTCGGCGAGACCCATCAGGGACAAAACGTTGCCGTTGATATCGAGGCGAACGAGCCGTTCACGGTTACTTATACCTGTGATAGCCTAATGGCCGGTACTTACAGGCTTATGTGGAGTCCGCTTTCGTCTTCTACCAGTGTGCTGAACGTGTCAGTGGACGGTGAGCTAATAGCAGATGACTATAGGCCTTGGGGCAACTGGGGAAACCACTTTATCGGTTATGTCCAGCTATCGTCTTACGGAGACCATGAGGTTAGTTTTACAACCTTGGAACCCAACAATAGCGTGGAAGGCACATACGGCCTTTCTTTTGACAAAATCACTTTTGTTCCCGTGTCGGAATATAACGTGTTGCTCAATAATTAGGCACGCTGTTTTTTGGCATTTGGGCATGCGTATTCGCATTTGGCCCAATTAAAAAGAAAATATATGGATCATATAAAGCATAAATATAAAGCGCTGCGCACGGCGATGTGCTTGTCCATGCTTTTGCTGGTGTTTTGTCACGTATCTGTCGCTCAGGGGCAAGTTCCTGTGCGGGGTGTAGTGACGGATGCCCGCAATGGACAGCCATTGAGTGATGTGCAGGTAAGTGTATACGGAGTTTCCGGCAAGACGGCGCAGACGGATAGTTTAGGCCGATATTCTCTGGAAGTCGACCCTAGGTTGGCGGCTTTGCAGATGAGTTATGTGGGCTTCAAGACCAGATTGGTTTATCTGAATGGAAGGACTACGTTGGATGTCAGTCTTTTGGACGAATCAAGTGTCTCGGATATGGACCCGGCCGTATGGAAAAACGGCTATGTGATACCCAAGGATTTGCCATATGCGGCGACAGTCTTAAGGCCTGAGGATTTTTCCGGAAAAGGGTATATCACCCTGTCCGACGCCCTGAGCGGTTTGGTCCCGGGCATGTATAGCAGTGCCCGTTCAGGGGCTTCGGGGTACGGTTCCAATATGAATATTCGGGGTATCTCCTCGTTGTCCGCAAACACCCGGCCTTTGGTTGTAGTCGATGGGGTGATTTTTGAGAACCGCTTCGCTGACTATAGCGTGACGGGAGGCGTGGACTTGGACCCTCTTTCCACCTTGAAGGTGGAGAATATCGATCGTGTGACCGTGATTAAGGACGGTGCTGCCTCTCTGTACGGTTCATTAGGCGCAAACGGGGTTATAATTATCGAAACCGCCAGCTCGACAGCTACGGAGACCCGTGTGGGAGTAGAGGCGAATTTTGGGGTGCAGTTTAAACCTCGCAAAATGCCGTTGCTTAATGCTGCGGAGCATAAAAACCTTACCCTAGAGCAGATGCGTGGGCAAGGGCATGATTATGAATTTATCAAGACGTACTCTCCTTTTATGGTTGGAGAAGCGGAAGGGGAGGAACACTACCGTTACGCTTCGGACACTGATTGGCAGGACTGGACTCAGCAACGCGGGTTTATCCAGAACTATTCGGCTTATGTAAGAGGCGGTGACGCTATCTCAAATTATGCTGCCACCGCAGGGTACACGAGTAATGACGGGATTATCAAGAACACAAGTTACGAGCGTTTTGACTTCGGGTTGAACGCCAAGATGAAGTTGCTGTCGAGACTTACCGTGAAGCCCACTTTGCTGTTTTCCAGAAGTCTTGGGTTTAATAGGGATCAAGGGGACTCGGAAGTGAGTAATCCAATTTTAGCCTCGTTGTACAAATCCCCGATGATGAGTCCTTACAAAATTAGTGAGGACGGCTACCGTTTACCCCATTACGCGGAAACCGGGATGTTTAATGTGAGTAATCCTAAGGCTTTGATTGATAATTCTTTGGGAGATAGCGAGACATTTAGAACCATAGCTGGTGTCAACGGTACTATTGATCTTTCGAAAGGCTTGGATATTTATTTCAATACGGGTTTTGACTTGCTAAAATACAGTGAAGATTCTTTTACGCCGGATGTAGGAGTTGTATCGCAGCAAGATGGGCAAGCTCGTAACGTCATCGGCCATATGGAGCGGGCGTATTACAGCACTTATTTTGCCGGAGGCCTAAATGTTAACCGTAGTTTCGGCCGTAAGCATCACCTTAGCGGGCGTGTAGGCGTTAGAGGAAAGCAAAACGATTACGACGAGTATTTTGCGATTGACGCCAATTCCGCTTCTGACGTGTTTGTCAAAATGGGTAAAGGGGATAAGTCTTTGAGATATATCCGTCCTTCGGGTGGTGTTTGGAATACGATGAGCTTTGAGGCCGCCGCTCATTACACTTACCTGAACAAATATATATTGGCGGCGAACGCTACCGTAGACGGGAACTCTCGTTTCGATGAGGATTACCGCTTCGGTTTGTTCTATTCGCTAGCGGGTGCTTGGCGGATTTCGGCGGAACCGTTTATGGCCCAAATTCAGTCAATTGATGACCTGAAGCTAAGGGCCAGTTACGGAGTTTCAGGAAACGATGATATAGGTAACGTGAACTCGCTGTTTTATTACGAGTCTACGTCCTACTATACCGGTTCCGGACTTGTTCGGGGCGGTATCCCGAATCCTAATTTGCGCTGGGAAGAGACAACGCACGTGAATGTCGGATTGGATCTTTCGGTCTTTGATGGCGTAGCCAAACTATCACTGGACTATTTTGATAATGAGGTGAATGACCTTTTGGGGTACAGTTTGCTTCCCTCTTATTACGGTGAGTCCATTTATGTAAGGAACGGCGGTAGCCTTTCTAACAAGGGCCTCGAAATGGCCTTGGATGTGAAAGCCATAAGGGGTAATCGTTTCGGGTTGGAATTTGGACTTGTCCTTTCTCATTACAAAAACGAGTTGTTGTCTTTGCCGGCCACGGCTGGTCAGGAGTCATTGGTTAACGGAGGTATAATCACGCCGATTGAAGGAGGCGAGCGCATTATGAAAGTGGGCGAGCCGGTGAACGTTTTTTACGGACATAAAACTAAAGGGGTATTCAGCACTACCGAGCAGGCAAATGCGGCGGGACTTGAAGGAAAACCTTTGGTTAACGAAGATGGCAATCCGTTCGGCGCAGGTGATATGATATTCGATGATTTGGACGGAAACGGAGTGATTAACGCCGCCGACAAGCAGATTATCGGAGACCCGAATCCGGACGTTTCTGGCTCATTCGTTACACGTCTGCGTTATGGACGTTTGCGTGCCAATATCATGTTTGATTTTGCCACTGGGCATGACATCTATAACCATGTAAGGAACAATCTGGAATCTATGGACACTTACCGGAACCAGAGTTCGGCGGTGGAGAATAGATGGAAAGCGGAGGGAAATATTACCGATATGCCGAAAGCGGTTTATGGCGACCCAATGGGTAACGGCCGTTTTTCTGACCGCTGGATCGAGGACGGAACCTTCGTAAGACTGCGCAATATTAGCCTCAACTATAGCGTGCCTTTGAAGAACATCAAGATAATCCGCAGTCTGGATATACATGTAACGGGGCATAACCTGTTTACATACACCAAATATCTTGGATTCTCGCCTGATGTTTCGGCGGTTGTTGGCGGAGCCGGTATGGGCGCCGATTACGGACGCGTACCGGTGACGCGTAGCTTGATGGCGGGATTCAAACTTGGCATCTAATCTAGGTTTTAGTGAAATATCGCACCGCTCTTGATATTGAACTTGGGCGGTGCTAACACAATACGGATATGAGAACATTTACAAGACTCTGGATTTGCCTTTTGCTTTTGGGCTCTTTAGGCTTGGGATCTTGCTCCGATTATTTTGATCCGGATCAGGATACGATCCTTGAGGAAGACAAACATTGGACATCCAATGAAAAGGTTCGTAGCGCTATGATCGGCGCTTATGCCGAATTACAGGATTTGGTAGAGGAGGTCGTCGTGTTGGGGGATCTCCGCGCGGATTTGCTTACGGTTACCGACAATTATAACGGGGATCTGATCGAGATCGACGAACATCGTATAGGGAAAAACAACGTGTACGCGAACCCTAGGGTGTTTTATGACGTGATCCTCGCATGTAACGATATCATAGCTAATGTTGATAAGGCCCTTGTCGACGCCGACTTTACGGAAGAGATTATGGAGGTGTACTTGGCTGAAGCCAAGAGCTTAAGGGCGTGGACATACCTACAATTAGCCCAGACTTATAAGTCAGTGCCGCTTATTCTGGATCCATTGACAGGTTATGGGGAGAGTTTTGAACCAGAAATGATCGAACGGACAAAACTTTTGGCTTGGCTTGTCCAAGAGATGGAAGCTGTTAAAGACGCTCCTAAACTTCATTGGAGAGGGGATTCGGATGATTTTGCTTGGGATAGGTTTAATATAAACAGAAACGCCTTGTTGGGCGAGCTACACCTTTTGACCGGAAATTACTCCACGGCTTCTGGGTATTTCCTGGAGGCGATAGTAACCGACGGAGGAGGAGAGGATTCGGACTTCTTTAAGTGCAGCAACCGGACAGGAGGAAGCTCATGGGAAAGAATATGGAATGCGGTACCAACAACAGAGACTAGCGCCGCATACGCCGAACATGTGTCGATAGTGCCTTTCAAGAGAACTGGCGGACAGTCTAACGGATTCGCTAAGCTCTTCTTATACGGCATAGCTGGTGATTATTTGCTTAAACCAACGGCTCAGGCGATCAGCGCTTGGGAGGATGTCCATGACAATGATGAGGATTTTCGAAGGGAGCGAGGTTCCGTAGGTTTTTCCACAATCGGCGGGAAGCTGTCATACTTTGTCCGCAAGTACGTGATGGATAAAGATAATATGTCGCTAAGCAGTGAGATTGTGAGCGAAGCGCCATTTTGTATCTACCGCGCCGCTGACTTGCACCTGATGTACGCTGAGGCAGTAAACAGGATGAATCTGCACGATGACGCCATGGCGACAATCAACACCGGAATCCCGGGCCAGCCCGAGGCGGACGGTATCCGTAAGCGTATCAACTTGGAATCGATTGACCTTTTGGAATATACGGGACTGAAGGACGCTCCGCATTTGCTGAATAAACTGGAAGCGGTGGAAGAAATTCTGTTGGAGGAAAACGCCCGGGAGTTCGCTTTTGAGGGCCGTCGATGGAATACGCTTGTGCGTTTTGCCTCTCGATCGAATAACCCGATGATGCTGGCCAAACGCGTGGCTCAAAAATTTACGGATCAAGCCAAGGCTCAAGAAGTGTATACCGAATTGATCAATCCGGATAATTGGTATCTGGATTTCAATATGAACTTTTTGGGAAAAGAGTAAAACAGGACGTTTTAAAAAATGGTATCTATGAAAAAATATCTTTTTATGTTGTTGGCCGCAATGACTGTGTTTGTGGCTTGCAACGAAGACGAGCCGGGGTTTGAGACTCCTCCGGCGGTTGAGCGCCTGAAAGTATCCACTTTGACGGCGACGGAGATCGGCGAAAACGAGGCCACGCTGAACGGCGAGATCCTTAACGTTGGTGAGACGGGCATAAAGGATGTCAGCTTTTATTATTGGGAGCAAGGGGATATGAACACTCGCAAAAAAGCCTCGATTGAACTTGAGGAAGGAAAGTCATTTTTAGACGGCGAGAAGTTTTCCGTTCACCTTGAAGACTTGAAATCCTACTTTGATTATGCCTATACGTTTGCCGTTGAGGATCAGGATGCCCGGCAAGACGGCGACCCGATTTCGTTTTCCACCTTGATATCTTCTACCGTGAGCGAGCCTTCCGCTGAGACTTTGACTCACGAATCCGTAACTTTTAATCGAGCGTTATTGAGTGGCAAATTGATTAGTGACGGTGGAAGTGACAATCCGGAAATCACGATAGTATGTTGGCCAAAAGGTTCGCCCGAAAGGCAGAGCTTCTTTTCGCCAGAGAAAGATACGGACGGAAACTTTATACTTAGCGAAGGCGGTGTATTTACGGCATGGGCCGAAAACCTTGCCCCTGACCAAGAATACCGCTACTATGTAGTGGTTCAGAACGAATTTGCGTCTGGGTCAGGCGAGATTAAGTCTTTTGTGACCAACTCAACGATTTACGTAAACCTGCTTGCTCCTGACGGAGGAACGGGGGCTTCTTGGGATTCTGCTTTTAATAGCATTGGGGAAGCTATGGGCGAAGCCAAGGAAGGCGTTAAGATATGGGTAGCCGCCACGGGGGATTATAAAGAGTTTCAGCTTGAGTTGAAAAAGGGCGTGGACCTTTATGGAGGTTTTGCCGGGACGGAAAATACAATGGAGGAACGTCCTGAAAATCTTAAGACTGTGATTAATGCCGAGGGATTGGCTCCGGACGCTGGAAAAGAAGGGACGGCTACATTCAAAATGTCGGCGTCGAATCTGAATGACGAATGTAAGGTCGAGCGATTTGTGATTAAAAACGGAAAGGCCCGCAAAGGTGTACTTTATATTCTGTCGGGCTCTCCGCACTTTACAGATTGTGATATTCTTGATAATCAAGGACAGTATGGCGCCGCAGGGTACCTGCTGAAGAATAAAGCCGTATTTACGCGGTGCTTGTTCGAAGGAAATTATTCTACAAAAAGGGCAGGAGTATTTCTATGCAGTGCTTATAAGATCAGTGTGGATGATAACAGTCCATTCTTTAACGAGTGCGTATTCAAGGACAATGAAGCTGGAGACGAAGCTGGAGCGCTGGAATTAGTGGGTAAACCCAGAATAAGAAACTGCATATTCGAAAACAACAGGGCAGGTAAAAGAGGCTCCGTAATAAACATGAAGACAAGCTCTTGTGTCGTGTTTGAGGGCCAGAATGTGGTGATAGGTGACCCCACTTCCAGCGACGGTGCGCACTACAGGTCAGGCGGAGCGGATTGTGGCGGACCCGACGGATGGGTTGTCGCAAAGTAGGCTAACGTTTCCGGGGAACTTAGTGATATGGTTTTAGTATTGGCAATACATAAAGCGTTACATACGGAGTAGCAATAGGTTCATAGGCAAAGAAACCTAAGCGAGGCGAGCAAAAGGCTTACCTTGGCTCACTGCGGAAACGGGACTAATTCCGTTTCCGCTATCACTACTTTTCGGAAACTATCTATTCAAAATTTTGTCGGAATTTTTGAGTCAAATCGTATGAAGAATAGACTTTTACTAGGAACCTTGATCCTGGCGGGAACCATTTTTTCCTGTGATCAAGAGGATGATATATACGTTGTGCCAGAAACTGAGGTGACAACAAAAACGGGTGTTCACGTAATGAACGACCTGTCTCAATACTGGACTCCAAACTTGATGGGCCAAGAAGGCTCCGTTTTTAGTGAATTTATTGATTTTGGAAGCCAGCAGAGCGTTTCGCATTCTATTGCCGTACCGGAAAGGTTAAAATCAAGCCTCTCAACGGTGAGTGTGTTAAACGTGTTTGTGAATGTCGATAATGGAAACTCATATAGTGACGAAGACATTCTCTCCTACTTTACGCAATTGGAGAATGGCGGAGCGCTGGCCATATTTGGTATGGGAGACGGAATGGAGTCAAAGGCTTCGGCGAACGAACTGGCTTCCCGTTTCGGTTTTAGTTACGCATCGGAATTAACCCCGGGATCACTTGAAGGCAAAAACCTTCGTTCGTTTAATAATGGCTATGCCTTGGAGTTGACAGAAGGGGACTGGGAAGTGTTGCTTGAGGCCGGGGGGATGCCTGTCTGTGCGGTTAGGGATTTTGGTGAAGGTAAAGTGTTTGCGTCGGGCATTGACTTGTTTGGTAACGAGAAGGTTGAGGCCAACTACCAATTTTATCAGGATTTGTTGGGCAAGATTTCCGTTAACAAACAGGGATTTGCCAGTTCAGATAAATTTAGACCGTCTATAGCTCCTGAAATTGAGATCGAAAATGATGGAAGTAAGCTTTCGGTTAATAACTTCCAATTTGAGAAGGCTAAGAATATCAGTACGTTGTTCGGAGAAATAGCTCCTGAAATGGAAGCTTGGACGGGAGTGCCTAAAGCAAAAGAGGGAGCCGTAAAGATTAATGTATTGCCTACGGGGATCAACAGTAGCCTTTTCGGAGAAAATATGCTTACCGTAGGAGCCTATTATGAAAATGAGGAAGAAATGCGCTACCGCTTGGCGGAGTTGGTGCACGGTGTCTGGTCTTTGCCCAATAACGAGCCCTTTGGGGATAATGCTTTTGGTATGTATGCCGCCTATAAAGTGTTGGAACGCCTGGGCGTAAGCGGTGCCCGAGACAAAGTTCAAAGCTATATTGACAAAGCCAAAGCGGATGAGCGTTATCGTGAGTTCGATCCCGTTAACATGACGGAAGAACAGCAGATGGGCTACCCGGAGGAATTGAGAATAGGAAAGTATTTGTTCTTCTTGGATTCGTTGGAAAAAGCCTACCCTGATGTCGATATCATACAGGGGTATTATGACCAAAAAAGGAATAACCTGCCAAGTTATGAAGGGTTTGTGTTCACTCCCCATGATCATATGTGGTTGTTCGGAAACGTTGTGGGCGATGAGGAGTTCCTGATGAATGTTAAGAAAAATATGGGGTACGCTCTAGACAGTGAATTGATTCGTAATCCTGCCGCATATGAGCGTATAGAGCTTGATCCGACTTTCTGGAGTGCGCATTCCGATTATACGCGTCAGGAAGCCAAACACCATGAAAGCAAAATGTTTGACGACGACGGAGGGACAGTTTGGCAAACGGACTGGCAGAACAGTTCTTTTGTTTATCCGCATATCATTACTATTGACATGAAGCAGACCTCTAAAGTGATGGGATTCCGTTACTTGCCGAGGACACAGTACAAAGACCATATTTCTGACATGGATGTCTTTGTCAGCTTGGACAGTGAGAATTGGACAAAAGTGGCCAAATATATCTGGCCTGGATCTTATAGTTCCGACTGGAAGGAATTTTATTGTTCCGAGTTTAAAGAGGCTCGTTATGTTAAAATCCAGATTAATGGGGCGTACAGGGAATCAAATTGGCAGAAGTATTCCAATATAGCTGAATTCCGGGTATTTGCGGTGGCTCCTGAAGGAGAGACAGAAGAGGAGTAGAAGAAAGGGTTTTATTTGAAAGCTTAGAGAGTTGGGTCCATTTTCTTTCGGTGACGAAAAGAGAATGGGCCTTTTTTTGCGACTTGCCTTTCGCAAGAGAGAGCGAGTATCGATGAATACGATATTGAATAACATATTCCAGAGTGTTTCTGAAGATGCGGATACCTTTAACCGCTTGTTCTACCATTTCCTTTGGGCGGCGGGAATAGTGTTTCTGTTGGTGATGGGGGCTACGGTATATGTTATCCTCAAATTCAGGGTGAGGAAGTTTACCAAAGCTTTGAAACCCGAACCTAAAATGCAGTGGCTGGAACGGGCTACTATCTTTCTGGCTTCGGGAATTATCCTGCTTTTCTTGGCGCTTACGATTATGGCCGTAACGGATATCCAACGCCAGCCCGAAAAGGGACAGCAAGCGGATATTGTGATTGTGGGACACCAATGGTGGTGGGAAATCCGCTATCCGGAAGAGTGGGTGATGGTTGCCAACGAACTGCATATTCCTACCGGAAAACGACTTTGGGTGCGTCTGGAATCAGCTGACGTTGTGCATGACTGGTACGTCCCGGCCTTGGGCCGAAAAGCGGATATGGTGCCTGGCGTAACGAATTATATATGGATGCAGGCCCGCAAGCCCGGCGTTTACGAAGGCGCTTGCAACGAATATTGCGGAGCGCAACACGCTTGGATGAGGATTAGGGTGGTGGCGCATTCTCCACAAGATTTTGGGCAATGGATAAACTCGCAACAAGAGTTGGCCAAGACACCAAGTTCCGCTATAGCCGAGAAAGGGAAGGCTCTTTTCGAAGAGAAAGTTTGCGGGAATTGCCACGCTATCCGCGGAACAAAAGCGGTGGCTACTGTAGGTCCGGATTTGACGCATGTGGCTAGTCGCAAGACTTTGTTGGGCGGAAAGTATGAGAATAATTTCGAGAACCTGAGGGCTTGGATTGCGAATCCGCAAGGGATGAAGCCCGGAGCGCATATGCCTAATTTCATTATGACAGAAAAGGAGATAGACGCCATCGCGGCGTACCTGTACACCTTAAAATAAACAATATGAAACCTGACCGAGCCGACGTGCCCGAGCCGGGCGTACCTTTACCTTCCTTGCGGTCCACTTATGGGCTGGTGCAGTGGCTTTCCAGTACGGACCACAAGCAGTTGGGGATTATGTACCTGTGGACGGGACTGTTTTTCTTTTTGGTAGGTGGCTTGGAGGCTATGCTTATGCGTTTGCAATTGGCTTGGCCGGAGCTTAATCTGCTTGGCCCGGAGGCTTATAACCAACTCTTTACCATGCACGGCACTACTATGGTGTTTTTGGTGCTGATGCCTACGCTGATCGGTTTGGCCACTTATTTCTTGCCGTTGATGATTGGTGCGAACGAGATGGCCTTTCCCCGATTGAACGCCATGAGCTTGTGGGTGACTATACTCGGTGGTTTCCTGCTAAATTTCAGCTTTTTGGCTGGCGGAGCGCCGGACGCCGGTTGGTTTAGCTATGCGCCTTTGAGCGAACAGAACTACTCTTTTTCCAATGGCTTGGATTATTATAGCATTGGCCTGATAGTGACGGGAATAGGCAGTATTGGGGCGGCGCTTAATTTTGTGGTGACTACGGTTACCATGCGGGTAAAAGGGATGGGCTTGGGCCGGTTGCCTTTGTTCGTCTGGATGGTTTTTATCAACAGTTTTCTTATCCTGGCCGCTTTTCCGTTGCTCAACGCCGGTTTGTTTATGCTTTTGATCGACCGCCAATTGGGAGCGCATTTCTTTTTGCCTTCCAGCGGAGGATCGGCTTTGCTTTGGCAACATTTCTTTTGGGCTTTTGGGCACCCCGAGGTGTATATTCTTGCGTTGCCGGGTTTTGGGATTATCTCCGAAGTCATTCCGGTTTTCAGCAGAAAAAAGATTTACGGATACGGGACGCTGGCGGGCAGTACGGTGTTTATCGCTTTGTTGTCGTTTGGCGTTTGGGCCCACCATATGTTTGCGGCGGGCTTGGGAAACCCGGTGAACACCTTCTTTGCGGCGGGCAGTATGCTGATCGGAATTCCTACCGGAATAAAAATAGTGAACTGGATAGCTACGATGTGGGGCGGAGCGGTGTATTTCTCCACGTCCATGCTCTTCGCTTTGGCGTTTATCGTTGACTTTACGCTTGGAGGATTGAGTGGAGTGGCCTTCGCCATCGTGCCGATCGACTGGCGAGTGACGGATACGTATTTTGTGGTGGCGCATATCCATTATGTTTTCTTGGGCGGGACGCTGTTCACAATATTCGCCGGTATATATTATTGGTTTCCCAAAATCAGCGGACGTATGCTCTCCGAGCGTCTGGGCAAGTGGCATTTCTGGCTCTTTCTGCTTGGCTTCAATATGACATTTTTGTTCCAGCACTTATTGGGCATGATGGGCATGCCCCGGCGGGTTTACACTTATCCGGATTTGCCTTGGTACGGGATTCTCAACTTTATCTCTACCGTTGGCGCGGCGATGATGGGCGTGGCTATGTTGATCTTTATCTGGAATATTTTCCATAGCCTAAGAAAAGGGGTGAAAGCGGACAAAAATCCGTGGGGAGCCTGGACCTTGGAATGGCACGCGTCGTCTCCGCCGAGTTTGAAAAACTTCGGCGAGCTGTCGCCGGTACGGACCGAGAGAGCATTGTTGGATTGGGAAGAAGACAAAAAGAATTAGGCCATGGAATATCGCCAAACCCGTTTGTTGATGCAGTTCTTTATCGCCTCCGAGGCCTTGTTTTTTGTGGCCTTGATTGTGGCTTATGTCTATTTCCGGAACTTGACGGATGATTGGGCGGAGTCGGCGAAATATCTTGATATAAGACGCACGGGAATCTTTACCATCTTTCTCTTTTCCAGTAGCGGTACCATTACCGTGGCGAATTGGGCTTTAAGAAAACAAAAGAGAGGAGTGTTGGTAGGGGCGTTAGTCGTGACTATCGTATTCGGAGCGATATTCTTGGCCGGGCAGGCTACGGAATATTATATGCTTTATGAGCGTGGCGTAAAGATCAGCATGAATATTTTCGGGAGCGCGTTCTTTACGCTTACGGGTTTTCACGGTTTTCATGTCTTTGTTGGCCTGATAATCCTTAGCGTATTCCTTACGCTCGTTTTGTTGGGAAGCTTTAAGGGTAACGGGCCGTTTTCGGCCTTTTTGGCTACGGAGTGGTATTGGCACTTTGTGGATGCGGTGTGGGTCTTCGTGTTTTTCTTTGTGTACCTAAGGCCTTTGCTATGAACGGATGGAACGCGTTGCTTGAGGAGTGGAATTTCCCCGCTGTGTTGATCATCGTGATGTTGATCTTTCTGTATTGGATCAGGAAAGCTTACGGAAATATGCATACCGGGTTTTGGCATTGGTTCGCTTTGTTTGCTGCTTTGATATTGGCCGTGTTTGCGTTGATTTCTCCATTGTCATATTTGGCCAAAAAGTATCTGTTTTTCGCTCATATGGTCCGTCATGTATTGGTGTTGATGGTTATCCCCGCCTTGTTTTGGGCGAGTGTGGCAAAGCATGACATTACTCCAGCCGAGATCAAAATGGAGAAGCTTTTATATAAGCCGCTGATCACTTGGCCATTGTTTCTGTGTGTGATGTGGCTATTGCACGTCCCGGAGGTGGTGGCCAAAGTCTCTTCAGAAAAGTATGCCAGTATAGATTTTCAGGCTTGGGTAGCGGTTTTAAGTCTTTTGGCCGGAATTTGGTTCTACTTTCCCGTGTTGGGAATGCGCAGTATCCGTGCTATGCACCCTTTGCGTTGTGTCGCGTATTTGGTGACTGCCTGTATCGGCTGTAGTCTGCTGGGAATCGCCATAGCGTTTTCCCCGAAATTGCTTTATCCCGGCTTTACGGGTACAGACCCGTCGGATCCAGTGAGCGTGTTGGTCAGAAACGTTTGGAAAATTCAGCCAAGGACGGACCAACAGATCGCCGGGCTGATAATGTGGGTTCCGGGGTGTCTGATATACCTGTCGGTATCGATGAGTATTCTTTTCTCTTGGCTTAGAAAAGGAGACAGAGAGAAAGCGGTGGCATAATTTCAAACCTTTGGAGTATGGAAAAAGAAACCGAAAAACATAAAGCTTTCCCTCAGGAACTGCCAAAACCTACTTGGTACCCGCTGGTATTGTCGATGGGCGTGGCTTTGATATTCTGGGGAATTGTGACGCAGTATGTCATGAGTCTGATCGGTTTGGGATTGTTCTTTTACGGCTTGGTCGGATGGATCAACGATTTGAGAGACGAGTACAACGAATCCGGAAATGAATAAGGATACGGAACAAAATTGCGAATCTTGTGGCAAAGGAAAAGCCGGAATGAACAGGCGGGGCTTTCTCGAAAAGCTTACTTTCTTTTTGGGAGGGTTGTCCGCCCTGATTATCGGGATTCCCGTGTTGGGCGCTTTGTTGGAGCCTTGGCTGACAAAAAAAGTTCCCGTATGGAGATCGGTGGGCCGTGTTACGGATTTTGAGTTGGGAAAAACCGTTTTGGTGAAATTTCGCGACAGCGAAACCGCCCCTTGGGAAAAAGGAATAGGCTTTACGGCTTCCTGGCTCCGGCGCGATAGCGAAAATTGCTTTACCGCCTTTGCGATTAACTGTGCCCATTTGGGCTGTCCCGTACGCTGGGACGCCGATTCGGAGCTGTTTCTGTGTCCCTGTCACGGCGGGGTGTATTACAAAAACGGCGAAGTGGCAGCAGGCCCACCACCCAAAGGTCTGACAAAATACAAAGTGAGATTGAGTGGCGAAAAAGTTGAGATATTAACTGGCGGTGTCCCGATAACGACATTGTCCGATGGATGAGTTTAGTAAAGCGTAAAGAGTACATAGTAAAGAGTATTGTTCGGCAGGAACTTAGGGTTTAGACAAAACCGGCCCAATCCATTTAGTCTATTTACGCTTTACTATGTACTCTTTACTTTCCATCCTTTTCCAGATATAAAAAAATGGAGCGATTACGGAAAATATGGCAATGGATTGACGACCGGTCGGGGATATCGGCTTTGGTTGTTCCCTTGGCGAAGCATTTGGTTCCGCCGGGGTCTAAGTGGTCGTATGTTTTCGGTAGCGCCACTTTGTTTTGTCTGATGCTTCAGGTTGTTACCGGTATTGGGCTTTCGCTATTGTATCAGCCGTCTTCGGATACGGCTTATCAATCATTGGTGCTTATTTCCGCAAATACCTTGAGCGCTTGGCTTCGGGGCATCCATTATTTCGGTGCTTCGGGAATGATCTTGCTGATGGGCCTGCATATGATCCGTGTGTTTTTGACGGCGGCCTACAAGTTTCCGCGTGAGCTGCAGTGGATTACGGGCATCGTTTTGCTGTTGCTCACCATTGTGATGGGCTTTACCGGACAGTTACTCCGTTGGGATGATACGGGAGTTTGGTCCGCCGTAGTTGCCGCCGAGCAATTGGGGCGTATACCGGTAATAGGCAAGGCGATCGCTTATTTTTTGCTTGGGGGAGAAACCGTGGGCGGTTATACGTTGGGCAGGTTTTATTCTTACCACGTGTTTATTGTTCCGGCTTTGCTCTTCGGTTTTACGGCCTTTCACGTTTATCTGGTTTTCCGAAACGGTATTTCCGAACCTCCGAAAGTAGGCAGGTTGGTTGATCCGAAAAAATATAGGGTTTGGTACGAAAAGATGTTGGAGAAAAAGGGAGTCCCTTTCTTTCCCGACGCCGCTTGGCGCGATATGGTTTTCGGATTTTGCGTAATCTGTATTATTGCGTTATCGGCCTATTTTATCGGTGCCCCGAAGTTGGTTGGCCCGCCGGATCCCGCCAGTATAAACGCCAACCCGGCGCCGGATTGGTACTTGTCTTGGATATTCGCGCTGTTTGCGCTTATGCCTCCCAAAATCGAAAGTTACGTGATCGCTTTTGGGCCTCCCGTATTGATATTCCTTCTGTTGGCGCTTCCGTTTTTGTCCAATAAGGGCGAACGGCATCCGTTGCGCAGGCCTTGGGCGATTTTGGGAGTGGCCATGACCGTCGCTATCGTGATCGCTTTGAGTATTGAGGGGATGAAAGCGCCGTGGTCGCCGGTGTTTGACGTTAAGCCTTTGCCGGCCTCTACCTTGGATACTTCGGACAAAAAACTGTTGAAGGGAATGAGGTTGTTTTACGACAAAGGCTGTCTTTATTGCCATAAAATAGGGGATAGAGGCGGACTTAGGGGGCCGGACCTTACAAATGTTAGCAGGAGGTTAAACAGGCAGGAAATGACGATAAGGATAGTGAACGGAGGAGAGTATATGCCGGCATTTGGCGGGTCGCTTTCGCAAGAGGAGTTGGACTTGATAATCAATTTTTTGGAAAACGTTTCGGATGCAAAGGTTTCCCGTTGATCAAAGTTCGTCGTCATTGTCTTTGCCGAAGGGTTGCGGGTTCCCGAATTGGCTTTCTTCCATCTGTTTTCTTAAGCGTTCGACCTCCCGGGTGCTTGCCGCGCTTCGCTTTTTCTCCTTCTTCTGGCTCCAAGCCTCGCTCATTGCTTCCGATTCTCGTTTTTGGGTTATCAGGTCGGCCACACGCTCTAGACGAGTGAAAATCCTCTCCTCATGTTGCGGGTTACTGGCGAATTGTTTGGCTATCAGTCGATGGTCGTCCATTTGCCAGCCTTTTTCCTCTACGGCCGTACATTCACGATTAACTCCGCCTCCCGTGGCCAATTGTTCGTCGGTGAAGTCTGAGAGGTGATCTCTGGAAAGTATTATGGCCCGACGTCCGACTTGGTAGTCGGTCAGCATGAGACCATCTTCGGTAAGATCTCCCCATTCGACCACTTCGAATGCCTCCGAGGCCGTTTTATACTTGGCCTTGCGTCGGGCCAGTTTGTCTTGGTGTTTGGCTACGTTTTCGGGTTGCGCCAATTCCCAAAGGTCGGGATTATCGACCCAAGGAGCATTTGCCAGTTTTCCGTTCCGATAATATAGAACCCGGGATTCAGGATCGTCGACGGCCCGAACTAGCCTTTGGTCATGCAAAAGGTGCAGTACGTCGTTTATATCATGTGGAAGATAAGTGTCGTCGCCTTCCAGTAGCTTTTTGATGACGACTGCGTCGTCGGTTCCGTCTAGGTCAAAATGGACGTGACGCCGGGCCAAGCGCGAGCTTATCAGGTTTCTTCTTACATCGTTGGCGCTAGGTGATCTGAACTTCATCAACATACTATTCAATGCTGAAACCGAGTAGAGAAAGTTCGGGTCTTTTTCGTTTCGCCCGAACATGGTGGCCAGATTTATGATTCTGGTTTTGAACTTTTTTGGATCGGTTCTGAGTTCGTCCACATTAAGGCGTTTTAGAAATGCCTCAACCGTCAGGTAATCATCCGCCGTTTGTGGTAATCTTTCTTTAATGCTTTTCGTTGCTCTTGGGCCACCGGCACCCACAATAAGGTCGCCACGTTTGAAATTGGTGGTCAAATCGTTGCCTCGCACCCCTTCGTCATTGAACCTTTTCTTAAGGTCTTCCCATTTTGTGTCAGAGGCTATTCGTAAAGGAATGTCGAAGTGAAAATATTGGTGAAGCTTTACCGCTACAACCCGATCCTCGTCAGTCATTTCTTCGCGTTTGGATTCGTACTGCAACATCTTAAGACAGATTTCTTTTGGAAGGCCGTCTATCGTAGCCACCGGTTCCAGAGCGTTGCCAAGGTATATTTTACGCTGTATGGGAGCCTCGCCACGAATCACCCCGGCCATTTTCGCCTGCAAAACGGCCTCCTGACGGAAGTCTTGGCGATAGGCGGCATTATTTGTATTCGCCGATTTCTGGACGGGTTTCGTTTTGTTTCTTTTTTGGAACATCAGGTCTGCTTATACGCTCCGTTGTATGGTCGGATTTCTCAGTTCGCCGTTTTCGGTAGTTATGCAAATTTTGGCCCGAATTCATAAAGTGAATAACAGCTAATGCGGGTTGGAGGAAGCTTGAAAAGTAAAAAGCCCGAAGATTGCATGTTTTGCGTCTTCGGACTTTTTCAGGAAAACATAAGGAGAATAGTTCCCTTTTTATTTCTCTTTTATCGTCCTGTACCGAACGATATCCTCAATGGTAACAACCGTCATCTCATGCTTGTCGGCGAAGGTGATAATCTCCGGAAGGCGAGCCATTGTTCCGTCTTCGTTGGTGAGTTCACAAAGTACGGCGGTATCGCCAAGTCCGGCCAATTTCGCCAAATCGATACTGCCTTCGGTGTGTCCGCGTCGCTCGAATACTCCGCCGGGTTTGGCCGCTAGCGGGAAAACGTGCCCTGGGCGGGCGAGATCTTCAGGCTTGGCGTCGGGCGCGATGGCGGTGCGGATAGTCTGGATCCTGTCCGCCGCCGATACGCCGGTGGTCACGCCTTTTTTGGCCTCGATGGAAACGGTAAAGGCCGTCTGGTTTTTACTGTTGTTGTGGGTTACCATCGGTTGCAGGTCGAGTTGTGTCCTGCGCTCGTCCGTGATGCAGAGACACACGATCCCGCTGCATTCCCGAATCATAAGGGCCATGTCGGCCACGCCCATGTTGCTGGCGGCGAAGATGATATCCCCTTCGTTTTCCCTGTCCTCGTCATCGACGAGCAACACGCCTTTTCCTTCTTTGAGTTTGGCCAATGCGGCTTCTACTCTCGCTACGCTGTCATTTCCAAAATCGTTGATGCTCTTCATCATTGCCCTTAGTTTGTGTTGGCGGTACGCGTTTCCGCAGGGCAGACGTTATCATGGCGCGCACGGACACGTAACAACAAAGGCGGGCGGGCCTATATCCCTAAATGGAAACAGGTTTTGCCACGCCGATTGTCATCGGTGCGGTGTATGCCAAGTTTTTCTTCTATCATCCAGACTTTTACTGTCGGCCTCGGAATTTCACCGAGTCAGTCTTTTTTACCGGTGGATGTGGCTAAAAAAGAGTCGCGGACTGTCACCGCCGGTAGGGAATTGCGCCCTGCCCCGAAGAAAATTATGACCGTATTCGTAAGATAAAATTCGCTTCCGGTTATTTAGAAATCCGGTAGCTTCTAAAGTTTGGGCGAATATTGGAACAAAAGGTTTAAATAGCACGCCTGCGGAGAAAAAATATGGGTTTTAAGAACTGAAAATACCCGGAAGGATAGAAAATGGTTTCCGGGTATTGTCTGAAATTAAATTCTTATGGTATGATTAGGGGAGGCTTGTTTCAAGACTTCCGAGGTCAATGTTCCAATTAAGGTAATGCCCAAGAGTCCTTAGGATTTGTGGGTGAATTTGTTCGGTGTACATTCGTTTCACTAATTCTGGCGAAGTGAATTTATATGTTTGGTATGACTTTTCTATCGCTTGCATATCCTGATAAGTGAGCGCATTGCGGTCGCCACTAAAGGTGGCCGTTGTATTAGTGAGAAAAGAGGTTCCCGTAAATGTTTTTGAAACAAGGGTCTCTTCCGAACGCGCATCCTTAAATGTCACTGACAAGGTTCCGGATATATTATGGTGTGTATCCCGGTAGACAACGGTTGCTTTTATCTTTTTTTCATTGTCGCCGGTCTTTTCCGTTTTTTCACGTTCGTATCTCCGCTGTACTTCTCTGGCAGGACTGATATTAAGCGCAACCCATTGCATTTCCACTGTCCAGTCTTCTCTGGCGGGAGCGGGATGGTCCAATAGTTCGGCGCCTATATTTTGTATGGAGAGATCATGGATCAGCTTGCCGATGATATAATCACTGGAAACGCTTGCGTGATCGGTTGACCATTCGATATAGTTGCCTTGGTTATCAAAACCGACAGGTGCGAAAGAAACAGTTTTTTTGCCTTCGGCGATAACTTTTTTTAGCAGATTTTTTCCGTCATCGAAAGTGGAGTCGAGAGCGACGGACCTGTTGAGAAGCGTAAAAGCGTCCGCATATGTATAATATGCCTGGCCGTCTTTTTCAAGAATTTTCTTTGAGCGCTTGTAAAGCACCCTTGATCCCTTTTTCCGAAGGCTGTCTTCTTTAGCGGTTAGGTTTTCCGAAGAGGTATTGAGTCCACTGATCGTAAAACCATGTGTCATATCGCGCAGATACTTGAGCGCCGTGATTTCGTTGACGATCCCTTCCCAATCGGTTAAACCGTCCGAAGGTGTTTTGCTTAGGACCTCCAATCGGTCGGTATGTTTTCTTACCGATTCGTTATAGAGTTCGGCCAATATTCGGGTTCGTTTTCCGTTCTTGGGCTTCTTCAGGTACCTTTCGAAGGCGTGCTTTACTTTGGACTCTTCTTTCGTTATCGCTTCAGTGGAAAGAAGTTTAGTCTGGCCAAATGTAAATTGAGTGATTAGAAGTAGCGCCAGTGTATAGATTAGTTTCATGTTTTTGTCTTGGGTCTGATGAATTAACGAACCAAAAGATATGGAAGTATTTATTTTATGCCGAAAAAGAAACTTAAAATACTGATTTTGGTTTCTGGTGCTCTATAGCATTTCTCTAGAGGGTACTATGTGAGTGAACAACCTTTCATACCGTACGCTTAGAGAAGGTTTTTGTCGAAATGCCCCCTTTAATCGTTGTCCTTGCCATCGTATTCACCTTCGGAATTAGCGCCGTCTTCCTTAATTTTAATATACGGTTTCGTCTTCTTCTCGCCAAAGCCGGGCCTATGCGGAGCGCAAAAAATGCGTGTCTTGCGATTTGTTGGATTGTTGCTTTGCCGTATCCGGGAAAGCTATATAGTAAAATAGGAGTTATGAATAATCGGAAAATGGTTTTGGCCGTGGCGGTTCTTGTCGCTGTCGGTTTGGCTGTCTGGTTTATGCAGAAGGGGGATCGGCAGGTTGAGAAGAAAGAAGCGAAAACGGCTTCGGTGTCGAAGAAGTCGGTTAGGGCTTGGAACGTCAGCGATCCTGTATTAGAGCCCGGCGAGGCGGGTACCTTTGACGAAGTGGCGGTAAAAGATCCGTCGGTGGTGTTTTATGAAGGGATGTGGCACGTGTTCTACACAGCGCGTGGCAATGGTGAATATTCAACCGGATATGTGGCGGCCCCGACTTTGGAGGAATTGAATACGGCCACTCGTCACGAGTTGAAGCAAATCAGGGGAAAGACTCGGTACGGTTGTGCCCCGCAAGTTTTTTATTATCGTCCGCAGAAGCTCTGGTATCTGGTTTTCCAGAATAGGGATTCGAATTATCAGCCGGTGTATTCCACTACAGAGAATATTTCGGATCCGGAATCGTGGTCTGATCCTTTGCCGTTGGTGGAGAAAAACCGCAAAGAGAAATGGATTGATTTCTGGGTAATGGCCGACGAGGAAAAGATGTATATGTTCTACACCCAATCGCAGACGGACGTATACGTGAAGACCACTAGTTTTGAGGAATTCCCGAACGGGTGGAGTAAGGAAAAACTGGCTTTTGACAAGGTGCATGAGGCCGTTCATATTTACAAAGCCAAAGGGAAGAAGGAGTATCACCTGATTTACGAATTGAAAAACAAGAACAGCAGATCATTCGGTTTGGCTGTGGCCGAAAGTTTGGAGGGGCCGTGGGAGCGTGTGGAAAAAGATTACGCCACGGGCGAAAGCCTCAGTTTTGACGGGACAGAAAAGGGTTGGACCGAATTGGTTTCACACGGTGAAATCCTGAGATCAGGTTTTGACGAAAGAATGGAATACGATTCTGAAAATTGTCGTTGGTTGATTCAGGGCATGAAGCTGAAAGACTATACGGGAGCCTATGAGAAGTTGGTTTGGAGTCTGGGTGTAATGTCTGAAAAGAAATAATCTATTTTTAAAGAGAAGGGTAGCAAATTCGTTACCCTTTTCTATTTTAATCATAACGTAACTGTTTTAAAGGTAGTTCTTTACGGTGTTTTGTGTCGCATTCGATGATTTTTGATCTCGTCGAATCGTTTTTTATCACCGTCTGATAAGTTGGATTCCGCTTCGAAGCTTACCTGTTTTACTTTCCTGTCGGGGCTCAGGGATTGAATGATTAGAGAGGAGGGTTCTATTCGTTTTCCTTCGATCATAACCTTTCCCGGAAAGCCCACGGGTTTGTGAAACCGGACTGTGAACCGTTTAGGCTCCGGGCCGTTTTCCAGCGCTGTGGCATAAAGGCGGTAGACAAGATTCCACCCGTGGATAATCTTGCTTTTGAAACCGAAAACTTTGGCGATAAGGCTAGAGGTGTGTATCGGGTTCTGATCGCCTGACAGTCGAGCGTAGACTTGGCCTTCCGTAGGGTTTATGTCCGAAATTTTGCTCCAATCGGCCTCGAAAATTTCCGGTTCCGATTTCTTCTTTTTAGATTTTTTTCCGCCTTTTTTCCAAAGGTAAACGCTTTCGTTTCGGACAAATACTTCGCCTTCTTGCTCGAATTCCGTTACGAATGTTCCCGTTGGAGATCCTTCCGGTTTCGCTTCGCAAAAAACGGTTGTTCGGACATTCACGGGCTTTTCGGGGTTGAACTCCGTGATTTTTTCCAGACTGTTTTCCACATGCACGGTTCCGGCTAAGGGGTATGGAAATCTTTTCCGGAACATCAGCTCAATATGAGTTTCCTGTGCGGAGATATACCAAAAAGGAAGTGGAATAGCTTTTGGAGTAAGCCCGAAATGCTTGGAAAGATTTCGGTGGTCGGGCAAAGCGACGTTTTCGGAAAACGACTCGTCGGAATAATCTTGGTATGTGGCCGGTACTCCTCTGGTTAGAGACAATAGCGCCCGGAATCCGCGCCAGCTTCTTTTTGTTTTGTGTTTGTGGGGTGTCATCGTCGTATTTTCGAAAAAACAAAAATAAGTAAGGCTTTTGAGAATCCGAAAAAATATGGAACGGTGACAACTTGTATTTTTAAAATATGTGATCAGATTTGTATGACTGGTGAATTTGGTTCGAAAACCTACTTTTTGGCCGTCAGGATGTGTTTTATGAGGTTGGGGTTAAATTGTATTTTTCATATTGAATTTTATTGAAAAATATAAAACAGTGGATTGAAGTGGGTTTTTATCAATTTTATTGAAAGCCATTTCCTGATGGCATGGTAGGGCTCTATTTTCACAATTTCAATAAAATTCATTTTTTATTTAAATTCAATCTATCAAAAAAGTCATAATCAAAATTGAATAGCTAATCCTAAGTGAATCTACGCTTTCGATTCGGCGAATAGGCCGGCAAGGGCGTGCCAGATTTTCTGCAAATTAGTTTATTTATATTTTTGTAATATTTTTTTGTTTTTAGGTTCTTGTTTTCGTTTGACAAACTTAGCATTTTTAAAGTCCTGCCCGCAGGGAAAGTACCGCTGGAAGGCTGGCGGTAAAACCCAAGAAAACGAATGAAATGACGGAAATCACTCAAACCACAGAACCAATCCTCCAGGAAAACAAGGATCGCTTTGTCCTGTTTCCGATACAACACAACGACATTTGGGAGTTTTACAAAAAAGCCGAGGCCAGCTTCTGGACGGCTGAGGAAATCGACCTTAGCCAGGACCTGAAAGACTGGGAAAACCTTAACGACGGCGAGCGCCATTTTATCTCGCACGTATTGGCCTTTTTCGCCGCCAGCGACGGTATTGTGAACGAAAACTTGGCCGAGCACTTCGTGGCCGAGGTACAGTATACGGAAGCCAAGTTTTTCTACGGTTTCCAGATCGCCATTGAGAATATCCACAGCGAGACTTATTCGCTTCTGATCGACACTTACATTAAGGACCCGAAAGAGCGAGATTATCTGTTCAACGCCATCGAGCATATCGATTGCGTTAAGAAAAAAGCCGACTGGGCGCTTCGCTGGATCGATAATGGTTCTTTCCAAGAGCGTTTGATCGCTTTCGCGGCCGTTGAGGGAATCTTCTTCTCCGGAAGTTTCTGCTCTATTTTTTGGATGAAAAAGCGCGGGCTGATGCCGGGTCTCAGCTTCTCGAACGAGCTTATCTCCCGCGACGAAGGTTTGCACTGCGATTTCGCTTGCCACCTTTACACCAAGCACGTGGTAAACCAAATGCCGAAGGATACCGTGGTCAAAATCATCACCGATGCGGTGGAGATCGAGAAGGAATTTGTCAGCGACGCCTTGCCGGTTAGCCTTATCGGTATGAACGCCGACTTGATGTGCCAGTACATCGAGTTTGTGGCCGATCGTCTGCTCTTTGAGTTGGAGTGCCCGAAAGTTTACGGATCGTCCAATCCGTTTGATTTTATGGAAATGATTTCGCTTCAGGGCAAGACTAATTTCTTCGAGAAAAGAGTGGCCGAATACCAGAAAGCCGGCGTGATGCAGGAACGCCCGTCTGCCGACACGGCCAAGTTCTCTATCGACGAGGACTTCTAGCGGAGCCACAGGCTCAAAAAAACGGAAACGGACGTCGCTCGAAACGGGACAGATCCCGGCGGTAGGCGTCCGTTTCCTCTTTCCACAACAATCGCTCAAACCCCAAACTGCCACCACCATGCTAGTAGTAAAACGCGACGGACGGAAGGAGTCCGTCAAATTCGATAAGATCACCGCGCGCATCGAACGGCTGTGCTACGGCCTCGACAATCGTTATGTGGACCAGGTCCAAGTGGCCAAGAAGGTTATCGCCGGAATTTATGACGGCGTGACTACCGTGGAGCTTGATAATTTGGCGGCCGAAACGGCGGCTTCCATGACTACCGTGCATCCCGACTACGCCCTGTTGGCGGCCCGTATCGCCGTCTCGAATCTGCACAAGGTTACGAGCAAGTCTTTTTCCAGCACCATGAAGCGCCTGTATCGTTATGAGGATCCGGCCACGGGCGAGCGCGCTTCCATGATTTCGAAAGAGACTTACAAAGTAATCAAGGAAAATGCGGCGCTGTTGGATTCGTCGATTATCTACGATCGTGATTTCCAGTACGATTACTTCGGATTTAAGACTTTGGAACGCTCTTACCTTATCCGCCTCGACGGCAAGGTGGTGGAGCGTCCGCAACATATGCTGATGCGTGTGGCCGTAGGTATACACGGCGACGATATCGACTCTGTGATAGAGACCTACAACCTGCTTTCGGAGAAGTGGTTTACGCACGCCACGCCTACGCTTTTCAATGCCGGAACACCGAAACCGCAACTTTCGTCATGCTTCCTGCTTCAGATGCGCGATGACAGTATCGACGGCATTTACGATACGCTGAAACAATGTGCCAAGATCTCGCAGTCGGCGGGCGGAATTGGGCTCAGCATCCATAACGTGCGCGCCAAAGGTTCGTATATCAAGGGCACCAACGGCGTTTCGAACGGCATTGTGCCGATGCTCCGGAACTTTGATATGACGGCCCGCTACGTGGACCAAGGAGGCGGAAAGCGCAAAGGCAGTTTCGCTATTTATATCGAGCCTTGGCATGCCGATATCTTCGAGTTTTTGGATTTGAAGAAAAACCACGGCAAGGAAGAGCTCCGCGCCCGCGACCTGTTCTACGCCTTGTGGATTCCCGATATGTTTATGCGCCGTGTAGAGGAAAACGGCGATTGGCCGTTGTTCTGCCCGAATGAATCAAAAGGGCTTTTCGATACCCATGGTGAGGAATTCGACGCTTTGTTCCTGAAATTGGAGAAGGAAGGCAAGGCCAGAAAAGTCGTGAAAGCTCAAGACCTTTGGTTCAAGATTTTGGAATCGCAGGTGGAGACGGGAACGCCTTATATGCTTTATAAAGACGCTTGTAACGGAAAATCGAACCAGAAAAATCTGGGAGTGATCCGTAGCTCGAACCTTTGTACCGAAATTGTG
This sequence comes from Fulvitalea axinellae, assembly GCF_036492835.1. Taxonomy (GTDB): domain Bacteria; phylum Bacteroidota; class Bacteroidia; order Cytophagales; family Cyclobacteriaceae; genus Fulvitalea; species Fulvitalea axinellae. Next base: position 194,935 of record NZ_AP025318.1, on the reverse strand, counting down.
GAATATACGGCCAAAGACGAAGTGGCCGTGTGTAACTTGGCCTCGTTGGCGTTGCCGAAATTCGTTTCCAACGGAAAGTTCGATCACCAGAAGCTTTTCGAGATCACGAAGGTGGTGACCCGCAACCTCAACAAGATTATCGATGTCAATTATTATCCGATAAAAGAAGCCGAGAATTCCAATTTCCGCCACCGTCCGATCGGTTTGGGAATCCAAGGTTTGGCCGACGTTTTTATCTTGTTGCGCATGCCGTTTGATAGTCCGGAAGCCAAGCTTTTGAACAAAGAGATCTTCGAGACGATTTACTACGCCGCCATGACGGCTTCGATGGAAATCGCCAAAGTGGACGGCCCGTACCAGACTTACGAGGGATCGCCGGTTTCACAAGGCCAATTCCAGTTCGATCTGTGGGGCGTTACGCCGGATTCAGGCCGTTGGGATTGGGACGCGCTGAAAGCTCAGGTCAAAGAACACGGCGTGAGAAACTCACTGCTCGTAGCGCCGATGCCGACCGCTTCCACTTCGCAGATTTTGGGCAATAACGAATGTTTCGAACCATATACTTCCAACGTGTATACGCGTCGCGTACTCAGCGGGGAGTTTATCGTGGTGAACAAGCATTTGCTGAAAGACCTGATAGAGCTCGGACTTTGGAGCGAGGAGATGAAGCACCGTCTTATCGAGGCCAACGGTTCCGTCCAGCATATTTCCATTATCCCGGATAATCTGAAAGCGATTTACCGCACCGTTTGGGAAATCTCGCAGAAATCCGTTTTGGAAATGGCCGCCGACCGCGGGCCGTATATCTGCCAAAGCCAGAGCATGAACGTGCACCTGAAAGATCCGAACTTCGGAAAACTGACCTCGATGCACTTCTTCGCTTGGAAAAGCGGCTTGAAGACCGGTATGTACTACCTGCGCACCAAAGCAGCAGCCGACGCGATCAAATTTACCGTAGACAAGGAAGTTACGCGCACGGAACAACCTTCGGCCGAAGCCGTAGCCTGCTCTATCGACAATCCTGACGATTGCGAGATGTGCAGTGGTTGATAGATGGCTTAAGGAGTGTAGGTCTTAGGTCTCAGGTATTAAGTACTGTTGTCATCCTGAGTCTGAATAGGGAAATTTTCCTTATCTGTATTTAAAGAATTTTGACTCATTTACTGGAAAGCCATTTCATTTTGATCGATTCCCCTTTTGAGGAACGGTTAAAAGGAAATGGCTTTTTTATATTCCAAAACCCATTTTTTCGAATATAGCATAGCTATCATCAATGTCTTTTTTCTTCACATTCCGACATACTATCTCTGGTGTCTTACTCAATAGGCTCTCTGTTACAGCATTTATCTTGGTATCGCTCTAATTTGCCGGCCGAACAAGTGGAACATACACCTATTTTGTAATGATCAAGAAAACCTATTTTTTGGCCTGCGCTTCGGCGGCTACCCTTTTTTTCGGGTCCTGCGGGAGCAAACGCAAGGCGAAAGTGGAGCCGGAAAGGCCCAATATAGTTTTTATTTTGGCCGATGATATGGGCTATGGCGACATTCAGGCGCTGAATAGCTCCTCAAGAATCCCGACACCAAATCTCAATGCGTTGAGCGAAGGTGGCGCCACCTTTACCGATGCCCATACGAATTCGTCAGTGTGCACGCCTACCCGCTACGGAGTTTTGACAGGGCGTTATTGCTGGCGTGGCAGATTGAAACGCGGCGTGATCAACGGCTACGGAAAGCCCGTGATAGAGGAAGGGCGCGAGACCGTAGCCTCATACCTGAAAACCCAAGGCTATAAAACGGGAATCGTGGGCAAATGGCACTTGGGATTGGAATTTGACCGTCAGCCGGAGGCTAAAGAAGGCTCAGCCAATTACGGCAAGCCGGGAGCAATCAATTATGATAAGCCCTTGAAACGCACGCCAAACGATTGGGGGTTTGACGAGTCGTATATCATTTCCGCTTCGCTGGATTTCCCTCCATACATTTATATAAAAGACAGGCTGGCTACCGAACTGCCGACCGACAAACAGGAAAAACTCACCGCCCCGACGTATATGAGAGCGGGAGAAAAAGCGCCGTCTTTCAACCCTGAGGAAACGTTGGACCATTTGCTCGGAAAGGCCCAGACCTTTATCAAAGAGAGCGCAAAGGGTGAAAAACCGTTCTTCCTATACTTCCCGATCACCGCGCCACACAAGCCGGTAATGCCGCATAAACGTTTCCGTGGTACCACAGGTTTGGGCCATTACGCCGACTTCGTAAGCCAAGTGGACTGGACGATCGGTGAGCTGAACCGAACGCTCAAAGAAGCCGGAGTAGAGGACAACACTTTGGTGGTATACACCAGCGACAACGGCTCGTTTATGTACAGCTACGACACCGCTGAACAGCCCGTGGATAATGTAGCCGATTCCAGCAAGCTCTGGTTTCATCCTGGAAGCCACCGGGCCAACCACGTTTTCCGTGGTACCAAAGCCGATATTTGGGAGGGTGGCCACCGCGTGCCGTTCTTGGTGCGTTGGCCGGACAAGATCAAAAATGGCGTAATCGTCGATTCCACCGTTTGCCTGACCGACCTGTTCGCTACGGTAGTCGATATTACGGGAGGAAAATTGGCGGATAACGCCGGTGAGGATAGCTTTAGTTTCTATTCGTTGCTGGAGGAAAAACAGTTGGAAGAAGCCCGTCCGCCGGTAATTCACCATTCTATCGGAGGAATGTTCGCCATCCGTGACGGTAAGTGGAAATTGGTTTTGGGCTCCGGTTCGGGCGGAAGACAAAAGCCGCGTGGCAAGAACTTCGAGAAGCCGTATGCTCTCTATGATATGGAAGCTGATATTTCCGAAAGGAAAAACCTGATCGATGTTTATCCGGAAGTGGCGGAGCGTTTGGAGAAAAAATGTCTTGAGATCAAGGAAATCGGATCGAAGAAAAAAACGCTTGAAGCCGGGATCTGATTTTGAATAGATCGAGAGGTGATTTCTATCTTTAGAATCTAATCGACTTCCTCTTAAAGTTATTGAAAAGCAATTGATTATAACTCTTTTATTTTACTGGAAGAATTAGAAGTTTTACTGGGCAGATAATAAAAACCGGGGCCAAAAGGGTCCTGGTTTTTTCGTTTTGGGGCTTGCCGGAAGTCCCGGTTTTTTTCCATTGGTGGCCCGGTCTGCGTCTTCGCGTATTTTTTTCGTTAACAATAGACTTTTGGCCGTATATTGAATTACGTTTATTTTTTCGGAATAAGTCTTTTTTCTAAAACCGGTCCTTATGTTTGGCTTGTTTGGCGGTTTTTCCGCTTCGATTTGGGCTTATTCACTTTACGGAACTTAAATCGGAATAGCCATATGAGCGATATAATTTTGAGCGCCAAAGGCCTGAGCAAACGCTACGGCTCTTTGCTGGCCCTCACTGATTTCGGACTTGAGCTAAAGAGCGGACAAGTCTACGGAGTTTTGGGCCCGAACGGAAGCGGAAAGACCACCGCTTTGGGAATCCTGTTAGGAACATTGTCGAAAAACAGCGGGGAGTATTCATGGTTTGGCCAAGCGGAAAACGATCCTAAACAGCGCCGGAAAATCGGGGCGATGTTGGAAGCGCCGTCTTTCAACCCGAATCTGAGCGGTGTGAACAACCTGAAGATAGTGGCCGATATCAAGAGCCTTCCTTACAGCGAGGTTCTTCGGGTTTTGGGAATTGTAGGACTCGGTGATTGGGGCGATAAAGCTTTCGGCTTGTATTCCTTGGGAATGAAACAGCGTTTGGCGCTGGCGGTGGCTTTGTTAGGCTCGCCCGAAGTGCTGATTCTCGACGAACCCACAAACGGCCTTGACCCGACGGGCATTGCGGAGGTGCGCGATATTATAAAGTCCGTTTCCGAAACCGGCGTCACGATTCTTTTGGCCAGCCACCTGCTCGACGAAGTTCAGAAAGTGTGTACCCACACTTTGGTTTTGAGCAAAGGCCAGACGCTTTATTCGGGTACTGTAGAGGGCATGCTTGGCGACGAGATCTGGATAGAGACCAAAACTTCCGACGAAGCCGAATTAATTAATTTGGCCAAAAAATTCCCTGCGGTAAACAAAGTGAAACGTGAGGGCGGTTTTGTAATGATTTCAATATCAGACGAAACCTATGTCAAAGACTTCAGCGTGGAGATGGCCAAGCAAGGCGTGGTGTTTACACACTTCAACGTGAAGAAAGGAAGCCTGGAAGAACAGTTTTTAAAATTGCTCAAGAATAAATAAGCCGATATGAAACGAATTTTGAAAATAGAATACAGAAAGCTTTTCCATAGCCGGTCCTTTTTTATTCTTATGGGAATTTACGTGCTGGTCTTTTTTATCGTAACCACGAACTTGAGCACGGCTATCGTTAAGGTTTCCGATATGGGAAATCAGGTGGATATGGACTTCGGTAAGTATATGGGGTTTCCGTATATCTGGCAGAATATGAGCTATGTAGCCAAGTTTATGAAGATTTTGCCAGCCATAATTGTGGCTATGCAAGTGGCTAATGAATTTACTTACGGAACGTTTCGCCAACATGTGTTTAACGGTATGGGACGTGGCGAATTTTTGGCCTCCAAGCTTGCGCTTTGCGTCGGCTTGAGTCTGTTCGCGTATGTTTTGGTTACGGGAGCGGCGCTGTATGTAGGCCTTTCAAAGCCCGATGCCGCAACTTCTATATTTGAAGGATATCGCTATGTTCCGGCGTTTGGATTCGCCATGTTAGGTTATTTCACCTTTACGATGTTGCTGGCGTTTCTGACAAAAAACACGGCGCTTACGTTGGCTGGACTTTTGGGTTATTCCTGGGTGGCCGAACCGCTGATCGCTTGGAGAATGGGCGATGAGTTTGGACGTTGGTTGCCTCTTAACGTTTTCGAAAGACTGAACGCTAACCCGTTTCTTTATAAAGTGGGATTTCCGGGATCAGTTCCGGCAGATGTTTACGGGCAAGACCTTTTGTTGGGATCGGTTTATATCCTGCTCTTTGTGGGAATCTCGTTTCTGTATGTAAAAAGGGCGGACCTATAGAAAGATTACGAAACGTTTTCTTCAGAGATCCGGAGAAATTCGCGTAAAGTATTTACTGGATTTTGGGACTGCCAAACAGCTCCGAGCACGGCGAATCCTGAAAATCCCGAAAGTTTTATTTTATGAGTGTTTTCAGGTTTTACACCTCCCAGGGCGATTATTTTTCCAGAATAGGAAAATAAGAATTTTCGAAGTTCTCCAAGTTCAAAGCCGCTGGTATATCCAGCCTTTGACACGCTATCGAAAATTGGGCTCAGGAAACGGTATTCGAAAGAGTTTTTGTATTGGCTGAGGGCTTCCAAGGAGTGAAATCCGGAAGAGGCCGGAAGCGATGAACCGTAAGGGGCGGAAAGGGATTTCCGCCCTTTTTCCGTAAAATGAATTCCTCTGAGGCCGTAAGTTTCGGCCAAATGATGGTGGCTGTGGATCATTATCCGGGAATGGTATTCCGGATTGATTTTATCCAGATATGCGGACATTTTTTCCGAGGAATAAGAAGGTTTCCGAAGGTGAAAAATACGTAGTCCGATACGGAACATCTCGTTTAATAGTTCGTGTTCTTTCTCTAAATCGCTTTCCGAAGATATCAGTATACAATCCATAATGGGTACAGGGCCTTTGCTGTCGCAATTTAGTGAGAGGAGACGGAGTCGTTTAGAAAATCGGAAACTTCTTGTTTGTACTGCCGGCTAATCGGCAAAACTGTTTTGTTTATTTCCACGCTCTCGTTGGTATAAGCATCGATATGAGAAAGGTTAACGACGAATGAACGGTGAATTCTCAGAAATGAATTTTTTGGTAAACGATCGACCAAGCCGGAGATAGTTTCCCGTGTAACTATAAACCGGTCGGCCAAGTGTATTTTAAGATAATCTTTAAGGCTTTCGACATAGTGAAGTTCGTCGAGTTTTACTTTTACCATTTTCCTATCCGAACGCACGAAGATAAAATCCTGATTTTTTGTTGGCGCAGATTGGGCCGGTTTGTCGTTAAGTTCCAGATAGTTTTGTACGGATTTCAATAATCGCTCGAAAGAGATCGGTTTGAGCAGATAATCCACCGCACGCAGGTCAAATCCGTCTATGGCGTATTCGCGATAAGCGGTGGTGAAAATGATTTTGGTATTTGGCGGAACGCTTTTGGCGAATGAAAGGCCAGAAATTTCTGGCATATTGATATCCAGAAAAATCAGGTCGATTTGTTGGGTGTTGACAATACGAAACGCTTCGACAGCATTTTTGCATTTTCCCGCTATTTCTGCTACCGGGATTTTACGGAGATGGGTTTCGATAATTTCCCTCGCTATAGCCTCGTCGTCCACAATCAGACACTGTATTTTACGCTCCATGATTTTCTGCTTTTGGGGTTTTGATTTCTGTTTCGAGATTCTGGCCGATAGTTACGGACAAACGGGCCTCAAACCATCCTTCGTCGTTTTCCAATTCGAGGGAATGGCGGTCAGGATAAAGCATTTCGAGCCTTTTCCTCATATTCGAAAGTCCAATGCCGTGTTTCTTTTTGACTTTTTCAGGTTTTCCCGTTGTGTTATGGACTTTGAAATCAATGGTTTGCTCATTTACGGATAGATTAACGGAAACAGAGAGCGTTCCCTCGTTGCTTCGGCCGTGTTTGAAGGCGTTTTCGACAAAAGGAATCAATAACATCGGAGCGATTTGGACATCGTCCAGTTCGCCGTCGGTTTGGAAACGGATATCCAGACTGTCCTTAAACCGGGCTTTTTCCAATTGGAGATAATCATTTAAATGTTCGGCTTCGCGCGCTAATGATACAAGTGGCTTTTTGGTCTGGTAAAGCAGGTAATCCAATAGGTTTGAGAGTTTTAGGATTAATTCCGGCGTGTCTTCCGATTTGGTGAGCGCAAATCCATACAGCGAATTAAGTGTGTTAAAAAGAAAATGCGGACGAATCTGCATTTTCAGGTATTCGATTTCCTGTTCTTTAAGAAGTAATTGAGTGGCTAGGATTTTCTTTTCGAGTTCGTGGTTTCGTTGTTGGGCTTTAAAGGCGTGGCGAAACAGGTAAACGGCCGAGGCGGCGAGTACAACCAAATATATTCCGACGAAAATAATGAATACGCTTTTGCTCATCGGAGGCATATCGTTTATGCGCAATTCCGATAAGAAAACCATTGCGTAAAAAATGGAAATGATGATAAAATACGCCGAGATGATAAGTGTGTAAAGCGAATAAATCGCAAATTTCCAGTAGCGTTTCTGAAGTAGGTATTTTGGAATCAGATAATAAATAGTGGTATATGTGGTGCCAATACTTACAGGCATCAGGCAGGCGGAAAAAAAGAATGCGTACTCAGAATCATTGCTTTGGAAACCGAAAAAATGGATATAAAACCAAAGTACGGCGCTCCATGCCAATAGATGCAGAGGCAAGTATTTGAGTGGTTTCAGTTTATCATTTTTAAAATTTATCGCCATGCTGTTTTAATCCGTATCTTTTAAAGCTAGATATAATATACTTAATTTTTGGAACTAGGCTATTTTTCGTTTTTAGTCACGCTTTAGGGTTTAAAAGTGTCGTTTTTAAATGTTATAAGTGATTCTTTGCGACGAATAACCGATTAAGGGCTTGATTTGACCAAATTTGTTCCGTGATTTTATGTTAGTGATCGCCGTGATGCTTTTTGGAGGAAACAAAAAGCCGTTCGTCGCAAAAATATAATTCGGCAATTACTAATTCTTTAGTATTGGGCATGTTTCATTTAAACAAAGAGAATCATGACAAAGCTTTTTAATTTGATAATTATGGGAGGCCTTTACTTCACGGGGCCGTTGGTAATTATGTTTGTAGCGGGGTTAGTGTTGATTGTCCGGGCGTATCTTGTTATTGAAAACAGAGAGAAATTTGAGAGTAGGGTCAGTATCGCTAACTCGTTAGGTCTATTTGCGATGGTTTTTGGCGTTTTCGGTCAGTTCTTGGGTTTGATGGGAGCACTAGAGGTTATTGAACAGGTAGGTGATATATCAATGAAGTTGCTTGCGGGAGGGTTAAGAGTGTCCTTTATTTCTACACTTTTTGGCGTTTGTACTTTTCTGGTAATTAGGTTGTGCACATTGTTGCTGACAGTTCTTAGAAGAGAAAAGATGTTGCGTAAAGAGATGTCGGGAAAATAATCGTGATTCATTCCGAAAAGGTAGTGCGAACGTTATTGGTTCCGTTCGGAAGATAATTCTAAGCGGATCTGTTTATCGACGGGATTCCATACTACGGGAGCCAACCAGGAATTCATTTTTGGAAAGGCTCCTTTTCCTATGCCTACGGTACGGATACCCAATGTTTTTCCTTGTATAACGACTTGCCGGTTTACGGCGCCCGGGTGCAGAAAGTGATTCGGGCGGGTAGAGTTTGTGACGCTACGGCTGGCGGGATCGGCCACGGAGTTGACATCTCCCAACGCCGATACCGGTAAGTCCGTTCCCTCAGGTTCTTCACTGACTTCTATGCCGTGCGCTCCGGGGGCGGCGTGGTGTCTAAGGGCCGTATAGGCTTTGTACAGGACGCCTTTTGGGTTTTGCAGTTCCTCCTTTGAGAGTTCCCTTAAGGCTGAAAAATGTTCGTATTGGTGTTTTCCGCTAAATTGTGCTTTGAGTCCCTGTGGCGTATAGCCTGAGGCACCTTCTTCATGAGGTTTTGTGGGGTGTTGCGATTCCTGAATCTTCCGGTAGAGTATTAATGCCCTGCGTTTTCGCTCGTGTTCTTCTTCTGGGATAAATCCGAATATGCTTTTGGCTTCTTCATCACAAGGAACTTGTTGGATAAAACGTCCACTTTCAAGGTTGGGAAGCAGGGTTCTGTCGGGAATTCTTATCGGTGATCCGTCATAGATTCTTTTTTCCTCCGGATGCTCAGACCTTCTAAGCAATCGCATGCGCCGTCTGAGACTGTTTTCCATCCTAAGGCTTTCCGCCATGGCCTCTTGTGCGGAAGAAACCCCTTTGTTGGCATTAAGCGCTCCCCGTAGCCCCACGGCGAAGGAGACAAATGGCGGTTGAGGGCTTAGGTATTCCTCTTCATCATATTTTTGTTTCGGGAGTTGAACCAAATTGCTGACGTAATCCATATGTTTTGGTGCCGTCAGTTCTACAGTGTTGCAAGTGATGCCGTGCTCTTCGTTGGGTGGCGACATCCGGATTCGGTAGGTCGAGGGAATCCCCGGAGTGATATTGACAATTCCGGGAGTCAATTTTGGGCGGTAAAGCTCGGGGGAGCTGTCGCTGGAACTCTCGGACGCAGGTGTGGGGACGCCGACATTAAGGCTTGTCAATTCCCTGATCAACGTACGACCTTCTGGCGAATAAAGCAATTGTCCCATATAAGAGAGAATCCTGTGCCTGAAGTCGTTGCTTCCCAAGACTTTCAGACCCTTTTTGGCTTGGCCGGAACGTAATCTTTTCCATAAACCTTCTACGTTTTCAGTTTTTAGCTCCGTTCCGGTTTCGTCAAGGACGGTCATTAGGTCGTCGGTTTCCTCTTCGGGAAGCCAGAAACGGAAATGCCCCGACGCCATTTCCCTTGAAAGCTCAATGCGTTCGTATTCCAGGTCGTTTAACAGAGCGGCAAAACCTTTTAAGTGGGAGGGAAGCCTTTCCGGGTGTTTTAGAGCGGAAGCGGGTATGGGATTTTGACTGATCCACTCAAGAGCCAATAGGTTAATTTTGTGCAGTAATCCACATTTGTTATGAAGTGTTGCTTCCAATTCCCTTTTTAACTGTTGGAGTTGATTTTCGTGATGAGCTTTATCTTGTTCTAAAGCGATTTTCTGAAGATATAAATCCTCCATTTCCCGATGGACGATGGTCATACAGGCCTCAAAGTCGAATTTTAGGCGCTGTAAGTCCTTCGTGCTTCCGGTCCCGTATGTATCCGGGCTGACGCACAGGCTTCTCTCTAGGTTCATGGCCGGAGTTTCTCCGACAGGAATTTCCGACGTATCCGCCAGATAATCGCCAAGAGGAATGGAGCCTTTTTGTGGAGAGATTTGGCCGGCCAGCTCTTGCCTTAGCCGTCGGGTCTCGGTAGGCTCCAAAAAAGATACTTGGCACTGAGCCGGACAATGGGCCTCTTCCAGATATAGATTCACCAAAAACAGCCTTCCGGTTAACTCCTTCAGTTTTTCGATGGCCACTTCCTGTTTGTTTTGTCTGGCTTTCAGGTTTCTATGAACATCTCTCTTCAGCCTTCTAAGTGCCGATATTTGGAGAAATTCCTTTTGGTATACGTTTGATATTTGCTCGTAGGCTTCAAGAGCTTGGTCTATTTCTTTCAAAACCGGAATGCGGGCGTATTGGAGTTCCCTTTCAAGGCCATCCGCTGTTAGTTCCGTAAAATGTTTCTTGCTCATCATGGTCTGAGCTACGTTCTGCCTAGCATTTTGTGTGGGTTTTCTATGTCGATTTCGGTTAAGCGGAGCGAACATTTCGGAGACGGAAAAAGGGTTTCGGCCTTCTAAGAACCTTATCCAAAGGGAAAAGTTAGCGATGTCAACGGCCGATGGTGAATCTAGACTTGTTGAGAAAAATACTCTGGATTACATCGAAACAAAACAAGAGCGGGATGCTTATCAAACAAGACAAATACAATAATAAATTGTATGAATTCAAAAAAGAACATAACCCGAATATTGTCTCCGTTTTTTGTTCTGCTGACACTTCTTTCCTGCAAAGGAGAAAAAGAGACAAAGCGCCTGATACGTCCGGTTAAGGTTTTTCAGGTCGAGGGTAGCGATGAGGTTAGCCGAAGGTCTTATCCCGCTGTGGCGAAAGAGTCTAAGGAAACGACGCTTTCGTTTCGGGTAGCCGGACCTTTGGTGAAGTTTAATGTGAAGAACGAAGGCCAAGAGATAAAGAAGGGAGAGCTTATAGCCGAAGTGGATCCGCGCGATTTCAGCAACGATCTTCAGGCAAAGAAGGCCAGTTACGAGCAAGCGGAAGCGGAAAGGAAACGATTCGAACAACTGCTCAAAAAGGGGACGATTCCACAAAATGAGTATGATATAAAATACGCTACGGCGAAGCGGGCCTATTCGGCTTACCGGGCGGCGGCCAACGCTTTGCGCGACACAAAGCTAATCGCTCCCTACACTGGTTATGTAGGGAAAAAGTATGTTGAAAATTATCAGCGTATACAGGTAGGGCAGCCGATTGTCAGCCTGATTGATGTTTCCGAGATCGATATTTATTTCCATGTTCCGGAAGTGCTGGCCAAACGGTATTTTGATATCAAGCGGTTTGAGGTGGTATTCGATAACTACCCTGAAAAGGTATTTAAAGCCTCGCTTAAGGAAATTGGCAAAACACAGACTGGCGAGGGATACCCGGTCACGCTGGTTCTGGATTATAAGTTCGGCTCCACGCCAAAGTACATTATCGCTCCAGGGATGAGTTGTAAGGTAAAAGCGATTCTGAAAAATTCCGATAGCGAGTTCTCTAATTTGTTTATCGTACCCGTAACGGCCGTGTTCGAGCCGGACGCTAAAGATTATTCCGCCGTGTGGGTTTTGAATCCTGAAACCAATACTGTGGAAGAAAGAAAAGTGACAGTGGGAAATCTGGTGTCGAGCAGTATGATAGAAATATCTTCGGGTGTCAAAAGCGGCGATTTGGTAGTGACGGCAGGTGTGCACAGGCTACATGATGGGCAGAAAGTGAAACCGTTGAAGTAAAGGTCATGAACATAGCCAAGTACGCGCTTTCGAATAAGGTCGTTATCCACTTCTTTTTGGTGGTAACCGTATTGGGTGGAATATGGTCTTTCCCGAAACTGGGTAAGTTGGAAGACGCTCCGTTTATTATCAAAACGGCGGTGATTACAGCCGTGTATCCGGGCGCCACACAGTATGAGGTGGAAGAACTTGTTACAGATTTATTGGAGAGCTCTATACAGAATACCCGGGGTCTTGACTATCTCAAATCCGAATCAAGGCCCGGGAGGTCAACGGTGTGGGTGAACATTAAGTTGGATACCCCGCCTGAGATTATGCCGCAGATTTGGGATGAGCTTAGGCGAAAAGTCAACGATGCGGAAAAACAATTGCCGGAGGGCGCTTATGTAGTGCAAATTAACGATGACTTCGGTGATGTATATGGCATTTATTATTCCCTAACGGCGGATTCGGGGTTTAAATATTCGGAGCTAAAGCATTACGCAAAATTTATCCGAAGAGAGTTGGTTACCATTCCCGAAGCCGCTAAAGTGGCGCTTTACGGGGTTCAGGAAGAGGTAATTAATGTTGAGATATCCCAGGAGAAACTGGCCAGTTCCGGAATTCATCCCCAACAGATTTTCGCAACGTTGCGGGGCCAAAACAAATTGGTTTATACCGGAAATCTGGAAACACCAAACGAGGAAATCCGTGTGACCTCTGACGGAACGTTTAAGTCCATTGCCGAGATCGAAAACTTAGTGATTGAGGGACAGTCCGAGGGCTTATTTAAGTTGGGGGATATCGCCACATTGACTCGTGCGTACAGGTATCCAGCATTGACGGAATTCAGAACAAACGGCCTTCCGGCTATTGGAATAGGAATTTCTACGGCGGAGGGGCAAAACACTATAGTGCTTGGAGAGAAGATACGGCAAAAGCTTGAGTATATAGAGGAGCAATTGCCGGTGGGCATAGAGATTCAGGGGCTTTATCACCAAGATAAAGTGTCGGTGGACGCAAACAGGGATTTTATGATCAACCTTGTCTTGTCTGTCGGAATAGTAGTGGCCATCATCTTGTTGGCAATGGGCGCGCGGGCTGGTGTTTTGATTGGGAGCAGTCTGGTTTTCTCCATATTGGGGACCCTTTTGCTAATGTACTTTACGGGTATACAGCTTCATAGGACATCCTTGGCGGCGATTATTATAGCTATGGGAATGTTGGTGGACAATGCGATAGTGGTGGCGGACAACGCTATTATCGGGATCGCCAAAGGTCAAAAAAAGAAAGATGCCCTTATCAACGGGGCTTATACGCCTCAATGGGGTTTGTTTGGCGCCACTATTATTGCCGTATTGTCGTTTATGCCCCTTTATTTAGCTCCGCACAGTACGGCCGAGATCATCGCCCCTTTATTTATCGTTCTGGCCTATTCGTTGGGCTTGAGTTGGCTATTCGCCCTAACGCAAACGCCTTTGTACGGAGAATTTATTCTGGAAGGGCCAAAGGAAGGAAGCGAGGTGGAAGATCCGTACAGCAAACCGTTTTATGTGAAATTCAAGCGTTTTGTTGAGGGTTGCATTGCCAGAAAGTGGTTCACGATGGGGATTGTAGTGGTCGTTTTGGTGTTGAGCGTGTTTGGTTATCAATCAATCAAGCGGAGTTTTTTCCCAAATATCGACAAAGCGTATTTTAAGGTTGACTATTGGTTGCCAGAGGGGTACAACATAAACCGTACGGCTTCGGACATGAAGCAAATTGAGGATTTTTTGCGGACAAAACCGGAGTTGAGAAACGTGTCGATCTCAATCGGGTCGAGTCCGTTAAGGTATTATTTAGCGTCAACATCATTCTCGTTACGGTCGAACTTCGCCAATATACTAGTCGAGACGGTTGACGGGGAATCTGCCGTGAAGTTGTTGGACGAACTGGAAAAGTATATCAATGAGAATATTCCCGACGCCACGCCTATCATGTTTCGGTTCAAGGTGTCGCCTCATCCTGATGCCATTATCGAGCCTACGATCGTAGGGCCGGACCCTGCGATTTTGCGCCAATACGGCGATTCTATCAAAGCGATTTTCCGGGCCGAGCCCAAAGTGCGGAATATAAGAACAGGTTGGGGTAACAAGTCAATGACTTGGGGGCCAATATATTCGCAAACTAAAGGCCAAGGGGCGGGAGTGTCCAGGGACTTGATGGCGAATTATCTGAAAATGATCACTACGGGCATAGGTGTTGGCTATTTCCGAGAAGAGGACGAAAATATACCCCTGTTGCTGAAAGATAAGGACTGGAAGAACTTCGATTACGGAAATACGGGAGGACTTCAAGTGTATAATCCCGAAGGGAAATCCGTTAGTCTGGAACAGGTGATAGACGGGTATGACATTCATTGGGAGAATAAAGTGATTCGTCGCTATAATAGGGCCAGAGCGCTGGCTATACAGTGCGACCCTGTGCCTGGTGTTGAGAACCCGGAGATTGAGGCAGTTGTGATGCCTAAGATCAACGCTTTGGCCTTGCCTGATGGATATAGCATCTTCTGGGACGGAATCTTTGAGGATCAGCAATTGTCTCAGGAAGCGATAATGGAAAACTTGCCGTTAGCGTTGATTCTGATGTTCGCAATTCTGATCGTACTGTTCAATAGTATCAAAAAGTCATTCATCATCTTCCTGATGTTGCCTTTGATCATAATTGGGGTGGTTCTCGGATTTCTCCTTACTGGCTTGTCGTTCGGTTTTTTCGCCGTGCTTGGGCTATTGGGACTTTTGGGAATGGTAATAAAGAATGCGATTGTGCTTCTCGAACAGGCGGACAATGAAATGAAGGAAAATGGCAAGAGCAGGTACGAGGCGATCGTTTTGGCCGCGCAGTCTAGGTCTTTGCCCGTAATCATGGCCTCGGGCACCACGATTTTAGGGATGTTTCCTCTTTTGCCCGATCCGATGTTCGGGAGTATGGCCGCTACTATAATGGGAGGACTGTTTGTGGCGACATTGCTTACGCTGATCGTTTTGCCCGTTTTATACTCGATTATATATGGACTCAAAAAGTAGTCGTTCGATGGGATTTGCCAAGACAATAACTTTTATCGCAACGGTGCTTCTGCTGACGGGAGTCCAACCGTTATTCGCTCAGTTGAACCAAGGGCAAGATACGGTGTTGACTCTTGAGAAATGCCGGCGAATGGGATGGAAACATGACCAAAATCTCAGGGCCGAAAAGAAACAGACCGTAGCCTACGGCGAACAAGCGAGCTCTGCAAAGAAAGACCGTCTCCCGCAGCTTGACGGAATAGGTTCGTACCAATATTTAGGCGAAGCCCAGGGTATACAATTAGGCAACGTGCCAGTTATCAGCCCGGATGGTATGGTAGTCGGATATGTTCCCGGAAGTGATTTGGCTTTGGCAAACCATCATTTTTATCAAGGGGGATTGGAACTGAATCAGCCTTTATTTCTTGGAAACAGGCTAAGGAACAATCAACGCCGGTTTTCGGCTTTGGAGAAACAAGGTTTGACTAGGGAAAATATTAGAATCAATGACTTGACACTGGAAATTGACACGGATTATTGGGATGTGATTTCCAGTAAAGAATTGTTGATATTGGCCAAGAAGAATGAAAAGTTATTGGCCCAATTGGTCGAAAATATTCAGAATCGGTATGAGGCGCAGGTGGTGAGTAAAAATGACTTGTTGATGGCTCAGGTCCGCCATAATGAGTCGAAACTGGAACTTATTCGGTCGAATAATCGGCTGAAATTGAGTAAAATAAAGTTGAATCAGATTTTGGGAGCCGATATCGATGCGTCCTTCGCTTTTGTGGACTCGATTACCGTTAAGTTGGAAAAAACTGACCCGGACAAAGACTATATCGAACAGGCGAACGGTAATAGGCCGGAGATAGATTATCTGAACATGCAATTGTCTATTCATGATCTTACGGAAAAGCTGACCAAGGGAAAATATCTGCCTAGTTTATCCGTAGGTGTCAGTGGATATTACGCCAGACCAAATCCGGAACTTAGGCCTGAAGGAGGTTTTAATTGGAGCGCCGGAGCTTCGCTAAGCATACCGATCTATCGCTGGAACAAAAGAAGGAATGATTTGAATTACGATATGCTCCAGAAAAATAAATCGGAACTGGCCTTGGAGAAGACTCGGGAGTATATCGCCTTGGAAGTGAAGCAGGCAATTTTTAACCTGAATGAAAGCTACGAGAAGGTTAAAATTGCCGAATTCTCTTTGACGCAAGCAGACGAAAACCTAAGAGTGAGTAAAGAAAACTATGAGGTGAGTCTGGTTTCTATTCTGGCTTTACTTGACGCCCAGACATATTGGCAAGAGGCATACGCTACTTTTATTACTTCAAAAGCCGAATATAGATTAAACCAAACAAAATTGGAGAGAGCGTTGGGAGTACTTGTGAATGATTATGGAAAGCGATAGGGGTTGACTGAGTCCAAAAAAGAAACCGTTTCGTGAGGTGGGGAAAAAGTGGTTCAGACATAAGTAACTAAAAACAAACCCAGAGAGCGAGAAGCTTTCTGGGTTTGTAGATTTTATATTGCTTTGCAAGTCAAATTGATAGACCGCCTATTTTTTTACGAACTGGATCGTTTTTGAGAATGTTGGAGAAACGATTCTCATAAAATATGTTCCAGTTGGAATAGAAGATACATTTAATGTGATTTCGCCTGTTGCTCCGTTGATTTCTTGGGTTAGTAACACTTTTCCAGAGTTGCTGAATACACTTACGTTCAGGCTTCCATTCAGAGCTTTGGCCTTAACGGTAACTTGGCTACTGGCGGGGTTAGGGGAAAGTATAACGGAATTGTGAGGTTCCATAACGCTGGTTACGGTATGCACGCGCATAGCGATTACCTTTTCCGCCGCGGCGTAAAGCCCATTTGCCTCAACGCTGGCCTTAATAGTTGCCAAACCGGCTTTGAGAGGGCGAAGAGCTACACCGTTAATTTCCGCTACGTCCTGACCTTGGAGGATTTCGTATTGGACTTTTGCGGGAGATTCAGAATATCCGGAGAGCGCAAAAGCGGGAGTATTCTCATTGATGTCAAGGTCTTCCAGACCCAGAATTTCGACTTCGATTCTTTCTCCATCCGCAACGATACGGAACTCGCGTTGTAACTCGGCTGAAGTATGCGTTTCCGTCGCTGGTACAAATGCGCGAATAGTCAGGTTACCGGCCGATTTTATTGTCATCAGTGTGCCGCTAGCGGTGACCAATTCCGCACCTTTGATGATTTCGTATTCCACTTTGGCTGTTGAATTGGTGTATCCGCTAAGTGAGAAAGTACCATCTGAAAACTGGATGGCTCTGCTTTCAAAATTTGTGATGATAGCGGGTACCAGTTCTCCCTGGGCGGTAACCGACACCTCAATGGTCTGCTCGACGGCGAGATAGTTTTCGGTTGCCTCAACCGACGCTTTGATTTGGGCGGCGCCAGCTTTGACAGCCGTAAGTTTGTTTTTCTCCAGAGTAACAAACTCGTTTCCGGAGATCACTTCATAGGAAACCTTTCCGTCCGAATTAGAATAGGCGCCTAATGTGATTACATCGCCTACGGTAGTCCCGATATTTCCCCAATCCGAGATTGTCGCTTTTTGCCTGGCATTGGCTTCGAGTACGTTTATGGTTATTGTTTTGGAAGCCTGCGAATAAGTACCTGTGCCCGCAACTGTCGCCTTGATCTCTACAACGCCTTTCTTGACGGCTGTAAGTGTAGCGTTCTCTCCAAGCGTGGCGAATTCGGCGCCGGATACTATTTGGTATGTCAAGGCGCCGTCGGAGTTGGTCTCGGCGTTAAGTGTGATCGATTCGCCGGCGGAGATGCTGAAATCGTTCCAAGCAAACACTCTGGCTTCGGTTTTTTCGCCCGTGGTGAAATCTGAGGCCAAGGCGAATTCTTTGGTTACGGAGTATTCCCCGTCCGAGCCGACAAGGCTGACAACGAATGTGGATTTGTCGATAGTTTTGTTTACCAGCAATTTGTCTCCCTCTACCTTAAAATAAACGGCGTCGTGCTTGTCTTGAAGTTTGAAACTCCCTCGATCGCCATCTATATCTTTGAGTATAATTTGGGCTATCTCAGTTCCGATAGGATCGGAGGAGGCGATTTTGAAATTACTGAGTCCCAGATTTTCAGGCGCTTCGTTGACGTTCTGGATATGGATTACGAAATTTTGTTCGATATTCTTATCGCCTTCGGCCTTGATGCGAATCATCATAAGATTTTCGCCTTCGTAATTGGCTTCTGACTTAAGCTTCAGGCTTTTTCCGTCGATTTCGAATTTGCTGTTATGTTGCGCGCCTTCGCCAGGGATCAGTGTATAGGCGTATTCGCCGCCCTGATCTACGGACAAAGTGCCGACGGTTCCGGTTTTGTTCTCCTGAATGCTGTTATTATTGATCAGGATTACTGGCCCTTCTGTAGGTACGGGAACTACCTGTACAATTACCGGCAACTCGGTTTTTGCTCCGTGCGGGTCGGTTACGGTAACCCTCAGGGTTTTGTCTCCAATGTCGGAAGCCAGGAATTTGCGTTTGTTTTTGATCTGGACCTTGTTGTCCACCACAAAGTCGTTCGAGACGATTTCGTATTTGAAGTCGATATCTTCCGGGTCATCATCTGTGGCGACCAAAGTTCCGATATAAGTACCTTTTCGCTTCCCGACTTCGATCCTGTTAGTGGAAAGTACCAGTTCGCGGGGAGCGTCATTGATGTCCAAAGCTTCAATGCGGAAATCTTTCGGAATAGTGAGTGATCCGTCGGTACTGGAAGCGTTGACCCTGATATTGTAGTAGCGCTGTGTCTCGTAATTGAGCGGTATTTTTGTTTTCAAAATATCGCCTTCGATAGAGAAAAACCTGTTGTCAAGAGCTTCAGGGAGCGAAAACCCGAAAGTCCCGTCTTTTACGCCCGAGAGCTTGAGTTGGCCTACGTCACCGATTTCGTTTTCGTTGATCGTAACGTTGGTCATCACAAAGTTTGTCGGCGGGTTTGTGGTAGGGTTCCCTCGCTGGATAACGAGTTCTTTCTGGAATTTTCCGCCGTAAACGTCATAAGCTTCAACCGTGATCCGATATTCTGTCAGGAAGTGATGATTGAACAGTTCTTCCGAACTTACGAGTGTTCTGCCGTCTTTGATCCGGAAGCTGGAATTATGACCGTCCATATCGCCGACAAGGCGGAAAAACACTTTGTCTCCGTCAGGGTCTTCACTGAGTAGATCGCCGACAACCGCCCAACGAAATGCGTGAGGTGGCATATGGTTGTTGGTGAGGCTGATATCAGTAGGCGCTTGGTTTCCGTCTTTGTGTATAAAAACGGCGATGTCTTTACTCTTGATCGTAAGCTCAGGAAGGGATTCGTTGGTGACGAGGCAACGGTAAACGCCGGCTTGTTCACTGTCCATAATGAAGCGGTAGTCCTTGCCTTCGGAAAGCGGAATTTCCTCGCCGTTGAGTTCCCAACGGTACTTGTTTTCATCGTCAGGCAAGCTAAAGGCGAGATCTACGGCTTCGCCACCATTGACAGTTCTTTCGGGTACATCTTCACCCAAAGCTTTTTGGGGAGAATAAATAAACTGAAAGTCCGGATTGGGTGGTCTATCTGCGCTTCGGAAACGGGATCCGTCGGAGAGGCTCTTCAGATATATGAGTTGTTTGAAGTTCAGGTAATTATTGTCAATCCTGAACGTATCGGCGTGCATGGTAAGGTGAGGTGTCCGACCGTAATATTGGATATCACCTTTTTTCCAGTTACTGAAATTCTGATCCCAAATTCTATGATCTTCCCATTTGAGGCGGTCGAGCTCCCTTATATTATTGTTGTTTAATTGAAGAACATAAATACCCCGATACCCGACATTTCCCTCATCAGGGTAAGGAGGTTCGAATGTTTCCAAGCCATTGTGGTCAAGAGCTACTTTCTTTACATTCTGTTGTGACATGCCTTGACCATATAGTCTTGCTGTCACTTTACTGATTCGGTTGTGACTAAAAAGGAATTCAGTTTTGGCGTAGAAACGGCCCTGTTCGTAACCATGACTGTCATAAGTCCAAATATATTCGCCAGGCGTGCCTAACATTTCACCCGCTAGGTTATTGTTTCTAAGATCAACAATAGCGAGTGAGGAAGGTCTTCGAGTGTCATCATCAGGAAAATTGACAACATCTTGGCCTTTTATATTCCCTTTTATAAAACGAGGGGACTGTGTCCTTTTGAGTAAGTCATTGGCGGATTTATAGTGCCAGTTGTCGCCATCAAGTTGGGACTTAAGTAAGTTTAACCAATCCTCCGATATCTTTGGGGAGAGGGGATAATCATAGGTTTCCGTTTGTGCGAATCCGGAAGCTGATATCAAAAACAGCAGGATTCCGGTCAGTAAATGCTTTTTCATATATATGTTGGATAGTTACGTGCGCATTGTTTAGCGACCTTGGTCCCAAGCCAAATTGTGCCAAAACGAATTCGTTAAAAAAAGGACAATAACGTTTGCCTTGTTGAGTACATAGGGGCGCTAGCAAGCATAATTCGAAGAGAGCGACAGGATTACGCAATGTTGCGTAACCCTGTCGTGGATGTCATGGGTGAATAATCCTGTTTGGGTTTTAAAAGCATCTTACCTCTTGGTTTTGAGGTGTTTAAATAGAGATATCCATGCTCAGAACCGAGGTTTGATGCTTGACTTATTTCTTAATAAGCTTTTTGGTCCACAGGCCTTTTTCCGTGACGATCTTGACATTGTAGATCCCGGAAGGCAATGATTCCAGATCAACGCTTATCTCTCCATTGGCTGAGTCTTCGGATTTACGAATAAGCTCGGTTCCTGAGTTAGAATAGATTATAACTTCAGTCTTGCCTTTGGCATTATAGGAGTTGATGTTCAGTATGCCACTGGTCGGGTTCGGGTACATTTCGATCGAATTCGAACTGTCTTCGACATTGGTAACCGTGTGCACGCGCAACACGATCACTTTTTCTGCGGCTTTATATAATTTGTGCGGATCAACGCTGGCTTTGATACTGGCCAATCCGGCTTTAAGAGGACGAACATTGACTCCGTCAATTTCAACCACACCTTCGCCTTGGACGATCTCATATTTGATCTTGGAAGGCGACTCGGAATAACCGGACAATGCGAAACTTGGAGAGTTCTCGTTGATATCGATATCTTCAAGACCCAGGATTTCGGTAGCGATAAGGTCTCCGTCTTTGAGAAGCGTAATATTTACCGACATTTCTGCGGCGGTGTATTTCTCTGTTGCGTTTACATATGCCCTAACGCTAATTTCTCCATCTTTGACTAAAGTGAGCAAAGAGCCGTTAATGGAAGCCAATTCGGCTCCTCTAGTAATCTGATATTCGATTTTGGCGTCCGAATTAGAATAAGCGCCCAAGGTCAATGTCCCTTGAGAGAGCGGAATTGCGGATTCGAAGGAGAAGTTTGAAATAACGGCGGGAATCAGTTCGCCTTTTGCGTTAATCGTCACTTCTATGGTTTTTTCCGCAGAGAGGTAATTATCGGTTTCCGCAACAGAAGCTTTTACTGTAGCGACTCCGGCTTTGACGGCCGTAAGTTTGTTTTTCTCGATAGTTACGAATTCCGCACCCGCTACGATTTCATAAGTGATTTTACCGTCGGAGTCGGAATACGCGCCCAAAGTCATCACTTCGCCGGTGATGGCGTTTAGGTTTTCCCAATCTGAAATCGTGGCTGTTTGTTTACTGCCTTCTTCCAGTACGCTGACCGTTATGGTTTTCGAAGATTGGGCAAATTTATCCGTCCCGGCGACTATGGCCTTGATTTCTACAGTTCCTTTTTTGACACCATTTAGAGTTGAGCCGTTCAAAGTCGCAAACTCGGCGCCCGAAACGATTTGATAAGTCAAAGCGCCATCGGAATTGGTTTCGGCTGTCAATTCGATAGATTTTCCTGCCGGAATACTGAAATCGTTCCAAGCGAAAATTCTTGCCTCGGTTTTATCGCCTGAATCAAAGTCAGAGATGATGGCAAATTCCTTGTCGACAGAGTATTCTCCATCCGAGCCAATGATGCTGATTACAAAGGCGGTTTTATCCACGGTTTTATTGAGAATGAGCCTGTCGCCTTCAATCTTGAAGTATGCGGCGTCATGCTTGTCTTCGAGTTTGAAGCTTCCGCGGTCGCCGTCAATGTCTTTGAGAATCAGTTTGGCGACATCCGTGCCTATGGCGTCGGTTGCCTTGATCTGGAAGTTGTTGAGTCCAAGTGTTTCCGGCGCTTCGTTAACGTTCTGGATGTGGATGACGAATTTTTGTTCGATAGTTTTCGCCCCTTCGGCCTTGACGCGAATCATCATAATATTCTCGCCTTCGTAATCGGCCTCGGACTTAATTTTCAGGCTTTTGCCGTCGATCTCGAACTTGCTGTTGTGTTGCGCACCGTCGCCGGAAACCAACGAATAGGCGTATTCGCCACCTTGGTCAACCGAGAAAGCGCCGACAATCCCGGTCTTGTTTTCCTGAATGCTGTTGTTGTTGATCAGGATAGAAGGACCCTCGGTAGGGACAGGAACGACTTGTATAATCACCGGCAACTCGGTTTTTGCGCCGTGCGGGTCGGTTACGGTCACGCGCAGGGTTTTGTCACCGATATCGGAATCCAAGAACTTACGCTTGTTTTTGATTTGCACATTATTGTCAACCACAAAATCGTTCGAGACTATTTCGTACTTGAAGTTAATGTCCTCGGGATCGTCATCTGTGGCCACAAGTGTACCGATGTAGGTGCCTTTCCGTTTGCCTACCTCTATTCTGTTGGTAGAAATCACCAGTTCGCGAGGAGCGTCATTGATGTTCAGGGCTTCGATGCGGAAATCTTTCGGTATGGTGAGTGATCCGTCAGTGCTGGAAGCGTTCACCCTGATATTGTAGTAGCGTTGAACTTCGTAATTGAGCGGAATTTTCGTTTTCAGCATCTCGCCCTCAATGGTGAAAAACCTGTTGTCCAAGGCTTCAGGAAGCGAAAATCCGAAAGTTCCGTCTTTCACGCCCGAGAGCTTAAGTTGACCCACCTCGCCAATTTTGTTTTCGTCGATGGTCACATTGGTCATCACAAAATTTGTCGGCGGGTTGGTGGTGGGGTTGCCTCGCTGGATTACGAGTTCTTTCTGGAATTTTCCACCGTAAACGTCATAGGCCTCTACCGTAATCCGATATTCTGTCAGGAAGTGATGATTGAACAGTTCTTCCGAACTTACGAGTGTTCTGCCGTCTTTGATCCGGAAGCTGGAATTGTTTCCGTCCATATCTCCGACAAGTCTGAAAAACACTTTGTCTCCGTCAGGGTCCTCGCTGATCAAGTCTCCAACCACTGCCCAACGGAAAGCGTATGGAGGCATATGGTTGTTTGTGATGCTGATATCGGTAGGGGCTTTGTTACCATCCTTACTCATGAATACGGCGAAATCCGTACTCTTAACCGTTAGTTTTGGCAGGGCTTCGTTTGTTACCAAGCAACGGTATACACCGGCTTGCTCACTGTCCATAATGAAGCGGTAGTCCTTGCCTTCGGAAAGAGGGATCTCTTCGCCGTTAAGTTCCCAGCGGTATTTATTTTCGTCGTCGGGTAAGCTGAATTCCAGCTCGATAGCCTCGCCGGCGTTGACAGTTCTTTCAGGGATTTCCTCGCCCAAGGCTTTTTGCGGGAAGTAAATAAACTGGAAATCAGGATTAGGGCTCGGTTCGCTACCGCGGCTACGAGACCCATCCGTGAGACTTTTGAGATATTTGAGCTGTTCAAAGTTCAAATAATTATTTTCGATCCTAAAGGTATCGGCTTTCATCACCAAGTGGGGGGTGAATCCATAATATTGGATGTCGCCCTTTTTCCAGTTGCTGAAATCCCGGTCCCATATCCGATGGTCTTCCCATTTGAGTCGGTCAAGCGTCCGGATCTTGTTGTTTTGTAACTGAAGGTTATAGATACCGCGGTACCCTACATTGCCCTCGCTAGGGTAGGGAGGCTCGAACGTTTCCAGACCGTTGTGGTCAAAGGCGACTTTTTTTACATAATCTGTTGAGGGGCTTCCTTGTCCGTATAATTTTACGGTAACCTTGCTGATTTGATTATGACTGAAAAGAAACTCAGTTACAGGATTAAAACGTCCCGACTCGTAAGTATAACTCCCGCTTTTACTTTTATATGTCCAGATCGGATCATCAAGTAACTCGCCTTTTAGGTTGTTGCCCCTAAAGTCAACGATATCCAAGGACGCACAACGCCAAGCATGACGAAATGAGTTTTTGTCAGTAGTGCCGAAATGTTGGATATGATATTCCATTTCGGCGTTTCCCATCATGTGAACGTGGTTTTCGTTGCCTTTTTTGAAACGGGGGGATTCTTTCCGTTTCAACAATTCGTCAGCACTTTTAAATCTCCAATTTTCGCCATCCAGTTGATTCTTTAACACTTCCATCCAATCCTCGGAAATCCTATAGGAAAGCGGACGGTCAACAGCCGTTCTCTCTTGTTTATTCTGAGAGAAAACGGGACTCATAATAAACGATAACGCCATTATGAAGAGTAAGCGTGTTTTCATGTTTGGTCTTTTTCAGTAACAAAAAATCACTTATCTGAAACAGTATCTATTTGTTTTCAAGTAAGGTTGCATTAGAGCAGAATGTGTGTCGGTACCACTAAAATTGACACTACACTTCACGAGCCAATTATTTATGAGTCATGAGATGTCCGGATTTGGTGTTTTTACCGGGGTATTTCAGCGTTTTTTGAAAGGAATGCCACCAGTTTTCCTTATTCCCATTTTTAGGATATTAACCTTTCTGTTTTTTGTTTATGGGTGTATTTCGTTGATATATAGCTTTTTAAATTGATTTCATGAGGTTTTCATATGAATGAAAATAGATGGGTAAATATAGATATCGATTCACACCCATGTCACCCCTTTGAGTTTACAAATAGTTATCACTCGGCGGATAAATAGTTTACAAAGGGCTCTTTGAGGGTGGGGTAAAAGAGGAAAAGGTGTTTTTTTCTCTAATTTTGTCGGGTTTTGTACGTTAAAATCACTCGTTTGCTAATGAGGTCTGTAGTTCTTGTTCTTTTTGTACTTTTATCATTATCCCGATCCGTATTCGCACTTTCATACGTTGCCGAAGATGTTGAAAATGGGGAGGCGACATTTCGGGTAAAACCCTTAACTGGATTCACTACTGAAGACAAACTTTTATACCACGGGTATAAACCGAACCGTTGGGTTGAGAACGTGCCCTCACTCGAAGAAGTCGAGAGCGGGCTGTTGTCATTGGAAGCGGGGGCTATGTCTCGGAATCGTTTACGCCTTGGGACGGAACACGCTAAGGTCTCGGTATTGTACAAAAAAATGGGTTTGTTTGAGTTGTCCATGAGCCATGATTCGCTGGCCTACGAATGTTTCAGGGTTGTCCATCCGACCGGAGCTTGGAACGCTTTGGCGAATCTGATGGAAGGGTACTTTTTGCTTGGCGAACCTCATGAGGGAAGAGAGTTGTTTGCTCGCTGTAAAGCGGAATTGCCGGATAGCTGTGATGATGTCAGGGTGGCCTATTTACATCAGGTGAAGGCGATGTTGGCGAAGAAAAAGAAGGATTTTGACAAAGCGAAAACCTATCTCGATTCGGCTTTAATAATCAATGAAAAGAATGCCAATGACGCCGGTTTGGTAGACAACTATATGTCTATGTCACATACTCTAGCGGTATTGGGCGATTATTACGGGGCCTTTTATTCTGTGGAAAAAGCCCGGAAAATAGATGCGGAGAGAAACGGGAATAGATACTTTTCTGGCTATAATTCGGGCACCGAAGCTGGATATGTTCCTGTAAGATTACCTGAGGAGAAAGATGCTTTCTTTAAATCGATAATCGTAACGGTTTCGACGCAAAGGGAGTACCGTTTTTTGGCCAAGATGTACGTAAAGGCTTTTCTTTATTTTTATAGAAGGGAAAGGTTTCGTGAGGCGGGACCTTATCTAAAAAGGGCTTTGGAGCTCTCGTTGGCCTCGAGAGACTATTTCTATGCTACGGAAGTGTTGCGTCACCATGAAAAGCTTTATAAAACGTATAATGATGGTTTTAGGCAGCACCTGTCCAAGTTGGATACCGTCAAAGCATTTGGCGACAGCCTGAATATTGAAGGGTATTCGGACAGTTTGATTCAGGTGATGGCCGAGAATAAATTCGTTAAACCCAATCAGCGTAAACATGTGGCGAATTTGGGTTGGGAAGGTTCGGGTTATACCATTCCGGTATATGTTTTTTGGCTGGTTCTGGCTTTCGGCGCTTTTGGCCTGACGTATTTTCTTGTTCGGATGAAGCGCCTGTACCAGTGGTATGAGGACGAATTAGAAGAAAAAGGGCGTGAGCTCAAGACCGTCAAAGATCGGTTGGAAGAAGGCAAAGGGCATTTTGATGATGGGAAAGAGAAAGTGGCCTTGTTAGTGGCCCAACAAAAGAAAGGCAAGGAAGATCTAAACCGTCTGATCCACTTGATGCTCGAAGGGAGGAATATTTTCCGTGAATGTTTGAAAACCTTTGAGGAAACTGAAGACGGCGGAGAACAGATGTCCGACACTGTACGGCGACATATTCAGGTTTTGGAGCAAGACGATGTGATGCGCTATAATCTTGACGGCGATAATATGGAGCTGAAAAATAGGATTGATGCAATGTTCCCGCAATTGAGTAAAAACGAAAAGCAATTGTGCCTTTTGGTAAAACTTAAATACAGTATGAAGGAAATTGCGTTGCACAATAACACTTCGCAGAAAAGTGTGGAAGTGGCGCGTTATCGTTTGCGCAAAAAGTTGGGCTTGGAGAGTAACGAGGCCTTTAACGAGATGATTGAGGAGCTTTAGGTTTTCAGGAATAGAACTAAATATGGATTATCGATTTTACATAAACCCAAAATAGAAAAGAACCAACACGTGTAGAAAGCGATTACGCCTTGCATGTGTTGGCCTTTCACACGTTATGTCATTAAAACTGATTTCCAGCTTTTTTTTGTTATAAGTCTACAGTGTCCTGAATATTATATACTGAAAAATCTCGGATACGAGGCTCCGCAGCGGATTTCCTGATTTCCAGTTTGATCGCCTCATAATTTCCTTTCGGGAATTTCAGGATGTGTTTATGTCCAATATTGCTTCCTTTGTAGAGTTTTGTCCATACACCACGGCGCTTGCCCGATACGGTGAACTCCCGAACCCTTTCGCCTTTTGTGATATCTTCCATCAGCACAACGGTGTTCGCTTCGGGAGATTTTCTTAGGCGTACCTCAAAGCTGTCGCCTTTGCCTTTTGTCTTGGCCAACGGTTTGGCAAAGCATTTTTTGATCACGTCGCCGAATTCCTTCATGCGCTTTACGTCCACGTCTGGAACCAGTCCGCTAGGGTCGATCACTACGCCGATCAGCATATTGGTATTGCGCCCGGCGGTGGTGTAGTAGCGGTCCACCAGTTCGTCGAGGCTCATCAGGTATTTGGTGTTGTCTTTATGATAAAACCAACCGCCTTGCCAGCCTCCGTGGCGAATCGGGAAGTCGGCCTCGCCGGGACACCAAAGCGGGGCGTCGGGATTGCCGTGCAGTTTGTCTATTTCTTTGTCTCCTCCCGAAGAAGTGGTGGTGTGGCGGGTACTCCAGCAAGGGTAAGGGGCCACGCCGCGCTCATTGCCAACCCAGCGAATGAGCGAGCGGGTTTTGCTTGGGCCTTGGAACACAACCGCTTGCGGTTGATATTTGTGCATAAGGCTGGTGATGCGCGGCCCGCCTTTTTCTTCCGGTAGCACGCCACCGTCAAACCAGATTTCGAACAGCTCGCCGTATTTTGTCCAGAGTTCCGTGAGCTGTTGCTCCACCATCAGGTTATATTCCTCCTGCTCTTTTTTGTTGCGGGAATTCACCAATCCCGGATTGTCGACTTTCATATAGCCGTTGGCGGCGGCGCTGTAGTAGAGTCCGGGTTTTACGCCGTATTTTTTGCAGGATTTGATAAAATCGCCGACTATATCTCCTTTACCACCTTTCCAAGGCGAACTTTTGATACTGTAATCATGCGCTTCCGTGGGCCAAAGCGAGAATCCCGTACAGTGTTTGGCTACCAAAACGGCGTATTTTCCGCCCATATCCTTTACGGATTTTACCCACTGATCGGTGTCCAGTTTTGTAGGGTTGAAGATTTTTGGGTCGGGATTGTAGTCCCACTGTCCGCGCCATTGGTAAGACGGCTCATAGACGTTGATATCAAAGTGGATGATTGCACCAATTTCGCAATCGGCCCACTCGGCTTGCTCTTTGGTAGGCAGAGGGAGTTTTTGGGCGAAAGATACGCTGGCGAATAACAGGCATAAGCCTATTGAAAAAAGTAGTTTTCTCATAATGATAACAGTTGGAGAGGTTCTGTGTGTGCCCGCAAAAATGTACCGGACGACGGAGGCAAAGAAACCTCCCGACGGTTACTGAAAGGGTTAACGCTGTAATTATAGGCGCTAAAAAGACTATTTGGACGGATTTCCCCCGCTTTCAGGGTTAGCGGACCACTCCCGAGCGGTACCAAATCGGATTATGCTGTACGTGAACGAATTGGCGGGTAGGCAAGTGGTGCTCAGTCCTGAGAATCGACTCCCGGTCTTCGATAATTTTTTTCCAAAGTTCATTTCCTCCCCAAGTTTTATCCTTGACATCATAGCCGTCATCTCCCCATTTTCCGCCTTTTCGTTCCAATTCGGAGAAAAACATCAGGTGGCCGGCGTACCGTATAAAAGAAGGGTGAAGTCGCTCTGGACCAAGGGTCTCTTTCTCAACATCCAAACTTAAAAAGTCGTCGCCCGGCACCTCTTCGGTTGTGGTACTGTCTGGAGCTATTTCCTTCATTGGAAGCGCGGCGCCTTTTTGCTTCTTTATCTTTTGTTCCGCTTTTCTGCGAAGATGCGCTTCCGAAATATTAATCCGTTGCTCGGTCTCTTTTAGACGATCGCTGACGGTTGTTTTCCATGTATCGTCGCATACAGAGGATTCGATATCTGTCCAGGTGGACGGAAGGTGAATGAGTTTCGCCGTACTGGTTGCCGTTATCGGTGCCCGTGACATGGTAACGCCGGGCCTTTCGCCTCGGGTGTATCTGGCCGAAACCTTTATCGGATCGGAGTGGAAGTGGCAGATTTCGTCCAAAATCGCGCGACCGTAGGACGTTGTCATCAGTCGGGCGTTCATGGCGTGCACTCTGGTTCTGAAGTTCGGTACGCCTACGGCTTTTAGGGTATGGTCGGTGTCGGTGTCGTCTTCAACTTTCAGGTTTTTGTCTCCAATCACATCCCGCCACAGGGTTTTCATACTTTCCTGTTTGTCCTCCAACATATTGTCCCAGTCAGGCATATAGGGAGTCATTCCCATGGAAATCAGCATTTCGGTAAGGCGGTCGTGCTCATTCTGTACGTCTTGGAGAAGCCGTAGCATCCCGCCGGCGTGCGGAGGCGCTTGTATTTGGTCGTCATCTTCGGAGAAGGAACATTTGGAATTCCACTTATATACGGCGTGCTCCAAGCGATGCAAAACCCGGAACCGTCCGTAAATTTCCGCTTTTGAAACGCCGTCAATTTCTCGGTATTCGGCTAAGAGCTCTTCCACTTCCTTGGCGAATGGATTCTCGGTATATCGGGTGGACGGATCCGTATCTGGCGTAGAGGCTTTGAACATACCGGGAGTCATAAGCGCCTGAATCGGTGGCGGACCGCTAGGCGGAAGCAGGCTCTTGCCGGTATGGCCCGCGGAGTTCCGAGACGCTTTAGAATGACTTTGGTGGCAGAACATGCTCCGGATGTTTGTAGAGGTTCCCTCAAGTCTTTTTCAATGAAGACAGGTTAGCGAGAACGTTTATTTAAGAAAAGCGTAAAGTGTCGCACATTGCTGAATCCCAATGATTCAGGGTGATTTTGTGCTGGCCTTTACGCTTGGCTATTTGCTTTGTACTAATAATATCGGAGCGTATATATTGTTTCGCTTTGTAGGCCTAGGCGGTCGGACTTAGCGCAAAATCTTCGAAGCGTTTTTCGTACTCGGTATTATATACGGCGTCGTATTCGCTTTTGTATCTTTTGAAATACTCTTTGGCCTTCTGGATTTGTCCCTGAAGGATATACGACCGAATGCGGTAAGCCATGCCGTCTTCCGAAAATTTGTCAGAAGTCTGCAGAGCGTCGGCCAAGAGACGATACCAATAGTGATCATCCGTTTCGGGCAAGTCGTTTAGCTTCGAGGCTACCAAGTTGTCGAGCTCGTCGCGGTATTTGTCTACCCAACCGCTTTGGAGAAACGCGCAAAGCTTGCCCTTTGACAGAGTCTGGAGGATTTCTTTGTGTTCGGATGAATTCCTAAAAGTAGAACCTCCTTTCAGAAAAACTTCCGAGACGCCGTAGAGATCGCAGTTAACATCATCGGAGAGGGTGAGGAGCCAGTGGCCCGACTCGTGTTTGAGTTCACCGATCCGCAATTCGGCCATAACCTTACGGAGTTTTGAGAATAAAGTGCTACGGTTGTTTTTGGCGCTTGCCAAATCCAGGTCTTCCCAAAGGGCGGAGTAAATTTGTTCCGGATTAATCTTTTGATTGCCGAAGGCGTGGTTAATCAGGAAAAATGAAAGCGCTTCCTGCATTTTGGGCGAAAAACGGTTTTTGAGTTTTTCGTTGTTGGAACTTATTATTGAAAATGGGCCGAACAGGCAAATTGTCGTTTCGTTGGTTTTCGTTATTGGCTCTGTCGGTTGCGCTTGCCTTTTGGCTTGTTTTCGTATTGTTATTCCCGCCTCTTTTGAGCTATTGGCTTTTCTTTTTTTGAAATAATAAAAGACGATAGAAATCAGGAATATGAATAATAATATACCCGACCCAATCGAGATCCAGATATTTTTGGAGACTTTAAAATCGAAAGTGTCGGTTACTGGCGGGGTAGAAAAAAGCTCAAGAATTTGGGTTTCGTCCATAGACCGGTTCCATATCATCAGATCTCTCATTTCCCCGTTATACGGTTCGGGCCAAGGGTAATTTCCGACTAACATGGGCTTTGTTGACGGTTTGGGTTGCGGTATGCGGAATCTCTCTACCTGTTTTCCGTTTGCGTATAGACAAACCGTATTATCCCTACTTTTGGTAATTGCGATATCGATCCATTTCCAAGGGTTTTTGAGCCTTACCATTGACCTATAGTCATTCACACCCGGCAAGGTGAACATAAGGTGTCTTCCGGTCTGGATCTTTAAGGCGAAGCTACTGTCTTGGCTAAATAACGTTTGGACATGTGACCCGCCGGGGCTGAGTTTTACGCTGAGAAAGATCGTAAACTCGTCCAATTCAGAAAATCGTTTGTCTCTCTGAAACTGACCGAAGCTGTCGAAGCCGTTAAAAATCAGCGCTTCATTTTCCTGTTCAATATTATGCCTAATTAATTTCGGGCCTTTGGGGTCCGCTTTGGCATCGAACCGCCCGGTTGAAGCAATCGAGGCCATCAGTTCTTGGCCTAAAGGGAGAGCGTGGGCTATAAACGTAAACTCTTGCTTTGAGAAGTATTTTGGAAAGAAGGTATTCGGGGCGAATGAATACCCCTTTTTTATAAAGGTCAAAGACTTGGGGATATCCTTTGAAGGGATGCGGAAATATGAAGAATAAGATGATCCCGGTATTTCCTTGATTTGGACGTCTTTCATCGGGTTGCCGTTACTGTCTACCAATATTCCGAGAAGGCTGGAATAACCGTTAACGGCTTGGCTGTACCGGGAAGGATGGGCCCCCCGTTCTCCGTTATGGATGACATATGTTGGTTGCCTTCCCGTTCTTCTCCATATATCCAATATCTTTGGATCCTCTTCTATGGATAAGTCGATAAAAGTCGGATAGCCCGCTTTGGCGTTTTCGAATGTATAGGCCCTTGGCTTATTGTTTTGTATTAGTTCTACCGGTAGTTTGTTGTCTTTTCGTTTTATAAGGATAGTCTTATTTGCTAACTCGTGCTCGGGTGAGTTGATTCTGCCATCGTCTTGGGCAAATAAGGGGAAAAAATAAAGGCAGGCGAAGAAAGTGAGCATAACGGTTCGCATTGTCCTTTTCCGTATCTTTTCTAATGAATTATCAGTAGGCATAGTATTTTTTATGTATTGGCGCATGGTCTAAGGCACGTGTCTACATTAATATCCCGGTAACCTCAGGGACATCTGATGAATTTCTTTTTAATAAAAAGAGACAATAAAAGGTAGTTCCCGGGAAAGTATAATTTTCCAGGAGGTGAAAATGGTAAATACTGACGATGCGATAGAAAAGTAGACGGAATATCTCCGTTTGTATTGCTAATATAAGAGAATGGTATTCAAACTGGCAATATGAATGATAGGTATTTTTAGGATAAAGGGATTTGAGGATACATTGAAGCAAAATCCTTGCGTACGAACTCCAAACGCATTTTTTCCGATATAGGCTATAATCAGAAATATAAGTTTTTATGTGATGGTGCCCGTAATAATACCCGAAATGGTGCGTGGTAGAGGAGGGTGAGGGCGGTGTTTTTCAATAGCTTGGGGCGCTAATGATTTCAATAAAATTGACAAGCTAAAACGTTAAATTGTTTTAATTTTAACAGAATCGTTTGGTTTGGTCACTATCGGATGTTGGCTTGTCTCTTTACTCTAACCACTCGATAATTTTTAGGGGAAAATCCTTTTCGCGTAACGGCAAGTGGTTGCTGTGGTTGTCGAATAAATACCTACCGTTACTCGGTTTGGTGCCTTTAAAGATACCCTGACGCCTTTATAATTGTTTTATCTATTGTGTTGCCGGGTTTACGCCACAATTTGCCCGGCCTTAAGGAAGGATAAGGATTTTTTTGCGTTGCACAGTTGTTTTATGTTCCATACAAAATCATATTTTTATGATCAGAAATCTTTACTGTTTTTGGCTGATGCTGGCTTTGGTCCTGTTCGCTTCGTGCGACGAGGACGTTGGCCGGGGCCACTACGACATTCCCGAAGGCCTTGACCAAACGGTGATAGGCGTGCTGGAAGACGAAGGAAAGTTCGGGCAATTCCTGAAAGGGGTAGACCTATTGGAAGAACGCCGGAATCTGGAAAGTAGTTCCTTCACCATTTTTGCTCCTAACGACGACGTTTTGTTGCCGTATCTCAAATCGGAATACGGAGTTTCCGACATCGGAGAATTGGATAAGGAGGATTTGGAATCCCTTATCAAAGGGCATATCATCCGAAATTCCCTGACTTGGCAGAAGATGTATCGCCAAAGTGTCAGTAACAGGTGGACCGACGAGGTGACGGGCGAAGATCCCGTAAACGCAAACGGTTATCAGGTTATTAGGCAGGAAGTGGTTTACCGAAACCCTGTTATTGAGGACAATAATCATCCGGAAGGAAAGATCTACAAGGTTTACGAGCCCGAAAGATTTTTACCTGTTTTTCCTATTCACAGGCTCTGCGGAATTCTGGAACCGGCCGATTACGATTTCCTGTTTCCCGATTCCAAATATACCGGCTTTAATATCCATGGCGCCAAAGCCGTGGAGCAGGATATTCCCGCCGTAAACGGAACGGTTCATTTTGTGGACAAAGTATTGCCTGTATTGAAGAATGCCGACGAGATAATGGCGGAAAAAGATGGCTATACGCTCTTCAAGACGCTTACGGACCGTTTTGCGGAATACAATTTCGATGGCGACGCCACGGAAAAGTATGGCGAAAGCCCGCAGGATTCGATCTTTAGAAAGCGTCACCGGAATTTTGGTCTGGCGCAGTTCGCAAGTTCAAGAATGACACTCTGGACTGGCTCTGACGGTAAAGGTAGAAACAGGGTTTACAACGTATTCTTGCCTACGGATCAGGCTCTTGAAGAATATTTTCAGGGAAGGTTCGGGGAGTATTACACGTCTTATGATGAAGTGCCGGAGGACATTCTGTTCTTTATGGTCAAAAACCATTTCTCTCTTTACCATAATAAATGGATTCGTCCGTCGGAGCTGAAGTTTTTCGCTACGGGACTTTTTGAGGAAGGAATCGTAGACAAAGGAGAGGTTCAGTGGCGCACGTTCGCAAACAATGCCGTGATTTATGGTATGAACAGGGTGTTGGCTCCGGAGATCTATTCTTCCGCCGCCGGCGTGACTATGTTCAACCCCGATTATTCGTGGTTGCTTAAGTCCATGGTAATTGCGCCTTCCGCCAGAGGAGCGGTGGCTAACTTGAAGTTGGAGGCCACGTTCTTTGGGTTCAAAAACGGTGTTTTCGAAGATAACGACATCAGGTATAGCGAGTTGCTGGAGTCTTTCGTGATTTTTGATTCCCAGAAGCAGAAAGACGTTCGTTTTGACCCGGATGACGTGGAAGATCTGTTGTCCATGCACGTTTCCGACAAAGGTAACCTCGCTGACGCGTCTGGCCGGACCTTTTTGGAAATGAAAGGCGGATATGTCTGCGTAAACAACAACAAAGCTTACGGAGGTGGAAACGAAGAGGACGGCGAAGAAATCGACATCCTTTCGAAAGATACGGGCGGTGAAAACGGAACTTTTTACGAGTTGTCCGGATTCCTGAAAGCGCCTACCAAGAATGTGGCTTCGCATATGCTTGATAATGACGAATACAGCGAATTCGCGGAGTTGATGAAGAAAGCTAAATTGGCCAATGACAACTCTAGCTGGTTGATTTCCGGCAAAGAGGTGACCGTTTTGATTCCTACCAACGAGGCCATAGAGGAGGCCAAAGACAAGGGCTTGATTCCCGAGGAAGAAAAGGAATTGATAAACTTCCTGCGCTACTTCTTTATTGAAGGCGAACAAATCTTTACAGACGGAGGAAAAACCGGCGAGTTCGATACGATGAGCGCCGGAGAGGATGGCCAGAACAAAATGATCTTCGCGTTTGAAGGCGACCAATTGACCGTCACCGACGGTAGCGGACGGAAAGTCGTCGTAGATCGCCAACGTAACGTTACCGACGTGTTGGCCAAAGGCGGAACCATCCACCAGATTAACTCGATTCTGTCAAGCAAATAATTTTTTGAGATGAGAAAACACTTATTACTATATGTGTTCCTGCTCTGCTCGTTCGGACGATTCGCTTTGGCCCAAGAGGGTGGCCATATCGTTAGCGGCCACGTAAAAGGCTCTGACGGAGATGAGGCCCTGATAGGGGTGAACGTCGTCGAGGTGGACCAGGACAACCGTTTTGTCAATGGACAAATAACGGATATCAACGGCTTCTTTATGATGAAGCTGTCTTCTCCAAATTCCACGCTAAGGTTTACTTATGTGGGCTATAAGGAGAAACGCGAGAAGGTGAACGGCCGATCCAAGTTGCAGGTTACTTTGTCCAGCGCTATGGAAGAGCTTCAGACGGTAGTCGTGCAGGGGGAATCCACTTCCGACGGATTTATCGAGTTCAGGAACAAAAACACTTCGATGGCCCGTGTCAACATCGCCGAAATGGACGCTATGGGCGCCCCTTCGGTTGACGAGATGCTGCAGGGACGAATCAGTAGTGTGGATATCGTGGCCGCTTCCGGTGATCCCGGTGCGGGTATGCAGATCCGTATCCGGGGTACGTCTACGATTAACGGTAACCGCGAGCCGCTTATCGTGCTTGACGGAATTCCTTTCGAGGCCGATATTGACGAGAGTTTCGACTTTAATTCCGCTGACCAGCAGAACTTCTCGGAGTTGCTGTCGATTCCGGTTAACGATATCGAGACCATCGAGGTGTTGAAAGACGCCGCCTCGGCCGCTATTTGGGGAGCCAAAGCCGCCAACGGCGTAATACAGATCACAACGAAAAGGGGCAAGCGTTCGAAACCTTATGTGACCTACGCAGCTTCTTACAGGATCGATACGCAACCTGAGCGTATTCCGCTTTTGAGCGGATCAGAGTATGTGACTCTGCAGAAAGACCTTCTGTTTAACGCTAACGGAAATCCCGCTTCTTCGGATAGGCCTGAACTAAACTACGACCGTGACTTTGAGCATTATTACAATTACGCTCAGGACGTTGACTGGATGGACGAGATTACCCGTACAGGCCAAACGCAAGAACATAACGTTTCTTTGCAGGGCGGTGGCGAGAAAATCCGTTACCGTACTTCGTTTAACTACCGTGGCCAGGAAGGCACCGTGATCGGGACGGGCTTTGACCGGATTACCACCCGTGTTAACCTCGACTATTTTATCAGTGATAAACTGCAAGTCAGTTCGGAGTTCGCCTATAGCCGTGAATCTACCGATTCTCCTTATCATAATGACGGAGACAAACCGCTTTATTATCGTACCGTGGCGCAGGCCAAAATGCCTAACCACAGTATCTATGAATATGATGAGGAAGGAAATCTGACAGGGAAATACTTTACCGACACTCGCCTGAACGCTTACCAAGGAACTTATAATCCGGTGGCAATGGCTAGGGAGGCGGGAGCCAATGCCTTGAAAAACCGCTTGGTTTCCAACTTAAGAATCCGCTATGATTTGACCGAAACACTTTCGCTTAAATCCACCGTCAGTATTTCTTTGACCAATTCCAAATCATCGGCGTTCCTGCCGGAATCAGCCAGTAGATATGATTGGGATGGTCCGGAGGTAAACGAGGCTCGGGGCACGGACGCTGAAGGTTTCCGGGTAAATACTTTCACAGATATTTTCTACACTCCAAAATTAGGAGAGAACCACAGTCTGCTTTTCCACGGATCTTGGCAAACCAGTGATTCCAGATCGTACAAATATGGAATCAGTTCGTCAAGTCTGGCCTCAGGTGATTTTAACGAACCTGGTGCGGCTGGATATATCCGCGGAATGGAATCCAGCAACGGTTTGGGACGTACGCTCGGCCTTGTTGCCCGTACGGATTATACCTACAAAAACACTTACAACGTAGGTGGCGGATTCCGTATGGGAGCCGACTCCGGCTACGGCGACAGCTTCAGTTGGGGATACTTTCCTTACGCTGCGTTCTTCTGGAGAATCTCGAACGAGTCATTTATGGAAGACTTGAGTTTTGTGGACGAACTGAAACTTCGCGGTAACGTGGGTACGGTTGGTTTAGCTCCGGACCGCAACAAGTTTTCTCCTCACAGTATTTACGGACCCAGTGGGACGTACATGGACATGGGAGGTGTTGTGCCGAGGAATATCAAGCTCAACAACCTTAAGTGGAGTGTGAAAACGACTTATGATGTAGGACTTGAATTTTCAGGGTTTGAGAATAGGGTAAACATGGAATTCGGAGCCTACCGTTCCGTAACCGCTGACCAATTGTTACAGTTGGGTGTTCCCGGGTCTACTGGATATAGCAACGTGTTCCAGAATGCGGCCACGTTGACAAACGAAGGCGTGGAATTCGAACTTAGCCTTGTGCCTTACCAAACCAAGGACACCAAGTTGACCTTTGATTTCAATATCGCCAGAAACATAAACCGTGTGGAAAAAGTGCCGGAGTCTTTCCCTCTTCAGGGCGGAAACCTTCGGGAAAACGGCAGCTACGGTGTCAGGCTTGTCGAGGGACATCCGTTGGGCGGTTTTTACGGTTATGAGTCCCTTGGCGTGTACAGCACGAAAAAGGACTTGATAGCTTTGGACAAAAACGGAGAGCCTATCCGTGATTATGAGACTGGCGAGGGCCTAACCATGCGGACCGCTTGGGGCTATGCGTTTGAGGCTGGCGATGCCAAATACAAAGACCAGAACAACGACGGCGTAATAGATGAGGCCGACGTAAAATACTTGGGGTCGAGTAATCCTGATTTCATCGGCGGTTTCGGGTTGCGACTCACGCATAAGGGCTGGTCGCTGAATTCCCGGTTTGTGTTCCGTAGCGGACAAGACGCCGTCAACTCGGCGAGAATGGGATTGGAGACAATGAACAATTCCAATAACCAGAGTACGGCCGTTTTGCGCCGATGGAGACGTCCGGGCGACGTGACTGATATTCCACGCGCGGTACATGGAGGATACGCCACTTATAATTATTTGGCTTCTGACCGCTTTGTCGAGGAGACCTCGTACTTGCGTTTCCGGTCACTTTCCTTGGCTTATCGTTTTGACCAGAAATTTGTCAAGAAAATCGGTCTCAGCAACCTGAAGATTACGGCTACCGCCAATAACCTCTTCACGTTTACCGACTACACTGGACAAGACCCTGAGGTGCCATTAGGTGGCGGAGTATTCGATATCGGTTACGACAAAGGTTTTACGCCTCCGTCCAGGTCTTTTATCATCAATCTTAACGCAAGCTTTTAAGCATGGACAATATGAAAAGATATACCAATATCATCGTTCTGTTCTTGGCTTTCAGTATTTCTTCTTGTCAGGATTGGATAAACGTGGAGCCCCAGAACTCCGTAGTCTTGGAAGATTTTTGGAAATCCAAAGACGACATCGAAAGCGCCTTGGCCGGTACTTATGTCGAGTTGCGTGAGCCTAGCGACAGGTTCCTTCTTTGGGGTGAAATACTTCGTTCTCCGTCTTTTGAAATTGGTGGTAACAATACGGGCAGCATTGTGGTAGACGCGGAAAAGATTATGCGTCTGCAGATCACTAGTGAGAATATCCATAGTGATTGGAATGGCCTTTACAAAATCATTCACCTGGCCAATAACGTAATCAAATATGCGCCTACAGTGAGGGACAACGACCTTTCGCTTAGTGAGAAGGAGCTAAACGCATATCTTTCGGAGGCATATTTCATTCGCTCGCTTTGTTATTACTATTTGGTACGGACTTTCAAGGACATTCCGTTTCCATTGGAACCTTCGGATACGGATGATATCGAGTTTTTCCTACCGAAAACCGACGACGCTACTATTCTTGATAAATTAATCGAGGATATGGAGTGGGCGGAACGTTATGCTCCAAAAAGTTTCGCCAATATCGAATACGATAAAGGTCGGGCTACGAAGGCGGCCGCGCAGGCTCTGCTTGCCGACTTGTACTTGTGGGTAGGGCGCTACGATGATTGTTTGTTGATGTGTGACAAACTGATCAACCAGTCTTCGCATGCGTTGCTTCCTGGTGACAGGTGGTTTCAGATTTTTTCCAAGGGAAATACCAACGAAGGAATTTTTGAGATCCAATACGATGCGTCACGAAGCCAATCTAATGTATTATCCACATGGATGTTTAATAATATTGGGAGTAGAAATTCCGCGTACGTATTGCGGGAGGAGACGTTGGAGTTGTACGACAAGACGGATGCCCGGGGTGAAGGAAAGACCTTTATGAAGGATAATTTGACACTTTGGAAATATATAGGCCTAGAGGAAGACAATAGCTCCAGATTCCGTACAATCGGTAATAACGACGCCAACATCATTCTTTACCGCTACGCTGATATTTTACTGATGAAAGCGGAAGCTTTGGTGGAAAAAGGTGATTTCTTCGCGGCCCAAGCCGAGTATAATAAAATCCGGGACCGTGCGAATCTCCCTTCCAAAATCTTTCCGAATGACAGGCACATTGCCGAAGACCTGATCCTTGAGGAGCGAACCCGAGAGTTTATCGGTGAAGGAAAACGGTGGTTCGATATTTTACGCTTTGCCAAACGTAACGATTTCGAGCGAAAGCAAATGCTTATCGACATCCTAACGGCAAACGTGGATCCGCAGGAATTGCCGAAATGGAAGAGCTTACTATCCAACCCTATGGGATATTACTTGCCGATCCATTATGATGAAGTCCGCAACAACAGCAAGCTGGAGCAAAATCCATATTACGCACGATAAAACGCACGGACATTATGAAAAAATATCTTAGACACTATTCGTGGGTTTTGTCTTTGTTCGGTCTGTGGTACGCTACGGCCTGCGACACTAAACTCGACGACGAGTTTCCGACCGACATCGAGACCCTGACCATTACCCAGTATCTGGAACAGGATGGCGAGCATTCGTTTGAGCTTTTTCTCAAAATGCTCGACCGCTCCAAGATTGGTAGCGTTGTGGGCGCGTACGGTAGCTTTACCTGCTTTGCGCCAGATGACGATGCGGTGAACGAATACCTGAAAACCAGGGACTATTCCACTGTTGACGATATCCCGGAAGATCTTCTTCGCCTTTTGGTTGAGGGACATATCACCAACACGGAACACTTGGCCCAAACCCTGAGTCAAGGCGCCATGGCCGATACCACTTTGGCCGGAAAGTTCATCACGGTGGCCTTCGGTGAAGGTGGATTGGAAAATATAACCCTTTCCGGAACGGCAAAAATTGTGAAGCGCGACGTAAAGTGCAGCAACGGTTTGGTACACGTAGTGGACGGCGTTATCCGCCCGATCTCTGATGAGGCCGACGGCGTACTGGAAAGGCGTGGCGACTTCGGAATCTTCGTTAAGGCGTTGCGCGAAACCAAAGTGTTGGAACATTTGGCCGAAGCCAAACTGAAATACAGCCTCTTCGCCGAGCCTGACGCAGTATTTGCCGAGGCGGGAATCGCCGATTACGAGGCCCTGAAGGCCAAGTACTCTGCTGGCGGAGATGTTTCCGATCCGGCGAACGGCCTTTATAAGTTTGTGGCGTATCATTTTCTGAAAAACGACTGGTTCACTTCGGACTTGACAACTTATCAGGAAAACGC
Source organism: Fulvitalea axinellae (assembly GCF_036492835.1). Taxonomy (GTDB): domain Bacteria; phylum Bacteroidota; class Bacteroidia; order Cytophagales; family Cyclobacteriaceae; genus Fulvitalea; species Fulvitalea axinellae. The sequence continues at coordinate 154,553 of NZ_AP025318.1, read as the reverse complement.
CTATCAGACATTCAACGGCGAGATGTTGCGTATCGATCGCGGTAGCCGTTTGTTATTGAACCCGAAATACGACGAGCGGGGAAGAATAACTGAAAACATCTTTATCGACGAGGTCAACATCGACCTTCAGTCCGCTAACGGCGTAATCTTCGAGCTCGACAATGTGATGGAAGAACAGACGCCCGAGCCTTTCGTGTTCTATTCCGATTTCTTCCGCGTGCCGGAATTCAGGCATACATTCCGCACCGGCGCAGTATACACTGTCGACGAAGTGGAGCGTTGGTCGGCTCTCGGCCTGACGGACATTTACGTTTCCGGTGGCGGTTCACTCGGTTCGCAAGTCATCTTCCAGACATATGGCGGATGGTTCGAATTCGTGACGCATGTGGTACCGAAAGGTAAACACAAAGTGGCGATAAAATTCAGGGCTGTTAACGAAGACAACGTAGGCTCTTTCTACGTGGGAATCGACGGTCAAAGATCATCGAGAATCATCGATGGCAGGACTGACAGCGGATATCTCGAATTCGGAACCTATACGTTTGAGGAGAACTCTACACACGTATTCCGCATCGAGTCCGTACGGCCGGGCCGGGCGTTTATCGATGATATCAGGTTTACGCCGGTTACAGAGTAGTTTTTGGAACTTAATAGAAAATCATGAGCGACAGCTTTATATATAAATACGGCCTGTGTTTCGCGTTTTTGCTGGGCTTGGCAGGCTGTGACGCATACGAGGACCACTACGAGTCGCCTTCCGCAACGGTGGAAAACACGACTGTATACGGCCATCTCCAAGCCAATCCGAAATACGGTGAGTTTGTGGGTTTGGTAGACAAGGCCGGTTACAAGGACGTGCTCTCGGGCGCCGATCCTGTGACGGTTTTCGTGCCTTCGCAGGCTACTGTGGGAGAATTGTCGAAGCTTACCGTGGATTCGTTGCGCAAAGTGATGAAATACCATATCGGTAACACTTTATTGTTCGAATATCTTCTCGAAGATGAAAAACAGTTGCTGTACAAGACCCTTTCGGGGAAAAACATCAGGGTGCTGAAATCTGGCGCCAAGGTTTTGCTGGAAGGTGACAACAGCATCGGAGGCAAAGGGTCGGTATGCGAAAACGGCGTGGTTTACGATATCGACGGCGTGTTGCCTTATCGTACCAACCTTTTCGAACAGGCCCGGGTGCCGGTGGAAGGTTACGATATCTTCCAATCATTTATCGGCGAGGACGACGTTTTGTTCGATGAGGAGAACAGCGTAAAAGTAGGGGTAAACGAATTCGGGCAGAATGTTTACGATTCGGTGTGGATAGACGATTTCATCTATCTGAAAACCGTAGGCGAAATTGCCCGCGAAGATTCCATATACACTTGTCTGATGCTTTCTGACGAGGCGATTGACGAATCCTATAACCAAGTGGTTAAACGCTACTATGGGGAGCCTGAAAATCTGCCGGAAGGTTTCGAGACGAAAAAACTGTTTGACGATAAGTTTGAGCTTGTTCCCGAAGATAAAGCGACCAAGACGAGAAAAGACAGGGTCTTGAACGCCATTATGACTTCGACGCTGATACGGGGCGAACTGACGCCGGAGGAATTGTCCGATACGTTGGTGGCCGTAAACGGTCGCAAGATAGTTCGCCCTGCGGAAGGTACGGGGAACTTCACCAAGCAAAGCAACGGCTACTTGTATCGTTGGCCCGCTTCCGTTACGCTTATGTCGGATTTGGTAGCGAATGGTAAAGTGATAGACGCTTCGGTCGAAGATCTGCATGACCAGAGTGTGCCCGTCGATGATCCCGCTTTCCTGGATTTCAAAGAGTTTTTCAATTTTCAGACTCTTCCAGCGGTGGCTTTCAAACTGGACAAACCGTTTTGGGTGACAATCCAGCTTGATAAGTTAATCGCCGGGAAATACAGGATAGGGGTTAGGGCTATATCAACGCGTAGCACGGAGTCGAGGGTAACTATCGGCGACAAGGTGCTGGCCAGAGAGTTCAAGCCTGTCCGTGAGGTGGAGAGTCTTGGCTTTGTGGAGTTCGATTCGTTCGGCGACAGGAAAATCAAATTTGAGGTTACCAAACCGAATTCCTTGGGCGAATATGAGCTTGGCTTGGTTGAGATCATACTGTTGCCTGTGAAGGAATAATGGACCTTTTTAATCATTTCGCATGAGAAATATTTTTCTAACGATATTAACGCTCGCGTGCTTCTTTATGGCTCGCGAGGCCAGGGCGCAGTCGTCGGTGAAAATCAGCGGCGTGGTCCGGGATGCCCGCGGCGGCGCGCCTATGGAAGGCGTGGTTGTGGGTATGGAAAACATAGCCGGAGAGACCAGCCTGACTGACGCTAACGGACACTATGAGCTGGACGTGCAAGTAGACAAAGCGATGGCTTTGCGCTTCACGTACGCCGGCTATCGTGACGAGAGCGTATTCCTGCACGGAAGAACGGTTATCGATGTCTCGCTTTCCGAAGTGGGTTATTCGGATAACCCTGTTGTGGTTACGCCAATGCGAGTCACCCGTCGCCACGATTTCGTTCATTCGGGAACCACCGTCGGAGGCGACCGATTGAGAGAATACGGCTACCTGACATTGGACCAAGCTTTGGCCGGAGGTGCCGTGCCGGGCTTGAAAACCAATACGCAAGCGGGCCTGATCGGTTCCGGAGCGATGATGAACCTTCGTGGGCCGTCGTCGATCAACGGTGGTACCGAACCGCTGATTGTGGTGGACGGAGCCATTTACGAGACCGATATGGGAAGCCTTTCGGCGATTAACGGTTTTACTTTCAACCCTTTGATGAACCTCAACCTGCGGGATATCGATCAGGTTACGGTTGTGAAAAGCGGTATGACTTCGGTCTACGGGTCTTTGGGGGCGAACGGAGTGATTTTCGTAACCACGAAAGACTCTCGTGAGACGGCCACTACGGTAAACGTAAACACCATGTTGGGCGTAAGTATGGCACCCAAAAGTCTTCCTGTATTGAATGCCGACCAGTTCAAGTCATATGCGATGGAGCAGATGATGGGCCAAGGCTTGACATACAGCCAAATCCGCGACCGCTTTCCGTTTATTCTGAACGAGGCCGAAAAATCCGAGAAGTTCCGTTACCTGAACGACACGGATTGGCAAGACGAGATCTATCAAGACGGAGTTTTCCAGAAATATTCCGTAGACATCGAAGGCGGTGACGAAGTGGCGAATTATACGCTTTCGTTGGGCCATTCGAACAATGACGGTGTAATCAAGAATACCTCTTCGGAAACTTTTGATTTCAGAATGAACGCCAGCCTCAAGCTTTTGGATAAGCTTTTGGTTCGCCCGAGGGTAAGTTTGTCGAAAACTACGAACCACCTGCGGGAAGAAGGCTATTTCCACGAAACCAATCCAGTTTTGGCTGCGTTGTCAAAATCGCCGATGATGGGCACTTACCGCATGAGCGATTATGGAGTACCGTTGCCGTTCTACGATGAAGTGGGGCCGTTCGGAATAAGTAACCCTAACGCTTTGATCGACAATATGGAAGGCCAAAGCGAAAGTTTCCGGATCAATGCCGGCTTCGACGCCAGTTACGATTTGGGCAAAGGACTTAGCGCCGTATTTATTTCCGGCCTCGATGTCCGGAAGATCAAGGAAAGGATCTTTGTGCCTTCAACAGGCGTAGTGCGCCAAGCCGATGGCGAAGCCGACAACGCCATGGCCGATGCCACACGCGGGTTCCTGTCGTACTACACCGACGGAGCGTTGGACTACAACGCTCTTTTCAGGGGAAAACATAGCCTTCTCGCCAGAATCGGGGCTAGGGTGAGACTTAACGAGATTGACGAGGAAAAAGCCACCGATATCAATTCTCCTTCGGATGAAATCAAGGTGATCGGAACAGGTGACCGTAGCAACCGTACCGTTACGCCATTGGATGGGCGTTGGAATACGGTTTCGTTCTACGGATCGGCGGATTACGCTTACTTGGACAAATATTACTTATCAGTCAACGCCGCGCTGGACGGAAGCTCTCGCTTTAGCCCCAACAAGCGTTACGGCATATTTCCGTCCGTTGCCGGCGCTTGGCGCTTGTCTTCGGAGCCTTTCCTGAAAGGGATTAAAAACCTTTCGGACCTAAAACTCCGGGCCAGCTACAGCATCACGGGCAACGACGATATCGGAAATTATTCCGGAACGTATTTCTACTCGTCGCGTCCGTATATGAATGTCGGGACGTTGGTTAGGGGAGCCGTACCGAATGCCGATCTCACTTGGGAAACCAGCGAGCAGTTGGCCTTCGGTCTGGACCTTTCGCTTTACGATAATCGGTTCAGGGCCAGCGTGGATTATTTCCAAACGGAAATCAGCGACATGCTGATGATGGAATCCTTGCCGAGCTATTACGGAAGAGTTTACTACCTCAATAATTCGGCTACGGCCGAAAATAAGGGTGTGGAATTCACCGTGCAGATGGACATTATCCGTCGCAAGGATTTCGGTTTTGAGATGGGAGTCAACTGGGGAACTTACGCCAACAAGATCACAGAAATCTCAAGCACGGCCACTTCTGGCGAAGTGGGAAGCGATATGCAAGTCGTTAGCCTCGAAGGTGGCGAATCCGTGTTGAAAGTGGGCGAACCGATCGGTTCGTTCTACGGATGGAAGACCGCTGGCGTAATCCGTGATTCGCAACAGGCGGAGGCCTTGGCTTTGAAAGACGGTTTTGGACGTCCGTTCAAGCCCGGCGACATGGCCTTTGAGGAAATGGGAACGCCAAACAATATCATTGACGAAGACGATCGTACCGTAATCGGTAACACTACGCCGGACTTTTTCGGGGCAGTGAATTTCAGGTTCCGTTACAAATCCCTGAACATGAGCATGAACTGGGATTATATGGTGGGTCACGATATCTTCAACTATGTGCGTATGCGTCAGGAATCCATGTCGAGCTATGCCAACCAGAGCGAGGCCGTTACCCGCCGTTGGCGCCAAGAAGGCGACGAGACGGACATGCCTCGCGCCACATACGGCGATCCGATGGGCAACGGAAGGTTTTCCGGCCGCTGGATCGAGGACGGGTCGTACCTGAGGCTCCGCGACGTTACTGTCAGCTACGACGTAAATGTCAATCGCCTGAAGCTGATCAGGTCGCTGAGGGTTTTCGCTACGGGCCAAAACCTGCTCACATTCACCGACTACCTTGGGTATACGCCAGACGTAGCCTACGGTAGAAATACCTTGACCCAAGGGATTGACTACGGAAGAACGCCCCTGACAAGGGCTTTGATGATGGGAATCAGACTAGGCATATAGGTTCATTTTAAAGCCCTGGACGAAACGCGTCCGGGGGCTTTTACTGGATTTGTTGCGGAATATTTGACCGGATGCCGGCATGTTGCGGAGCGATTTTTCGGAACCGCTTCCGGTGTCCAAACAACATTCGCCATGATTAGAAAAATTATATACAGATCAATAATAGGAGCGATGGGCCTGTTCGCTTTGGCCTCTTGTTCCGATTTTTTCGAGCCTGAGCAAGACGCCGTGATCGACAACGATCAGCACTGGAACTCCCGGAGCGAACTGCGTCGCGGAGCTTTGGGTGCCTACGCCGGGCTGCAGGATATAGCTGTGCCCTTGGTGGTGCTCGGCGATTTACGGGCCGACCTTCTGGAACCCGCCCGAAACGCAAAACTTGAGCACTTGGAAATCCATACGCACAAGATTTCGCAGGGAAACAAGTACATCGATCCCAAGCCGTTTTACGACATTATCGCAAACTGCAACGATGTATTACATAATGTAGACAAAGCGATGGTGGATCCCGATATGACCGAGGAAATCCGCGACGCTTACAAGGCCGAGATGATTACTCTCCGTTCTTGGGTTTATTTCCAGCTTTCGCTGATTTATAAGCGTGTACCGGTCGTTACGGATGTTTTGAACGGAAAATTCCCTGAATATGAACCAGACGTTTACGGATTTGAAGGAATGACCAACTGGCTGATTACCGAAATGGAAGAGGCCGTGAAACAGGATGTTCCGGAATGGGCCAAGGAAAGTCTTGGTGGAGAAAATTCGCCTTGGAGCAAAATCCATATAGACAGAAGGGCCTTTTTGGGCGAACTTCATTTGACGGCCGGAAACTATGCCCGTGCCGCGGAACTTTTCAAGGAGCTGATCGGAGAGGGTGGTCCTTCGGGAACTGGCCTTAAGCTTTCGGAAAATAGCGGGCAGGAAGACTGGAAAGCCATTTGGGGCGAGATCAATTCCGGAGCCAGCGGATTGGAACACCTGAGCGTTATTCCTTTCCAAAAAAACAATCGACAGGTTAACGACTTCTTAAAGCTTTTCGCTAATGACAAACCGGACCGGTACCTTCTAAAACCCACTGAAGTATCGGTGGAGAAATGGGAATTGCAAACTATGCGTTCGGATGCGAAAGGTGACCTTTTCCGTGGTTATGGAGCATCATACGTCCGCCGAGATGGTGAGCTAGTGGTGTGGAAATATTTGGAAAGTAAAACCGAATATGAAAACGACGCTATTCACTGCATTTACAGAGGGGCGGACATCCACTTGTTCTACGCTGAGGCGATCAACAGGTTGGGTGACCATGAGGAGGCTTTAGCCGTTATAAACGACCAGTTTTCCGGCGAATCCGAATCGGCCGGAATACGTGGCAGAGTCGAAGTGAAAGCGATTAACCTGCGCGAATTCGCCGGTGTGGCGGACGATCCGGACCAAGTTATCGACGAAATGGCGATAATGGAACAGGTTATCCTTCAGGAGAGGGCGCTTGAGTTGGCTTTTGAGGGCCGTCGCTGGAACGATCTGATGCGCTTCGCAAACAGAAGCGGAAGACCCGAGGTTCTCGCCGACCGTATTGCCGAAAAGTTTGGTTCCGAAAAGGAGAGCATCCGCACTTTGCTGATGAACAAGAACAACTGGAAGCAAAACATGCCGGGGGTGAACCTTTAATGGAATTTTGTAGGATATGATAATGATCGACAAAATGAAAAATATTAACGGAAATAAGTTCTTGGCAATAGGCCTGTCGCTTCTCGGCTTTCTGTTCGTGATGGCTTGCGACAAGGACGACAAGAAAGAATACGAGGAAAGGGTAGAGACCGAAATCCTTACCGGTTCTTGGTCTGATGTCAGTATTTCTGCCGTAAAACTCAGCGGAAAAGTCGTTACGGTCGAAAATGGATCGGAAATTTCCAAGGTTGGCTTTAGCTATTGGGAACAGGGAAAACTCAGTACCAGACAAACGATAGAAGTAGACTTGGCGGAGGACAAAACCTTTACCGTAAGTCTTGATGAGTTGGATTCCTACACTCAGTACGCCTATGTGGCCTTCGCCATTCAGGGCGACACCAAAGTGGAAGGCGACGTGCTGACTTTCCGTACGCTCATCTCCACCGAGGTGAAAGATCCCGAAGCCACTAACGGCGGATTCGACAGCTTATCGTTCTCTTCCGTTTATCTCAAGGGAAGTTACACCACCGGAAACAGCAATAATTCGGAAGTGACGTTCCTATATTGGGAGAAAGAAAAAGAGGAGCTGAACAATCCCCTGACGGCCAAAACGGAAACGGAGCCGGACTTTTCGATTCATGGAAAGGCTTTGCATCTGAAACCCGGAACCGAGTACCGCTTTTGCGTGGTGGCGCTAAACGAGGTTGGTATTGGGTACAGTGACACCGTTGACTTCACGACCAACAAAATGGTCTATGTCAATAACCAAGCTACGGGCGACGCCAACGGAAGTACTTGGGAGCACGCTTTTACGTCCATCAAGACCGCCGCGGAAGAATCGCCGGAGGGCGCCGAACTTTGGGTAATGGCCGGTACGTATGAGGAGGTGAAAATCCCGTTAAAAAACGAGGTGGACATTTACGGAGGCTTTTCGGGTACTGAGACTAGCCTTGAGCAGAGGGATTGGGAAGCCAACCTGACGATTATAGACGGGGGAGCGACAGGGTTAGTAAATGACAAACAATTGTTTGAGCATAAGTACAGTTCCAAGTCCCAAGCGTCAGTTTTGGACGGATTTACGCTTCAGCACGGATCACATTGGGGTGGCGGGGCGATTTATTGTCGTAGAGGAAGCCCTAGTATCCGCAATTGCATTTTTAAGAATAACTGGGGAAAAGTGGGTGCCGCCATTATATTTCAGCATGGCAACTCTGAGATTATTAACTGTCAATTCTTGGACAATATTGCCACGGCAAACGCAGGTGCGATTAATGTACACGAAGGCACGAATCTTTATGTAGAGAACAGTGTTTTCAGGGGAAATACGGCTTCTAACGAAGGTGGGGCCCTTTTTGGCCAAGGTTCTGAGGCTATTTATAAGGATTGCGTTTTTGAGGACAATGAAGGAGGCAAAGGAGGCATCATCTTTTTCAACGGTGCCTGCGCCAAGTTTATCAATTGTCAGTATTCGAATAACGTAGGAAAAGACGGCCGTCTGTGTTCTGGAAAATATAGTTCAGACGATTGTTGTCCGCTGTAACCGTCGTGGTTTAAACTTTTCGGAGCAAGGGGGAGCGGATAAAGTGTTTCTGCCCTCTCATGCTCTGAATTATCACTCCAAAAAGAAAAACAAATGAAAAGAAATATACTCAAGGCATTTGTGTTGGCTTTTGCCATGTTGGCGACAGCCTGCGATAAGGAGGAAGTGAAATACGACCCTCCCGTAAAGCCAGTTTTCGAGACCAAGCCCATTTATGTGCTCAATGATCTTTCCCAATATTGGAAACCGTTTTTAGGCTTGAAAGACGAAGGGAACTTCGCTACGTATATCGATTTCGCAAAGCAGCAATACACGGGGATTTCCCATCCTGTAATATCAAAAATCAATTTCAATGGCGTAAACGCTTTGAATGTGTTTTTGAATACCGAGAGCCCCCGCTCATATACGGTGGAAGATAAAAAAGCTTTGGAGGAATACCTGAAAACCGGTGGCGGGCTAGCCTTTTTCGCTATGGGAGAAGGAGATGGGACCCAAAACGAGATAACGAACCTGACGTCAGGATACGGTTTCAGCTTTGTGGGTGGAAACGTGGAGAATCCAAGCGCAAATTGGGAAGGGCACGGCACAGTAGCGAAATTCAACAAGGGCAGTTTGCTTCAGCTCGACAATGTGTCAGAGTGGACAATTGTAGCCAAGTCGGGTAGCGCTCCTTTGATCGCTTACCGTGAGTTCGGTGGCGGAGTAGTATTGGCTTCGGGTATCGATATTTTCGGAAAAGAACAGCCCGGAAACGTGGCCTTTTACCAAGACCTACTCTTAAAGTTGGTTGACCATAAGCCCGCATTTGTTTCCGATGAGCTTTTCAAACCGGATTTGGTTCAGGGCGAAAGCTTTGTGTTGGCTGGTAGCAGAATATTCAGCAATGGATACTATGCCGAAGAGGTGAAAGAATTCGCTCCGTTGTACAAAGAAATAGTAGAGAAAGTGTCGGAGTGGGCCGAAGTGGACAAGCCTACCGAAGGTAATTTTACCGTTTCGGTATTGCCGGGCGAAATCAAAGGCTGGAACGGCGAAAAGGATATCACTTTGGGCTTGGCCTACGGCGGATACCCGGAAACAAAAACCAAAAGTGTGGCCCGTACGGCCGAGGTACTCGTGGCCGAATGGCTGAAGCCCAAGAGGGAAAGTCTTGACAAAGACGCCTTCAGCATTTTCGTAGGCGCCCTAATTGCCGAAGACCTCGGTTATCCGGACGCTATGGCCGAAACCGTGGATCCATTGATCGATTTTGCCGAGAACCATCCGGACTTTGATAGGTATGATCCAGTGACGATGAGTAAGGAAGAGCTGGACGCATTTCCTGAAAAGTTGGGCCAAGGCAAATACCTGAAGGCCCTTAAAGAGCTTTACTCAAAATTTGGGGAGGATATCGTGCGGGATTACGTGAAGTTGAAGCTTGATTTAGTGCCGACCATTGATGGGTTTGAATTTTCAGGTAGTGATGTTGCATGGCTTTGGGCAAAGGCAACAGAGGATTTTGAAGACGGAGGTGATAAAAGAATTTTTTCATTATTTAATGATTTGGGATATCAAGTTGACCGAGAGCAAGTTTCAATACCTGCTTCTGTAGATAGCGAAAAACTAAATACTGAATGGTGGAATCCATATATCCCGAGCCAGTATACACATTCTAGTTTTGATATATCAAATATTTTTGATGGTGATTTTGATGCGGGAGGAAAGGGGACTTGGCATAGTGTGGAATGGAAACCCGACATAGCGCCTTATCCTCATACAATAGAGGTTGATATGTTTGATCGAAACAAGATTACGTCATTTGTTTATTACCCCCGAAATGTTACTTGGCATCAACATATGGCTCATATTAAGTTCTATGTGACGGATGATAAAAATGATAAAGGAGAAGCAGTTGCTGAGTTTATATGGAGAAAACCATGGACGCCCGATGGAAAGAAAATTTACTGTACAAAGTTTAAAACGGGCAGATATTTTTTTATTGAGATATTAGAGAGTTGGGTAAATGATGCGCCTGAACCTAAGGGAAAGAATTCAACGTCTATTTGCGAGTTGGAAGTGTATGGAGCTCCTGCTTCTAAGGAGAATAACTAATTTCTTCTAGTACTATCACTTGACTACATTAGGTATAGTTGAAAAATGATTCTAAATAACGTGATTAAAGATGTTGTCCCACCGTCGGGATAGCATCTTTTAGTTTATGAATGGGCTAGAAAGAGGGGAGTTGAGGTATCATATTAACTCGGAAATCTAGAGCAAAAAAACTTACACAATAGGGGCGATTGTTTACTAACAAAAACACTTAAAAGCATGAGAATTTTATTAGGTATTAGTATGTGCTTTTTGAGTTTTTTCTTATTGACTCCAGCACATTCACAGTCTGTTCTATAGTACCCTCGATTCTTAGGACCAGTAAAGTCGATTTTTAAGTAAATTTTAAAGGGTTGTCGCTACCGTCGAGCCCGTGTGAATGTTGATAAGTCCTTTCACATTCTGTTTTTTCTTGGACTTATCAATATTTGCATGGGCATACGCGGTGGCTTTCGCTTTTGACGCTCCGCTAAAAACATTTTCCGGCTTCAGGTTCTCGATTCCTTGGTGATCCCTGTTGTGGTAGCGTCGCAACCATTTCTCTATCCCCAAATACAACTTTAAACCGTTGTCGGCCGGATTCAGGTAAATATGGTCCCTTTTTAGCGTTCTCCAAAAGCGTTCGATGTAAATGTTGTCCAAGGCTCGGCCTTTGGCGTCCATACTGATGTTTATTCCCTCTTTCTTGAGATAGTTCACGTATTCCCCGCAAGTGAACTGGGAACCTTGGTCACTGTTGAGTATTTCCGGTTTACCGTGAATCTCAACGGCCTCACGCACCACTTTTAAAGACGCCGCGGCCTCAAGCGTATTGCTCAAACCCCAACCCACTATGTACCTGCTGTAGACGTCGATAATCGCCGTCATATACATGAAACCGCTAGCCATGGCTATATAAGTGATGTCTATCGACCAGACCTGGTTTTTCCTGACAACTTTCTTTTCCTTAAGCAGATACGGGTAAACGTATTTTGCCTCTCCGGGCTTGCTCAGATTCTTTTTCGGGTAAATAGGGTAGAGATTCGCTTTGCGCATCAAGCGCCTAACCCTTTCATAGGAAGGGTTGAATCCTTGGTCACGCAAGGCTGATCTCATGCGCAAAACTCCCGCCGTGGGTTCGTCGATCATGTGCCGGTCCATAAGGCGCATCAACTCCAGATTCTCAGCGTTTTCCCCCTTTGGGCTGTAGTAGTATGACGAACGGTAAAGCTCCAGACAGTCGCACTGACGGCGAATACTCAGCTTACCCTTGGGGTCGATAAAGAGACGTAAGTCTATAGACGCCCCAACTTCTTTAAGCTTTTTTTTAAAAAGTCGTTTTCCATCTCCAGCTTCCCTATTTTACTGTACAGTTGGTCTGTCGCCTTCTCCGCTTTCTCGTTCTCTTTTTTTTCCTTGTGCCCTTCAAAAACGCTTGCTGAGCGTTGCAGAAACTCGTTCTTCCATTGTGAAATCTGGGTGGCGTGAAGATCGTATCGTCTGCAGAGGTCTTGGGTGGTTTCTCTTTCCTTCAGTGCTTCGATCGCTACTTCCGCCTTGAATTTGGCGCTGAATTTCCTACGTGTCGTTCTCGTTTTCATGCTCATAATTTAGTGATTTTTAAACCAAGACACTGGTCCGAAAATTCAGGGGTATTATATTCCCGCCGAACGGCTCATCTCGAATATCTCCCGGCTTTTAAAAGGAACTCTGGACAAAAGTTCTTTGAGAATATCATAGCATTCGTCTATTATCAGACTTTTTTCGGAAGAATCGACGCTAGGTCCAATAAAGCTGTCATCAAGTGTCGTGTGTTGCGCACCTGTTTCATCCAGCGCTTTGTTACGGACAATTCTGAAAAGGTATCCTTTCGGATTTTCTATATCCGATCCTTCGATTTTTTCCCATATCTTCAGAAACGAGTCTTGAACAATATCTTTGGCTAGGCCGTCGTCATTGACTATACGGTAAGCATACAGACAGAGAGGAGAATAGTTTTCCTCAAAAAAAGATTTGAATTGACTGTGGTTCATGCTCCTCCGTAATGTTCCGTTCGCAACCGTAGTTTTTATATTTGCCGAAAAAAGAGACGACTTATCATAACCAAGTGCATCGTTTGTCGGCGCAGTATATTTTGCGAAAAAAGTTACGGGAACCACCTTTTGGTATCTTTAACACAAAATAGGCATTTTGCCAATCATTGTTAGACACTTAGTAAGGGGCTCCAATGCTCGATTTAGGCTAAATGTAATGATTTTGAAAAACAAAAAACAATATTTTGTGAATGAACCGACCTAATCGTTTCGTATTTATGTCCTGCTTATCGGGAATATCTTTTAGTATTGGCTAATATAATTTTTTAACGTTTTTAAATAGTGAGATTATACTATTTTCTATCACTTCAAAGCCCATCTTTTTGTATCGAATAATTGGTTGGTTTTGTTTCCTTATGATGAATTCGTTCGGTTCTCCTGTGTAGTTATTTAAGTAGTTTTAGAAAGAGCCTACGAGGTTCTCTAGGTGACCACAATTTATTTGAGGATCCGAGGAGTGATTCGATATAATTTCATATAGAAATATGTATCACTCTCGGCTAAAAGCAAAAAAACGGTAAAAGGAGAGGTTCTAAGTGTAGAAAGAAAATGCCTCTGGCAAGTCTAAATGTACCGTATGTGTCTGTATTTTTCCGAATAAAAAATTCGGAATTAAATAGCTGAAATCCGTACAGTTTTTTCATACTTTAGTTTTAGATAATATAAATTCAGCCATTAAATATGGCGCTACCGGAAGGAGGAGGGGACATATAGACTTGGGAATAGAGGTATAAGGAAAAAATGTGAGTGAGGGAATAGCGGTAGTTGAACTGTAAAAGTAGGAAGGAGATATGAAGTCAAAGACAGTAGCTTACGTTTTGTGGTTTTTCTTCGGTTTTTTGGGTGCTCATAAATTCTATATTGGGAAACCCGTCTGGGGCGTACTTTATTTTTTCACAGGTGGTTTTTTTGTCATAGGATGGGTCATTGATTTATTTGCCCTTAGTAATCAGGTAGATTCCGTGAATTTGGAATATCTGAAAATGCTTCATAACCTATCAGACAAAGATATTAAGAGGGAACCACTCAAGACATACCATAAGGAGGAAACTCCGCGATTTGAATCGTTATCGAAAAAGAACCCGGAGCAAGCGATCCTGACACTCAGCAATCATAAGGAAATTTTGACGATGAAAGACGTTATCGTAAAAACGGGAATGGGACTTGAGGAAGCGGAAATTGTTTTACGAAAATTCGTAGACAAAGGGATAGCCCAAGAAACTGTTGATGCGAACGGAAAAGTCCTTTACGACTTTTCGTAATTGAAAAAGGAATCGCTACTCAAGTTTTTTCAAACGTTTATACGCTAGTATATGCTTAAATTTTTATTGTATTTGGTTTTAGGTGGTGTAATCTATTATCTATATCAAAAGGATAAACAGAATAGGAGGTATGGCCACACAGGAATTACGGAGAAGGAAGTAAAAAGACCTTCGTATACGCCTAAAAAATCAATACCTGAAGTGTTGCGAAAGAAGAGCCCTGAGCAAAAGATCTTGGAGCTTAGTGAATATAAAAAGATTTTGACGATTAAAGAGATCATCATAAAGACGGGGTTGGGGATGGAAGAGGTGGAAACCCTCTTGCGGAAGTTTGTGGAAAAAGGAATAGTACAAGAGACTGTAAACGCTGATGGAAAAGTGCTTTATGATTTTTCATAAAGGAAGAATAGGGAACGGTTAGTCTGTTTTTTAAACGTTTATACATAGCCATATGCTTAAGTTTTTATTATTAGTGACTTTGGGCGGAATAGCCTATTATCTGTATTTGAAAAATAAAAAAGATAAAGGTTTGGAACCTTCTTCCGGAATAACTGACGCACAGGTGAAAACACTTTTACGTATTTCCGGCAACAAGCTGACAGCGGAGACGCTGGCAAAAAAAACCCGTACCGAAGTAGCCGAGGCTGAGGAAAAGCTGAAAGCAGAGTATATGGAAGGAAAACTAGAGATAGATGAGGAAGACGGTGTAGTGTTTTATTATAAAAAATAGTCTTCCTTCGTATTTCCAAGATATAAAACAGGGGCGTTAGGCCTCTTCTTTTTTCTTTTCGGCGCGGAGTTGATTTTTAGTGAACCACTCAACAAACGCTTTCCATTTTTTCTGATTCAGTTGTTTCCAGGCATGGAATTCGTCTGTATCACCTTCTGATAAAAGCCAATAGTTATAAGCCTTGGAAAATCCATTTTGCTTTATCTTCATTCGGTAGTCGAAAATAGGAATTGATAACACTCCATCTGTAGAATCCTCAAAATAAAAATCGATAAACCGGTTTCGAATCCTGTCTAGGGATTCCAGGCTTATTGCTTTTTCTCCAATCAAGGCTTTCGCCATAGTTATTTCGTAGGTACCGGTTTCGAAGAGTTGTTTCAATAATTTCTTAGGATCCAACTCACCTTGTATATTCAGGTTTATCGTATTATCGCTGAAATGAACACTTAGGGAATCTCCCTTAAGTTTGATGTTATCCTTATATCCGTTAAAAAGGAGCTTGCTGATTTCCCTAGTGCGTTGGCTGTTCCGTTCCAAGTTTATAAAAGTCTCGGCATAGATCATTCCCCATACTTTTTTCGAGGATGACAGGTATATTTTTGAAGCCCAATAATAGCAAGAAGAGTAATTCGGTGCGACACCGATTCCTTTTTTGAATATCGAAAGAGCGCCGTGATAGTTCTTTGCCTTTATTTCCATTACACCTCTTTCCAGATGTAATGGTCCGGAATTAGGAAACCTTTCCAGACCTTTTTCATAGGTCTTTATCGCCTTTTTTGGGTTTCCGATCATATCGTATGTATTACCCAAGAGCTGATACATAATATCGGAAGCTTCTGGACGCTTATGGATTTTTTTGAGAATCTTCTGCGCCTCTCGATAATTCTTTTCCTTATAAAAAGAAAAAGCCCTTTCATAAGGATAAATGATTTTTCCGGGGTCCAGTTTTTCGGCTTTGTCCAGTAGTTCTCTAGAGTATTCCGTTTCTCCGCCATCCATAGCTCTTATGGCGTCTTGGAGTAGTTCTTGGGCGGATTCTGTCTGGGCAAAAATTCCCGTATAGGGGATAGCCGTGATGAAAACGAAGAATATAAATTTAAAAAGCATTCTCATTAGTAAAAATTAGGTGAACAATTACTGATAGATTAAAAAGTTAGTTATAAAAAATGAATTATCTATATTGATACATTCTTATTCTGAAAAAACAAATTGAAATACGGGGAAAGCTTTTCCTCTGGATTTCCCCGTATTTTTGGTGCTTAGCTCAACGCCATATCCCAATCTTTCCAGACAGGTTCATAACCTTGCCTTTGGATCATGGAGGCGATATCTTGGGCGCTTCGTTCGTCGGATATTTCGAATTGCTCCAAAGAGTCTTTTTCTTCGCTATAACCGCCCGGGTTGGTTTTCGAACCCGCACTAAGGCTGGTGACACCCAGTTTGATAACATTATCACGGAAGGTTTCGCGTTCCCGGGTTGAGAGCGATATCTCCACTTCCTCGTTGAAAATGCGGTACGCGCATATTAGCTGGACCAATTCTCGGTCGTCCATTACCACTTTTGGTTCCATTCCGCCACTGAAAGGGCGCAGGCGAGGAAAGGAAATCGAGTATTTCGTCTTCCAATACGTTTTTTCCAGATAATCCAAATGCGCAGCCACGTGGAAACAGTCCGTACGCCAGTCTTCCAGACCGATCAAAACACCCAAGCCTATTTTATGTATTCCGGCTTTGCCCAATCGGTCGGGAGTGTCAATTCTATATTGGAAATTAGATTTTTTACCTTTCGGGTGATGCTTTTTATAATCTTCCTGGTGGTAGGTTTCCTGATAAACCAAAACCGTATTTAGCCCTTTATCAATAAGCTTTTCATAATCGGTTTGGTCCATCGGCTGGACTTCCATGGAGATGTGGGAGAATTCTTCCCGGACCTGATCCAGTACTTTTTCGAAATAGGGAACGCCCACCGTTTGGTTCGCTTCGCCGGTAACCAATAAAAGGTGTTCGTAGCCCATTTTCTTGATTACCTTCATCTCGCGCTCTATCTGCTCCGGGCGGAGAGTGATACGCGGAATCTTGTTGTCGAGGCTAAAACCGCAATACGTGCAGATGTTTTGGCATTCGTTCGAGAGGTACATCGGAACGTACATCTGAATCGTTTTGCCGAAACGTTTTTGGGTAAGACGATGGCTGAGTTGGGCCATTTGTTCCAAATAGGGCATCGCCGCCGGCGAGACCAAAGCCTTGAAGTCCTCAAGATCCCGTTTGTCCTTCGACAAAGCGTGCTCAACATCCCTGGCGGTTTTGGAATAGATGTCAGACTTTATCCGTTCCCAATCGTATTCTTTGAATTTTTCGTAGAAAGTCATCAAATAATGGTATTAGGTATCAGGTATTAGGTCTTAGGTAAAAATCATTATGAGGTATAAATCCAGTATTTCGAGGCTGAATTTTATCGTACTTAATACCTAAGACCTGATACCAAATACGATCATCACAATTCATCCAAAAAACCGGTCAGCGGGCTGCTGGCTTCGGCGAAGTTTTTGGCTTGGGCCAGCTTGGCTTCGTAAGCCATGCGACCGGCCTCTACGGCCATTTTGAAGGCAACGCCCATTTCTACCGGATTTGGAGATACGGCTATGGCCGTGTTTACCAAAACGGCGTCGGCGCCGAGCTCCATGGCTTTGGCTGCGTCGGATGGCGCGCCGATGCCGGCGTCTACCACTACGGGCACATTGCTTTGCTCTACGATGATTTCCAGAAAGTCTTGCGTTCGCAAGCCGCGGTTACTTCCGATGGGCGCGCCCAATGGCATTACGGCCGAAGTCCCGGCGTCTTCCAACCGTTTGCACAAAACGGGGTCGGCGTGGATGTAAGGAAGCACGATAAACCCGAGTTTTGCCAATTCTTCCGTAGCCTTGAGCGTTTCGATAGGATCGGGCATCAAGTACTTCGGATCGGGGTGGATTTCGAGCTTCACCCAGTTGGTGCCAAGCGCTTCGCGGGCCAGTTGGGCGACGAATACCGCCTCTTTTGCGTCGCGTACTCCGGAGGTGTTGGGCAACAGATTGATCCGCTCGTGGCCGAGGTGACGCAGGATGTCGTCGTCCTCGTTATCGGTGTCCACTCGTTTTAGGGCCACGGTTACAAGCTCGCTTTCGGAAGCTTCCAGCGCGGCCTTCATGGTGGCGTTGTCGCTGAATTTTCCCGTGCCGGTAAACAGCCTGGACTTAAATTCTTTATCGCCTATCTTGAGCATTTTCGTTCGTTTGGTTTTTCGTTCACACGGGTTGGACGCTAAGCGGTCTTTCCCGCCAAAATATCCAGAACCTTTTTGGCTGAAGCGGAGGGGTTTTCGGCCAAATTGATCAGCGAGCTGAGCGCTACGCCATGCGGTCCGGCCTCCATCACGGCGGTGATATCACCATGCTTGATGCCGCCTATAGCCACCACGGGTACGCTTACGCCGCCGCCAAGGATATTGCGGTAGCCTTCAAGACCCAGCACGGGACTCAGGTTTTTCTTCGTCTCGGTAAAGCGGAACGGGCCGAGGCCGATATAATCCACCCCGGCTTGTTCCAATGCCCGGATATCGTCCAACGTGTTGGCGGTGCCGCCGATTATAAAGCCGGCGCCGAGGACCCGGCGCGCTTCTTTTGAGGGCATATCCGTTTTGCCGAGGTGTACGCCGTGGGCGCCGACTTCTTTGGCCACACGAACGCGGTCGTTAATAATCAGCGTAGCGCCGTGAGCGTCACAAATTCTTTTTACCTCCAAAGCGATTTCCAAAACCCGCTCGTCCGTCTGGTTTTTTACCCGAAGCTGTACCCAATCCACACCTCCCGCACAAGCGGCCTCTGTCTGCTCAGCATGGGTTTTATGGGCGAGGTCTTGGGTGATATAGTGTAATTTTGAAATCATAATTATTGGTATGAGGTATTTGGTATCAGGTCTTAGGTACTGGGTGATGAAAAATCAACACCTAGTACCTAAAGTATTTTTGAGTCTAGTACTTAATACTTAGAGACCTGATACCTCATACCGGAGTATTTTATTGATAAATCTCCGATCCCTTTTCGCGGAATTCTTTCGATTTTTCTTCGAGGCCTTTTTTGAGGGCTTCGTCTTCCACCATTCCGTTTTTCTCGGCGTAGTCGCGGACGTCTTGCGTGATTTTCATCGAGCAGAAGTTCGGGCCGCACATCGAGCAGAAGTGGGCCACTTTGGCGCCTTCGGCAGGGAGAGTTTCGTCGTGGTATTCGATGGCGCGCTCTGGGTCGAGAGAGAGGTTGAATTGGTCTCTCCAACGGAACTCGAAGCGGGCTTTGCTCAGGGCGTTGTCGCGGTATTGCGCACCGAACTGCCCTTTGGCCAAGTCGGCGGCGTGGGCGGCGAGTTTGTAGGTCACTACGCCTTCGCGAACGTCTTCCTTGTTTGGCAACCCGAGGTGTTCTTTCGGAGTAACGTAGCAGAGCATGGCCGTTCCGTACCAACCGATTTGCGCGGCGCCGATGGCCGAGGTGATATGGTCGTAACCCGGAGCGATATCAGTTGTCAAAGGTCCGAGCGTGTAGAACGGAGCCTCGAAACAGTCGCGCAACTGCTTGTCCATGTTCTCTTTGATCATATGCATCGGAACGTGTCCCGGGCCTTCGATCATGGTCTGAACATCGTGTTTCCAAGCGATCTTGGTCAGCTCGCCCAAAGTTTCCAATTCGCCGAACTGCGCGGCGTCGTTGGCGTCGGCCAGACAGCCGGGACGCAGGCCGTCGCCCAATGAGAAGGCTACGTCATAAGCTTTCATGATTTCGCAAATCTCTTCGAAATGCGTGTACAGGAAACTTTCTTTATGATGTGCCAAGCACCATTTGGCCATAATAGAACCGCCACGCGAAACGATACCGGTGATACGGCGGGCGGTCAAAGGAACGTACTTGAGGCGTACGCCGGCGTGGATGGTGAAGTAATCGACACCTTGCTCGGCCTGCTCTATCAGAGTGTCGCGGAAGAGTTCCCAAGTAAGGTCCTCGGCTTTTCCGTTCACTTTTTCCAGCGCTTGGTAAATCGGCACCGTACCTACCGGTACCGGCGAGTTGCGGATAACCCACTCGCGGGTTTCGTGAATATTTTTCCCCGTCGAAAGGTCCATGATAGTGTCGGCGCCCCAGCGAGTGGCCCAAACGGCTTTTTCCACCTCTTCCTCGATGCTCGACGTCGTGGCCGAGTTACCGATATTGGCGTTTACCTTCACCAAGAAATTTCTGCCGATAATCATCGGTTCGGTTTCAGGGTGGTTGATGTTGGCCGGAATAATGGCGCGTCCGGCGGCGATCTCGTCACGGACAAATTCCGGAGTTACAGGACCTTTCGGCGTCAATGCCCCGAAGTTTTGTCCCGGATGCTGAGGGCCCAAGTCCTTGATTTCGTCCAGTCGCTGGTTTTCGCGGATGGCCACGTACTCCATTTCCGGGGTAATGATTCCCTGCTTGGCGTAGTGCATCTGCGACACGTTCTGCCCCTTTTTGGCGCGGTAAGGTTTGTGGCGATATTCGAAGCGCAACTCGTCGAGTTTGCTGTCGCTTTCGCGCTCCTTGCCGTAGTCTGAGGTGATGGAGGAAAGTTGCTCCACATCGCCACGGGCGGTGATCCAATCTTCTCGCAGGCGGTCAAGGCCTTTATGCACATCGATCTCAATGTTAGGATCCGAGTACGGCCCGCTGGCGTCGTATACGGTTACGGGAGCGTTTTTTTCGTGTTTCTTTTCGCCGTTGGCTAAGTGAATAGTGGTGTCTTCAAGCTCGATTTCGCGCATGCCCACTTTGATGTCGTGAAGTTTTCCCTCTACGTAAACTTTCTTGGAAGCGGGAAACGGCTTGCGCGTAATGGCTTCTTGCGATGGTATTTTGTCTTTCCTCATATCGACTCTCTATAGTTTCTTGTTTTTTCGGGTAAAATAGGGACTTGCTTATCCGCCTTGCGTGGCGCGGATTAGCGTGACTTTGTCGTCTTCGGCCAAAAGTGTGGACAGCCAAGCGTCTTTGGGCACCACTCGGTTGTTGATGGCCACGGCCGTCCCTTGTTTTGGCACTTCAAGCTCTTCCAACAGATCGTGTACGTTTTTTTCGTCTTTGACTTCCCTGGCCTTGTTGTTTACGTGAATACGCATGGCTTTTTCTGATTTTTTCCGGCGATAAAGACTACGCACAAAGTATCGGAACAAAGCGCAGGCTATGCCAGAATATGTTGTCGAAGAAACCTTAGATAGGAGAGATGAGAAGGGATATGATATAACGAGTCATACGATGGTTGGACTGGAAAAAACAGAATTGTAAAAGATATTCCGTAACTGATTAGTCCAGTATGATTCGGCTCGCCACAAACTTTTCCCTCCGACAGTTCGAACTGTTTCAGGTTCAAAGGGTATCATCTCAGTTCCGGCCAAAAATCGGCGGAACACCCCTAAAGCTTCAAGGCAAATCTAGGACTTTTATCGTGACGGAGAAATTTTTCTGTAGGAAATTGGAAATCCAAAACGGATAAAGGAAGTGATAAATCCTTGTGAGTAGGGCTGTTTTTCTCTAATTGATTAGCTTATTTATTTTGCAATATATTATAAATACAAATTGACTTTAATAGTTTTATTATATTCGTTTTTGAATTTATACATCTTTTTAATCTTCATTTCATGAATATAATTGACTCAAATCTAGAATTAACAAATATTGATCGGAGGCGGTCCCTTCTGCCTTGGTGGACTGTTATGTTCTGCTGGATATTTTTGGTTTTAGGACCAACAATCCTCGTACTATACCTGCTAAGATTGCTTGGTGTGGATTTCGGAATTCAGGCTTTTGATAATTATAACCCCAATGCGTTTACGGATATTTTCTTTATTTGGATTTTTATGTTCAAGAGTGTGGTTGCTCTTAGTCTTTGGACTGAAAAAAGTTGGGCCGTTACGATAGCTTTTGTCGAGGCTTGGATAAGCTTAGTCGCTTATCTGGCATTGATGCTTTATCCAATTATTGAAACAGGGCAATATTCACTTACCGTACGCTGGGAATTATTATTGCTGTTGCCCCATATGCAAAATATGTACAAGATAAAAAACAGTTGGCCTCAAGCTCTAGCGGGCGAATAAATAGAGTCTTGGCAAAAACTGGGAAAGCGATAATCGCATTGTTTATAGCTTTTCCGGTTTTTGGAAAGGCATTCTTATTTTGGCTGGTTTGCCTCAATAAGCCGGATCGTATTTGTAAACGTGTCATGTCCTCCGTGCTTTCCGTGTCCGGGCACGATTATTTCCGCCTTAGAATAGCGTTTTTGTACACGCTTTACCGTTGATCCCCATTTGCCCAACACAGCGTCGGCGGTATTCCCTATGCCTTTTGCTTGAGCCGATTTTATCAGGCATCCGCCGAACAGCACTTTTGAATTCGGGATATAAACCACGATGTTGTCAGCCGTATGTCCACCGCCGAGATAGCGACATTCGATAGGCGTTCCGTAAAAGTCGAAGGCCATTTTCTTTGTAAATGACTGGTCGGGAACCGGAAAGCCTTCCTCTTTACATTTGGCCACCGTCATTCGGTTGGCGATCGACGGGATTTCTTTTTGTTGCAAATACTCCAACCCTCCGATGCAATCGTCGTGATAATGGCCCGCTATAAACTTTTCGACTTTTATCCCCATCTTGTTTTCGACATATTCGACCAATTCTTTTGTCTTTTGAATATCCATCGGCGTGTCGATTAATAATCCTCTTCCGTTCCTTACCACAAGTAATCCGTTTGCCGGGAAAAAGCCGAAACTCTCGGTTTTATGCCATGATACGTGCGTAAATACTGAATCGCGCAAATGTATTAGCTCGATGTGTTTATTGACTTTTATATTGTCAATTTTTTGCGCTTTTGCCGGGTTTGTAAAAAATAACCCAGTCATCAAGAAGGTTAATAATAGTCTCGACATCAGTATTTACTTATGGCCACGAAATGAAATTTCTATTGAAGACAATAATAATTCTTTTCCGTCAGAATACTGTTTTTGAGTTATAATATAGAAGTTTAGAAGCTGTTTTTCTAAATCAGAATCGCACGAACAAGAAGAATTATAGGACGTTTCTTTTGAGTGGAATATCGCTTTGGAGAAATAGGAAAGTATGTGGGCCAATAAGTCTCGGCAAAAGCACCGGAGAGTTACGGGAAGTCAGGCCCAGACCGCCCAAGCGATGTTCAGCTGGTTTAGGAGCTCGAAGCCTAAGTTTAGCCATGCTCCAATAGATACGGAATATGCGGAAGCGCTAAAATCTTGGAAAGAGTCGGGGACAGTCCCTTCAGGCTATAAGGTGTCCGGAGATTTGTTAATAAAAATCGAGCCGACAAGGACAGAAGTGGTTAGACGGCCGTTCGACCCGCCGAGTAATCCGCCCCGTGTAGACTCCAAAGGAAAAACCGCCGACGATTATTTTGACGAATTCGATGATATTACTTTACCCAAGGGGACCTCTCTGAAACAGACCGTAGAGGAGCGAAGAGGCGGAGGAGCAACTTCCATTCCCTCTGGACACGGGCCTATAGTACGGGCTGGAATGGGGGGAAGATCCGTTAAAGAGTCATTTGATGAGAATTTGGGTGTTCGTTATCAGGACTTTAAGACGGAACGGCAGCTTTTGCCCGGCGGTCAGCAAGGAACGGTTCTTTTTATGTGGCCACATGAAGGCGATCCGACTCATGTCGTGAAATGGCATAATGACCGATGTTGGCTACCCCGAGGAAAAAATGAAGTATTCGCCTCAAATTTCATTCACTACATGGGGCATCGTGTACGGGCTCCGAAAGCCAGAATGATTAAACGGGACGAATTGGAGTGGATGGTTGAGCATAAACAACATCGTTCTATAAGCGGGAACCTGAAATTCCTTTTGACTCCCCACCGAATTGAGGAGGAACAGAAGCGTATGATAATGATGGAAGTCGGGCCTGGTGAAACTCTCTCATCGTTGAGCGATGAGGATTACGGTACATTTATGAGGTCTCCAAATCATCTGGCCGCCGTAGGTGAATTGGTCGCTTATGATTTATTGTTAGGGAATTTCGACCGAATGGGAAAAGTGCTGAGCGCAGACAATATTTTGTATGATAAGGACACAGATACCGTTACGGGGATTGACCAAGGACTGTCATTGGGTGGGATGGATTTTTTCAGCAAACTGGCACTCAATCTACCAAGACCGGATTACCCGATGGCGGACTTGGGTAGGTTGCGAGGTCTTTTGCTAAACTCTGGTAGTAGCGCCACATCTGTGAAGACAGCGCTTGGGGATTCGGCCCGAAATATGGAAATTTTATATACTAGTCTATTATCGTCTTTTGAATCAGGGCAAGGACATCGACTTTTTGAAGCGCCTGATATTCGGCGTAAGCATAGACTCCCCGAAGCGCATTTTGACTCGCACCAAGTAAATATCCTGATGACGGGATTAGTGGAAGCCTTATTGCGGATGTACGAGCGCCCGGAACTATTGGGCGAGTTGACAACTTTTTCGAACGTTCAAGGAATAGTGATGGAGGAAATTCAGGCCTTTAAAGCAAATTGGGAAGCGATGAGGAAAGCCTTTTCTGGGTTTGGGGTTGGAAACCTTCAGAGTCTATTAGAAGAGCGTAAACGGGAATTGGGAATCACCGATCCAGAACGCAGCGCGCAAGCAACTTAGGTGTGTGATTGTCTTTTACTCAGAATAATTTAGAGGATGATGTCTGAATTATATTTTCAATGTGTTTGAGAATGTAGTTTATTTCCTGAAACGCATATTTTATATATGAATCAACTATATTAACACTACTGACTCGTACACAAGTCGGTAAATAGGTCTATCTCGCCATTTTAGCGTCTCTTTTCTCGCCGGAGACCTGTTGCGCCTATTTTTTAAATTTTACGCACACATTTATTTATTCAGTATGAAAAAGCTTAACGCCGTATGGCTTGGCCTTGTGGCCATGTTGTTTTTGGCTTGCGAAACGGAGAACCCCAACAAACTGCCCTTGATTATCGACCAAGTTCAGCACAATCCGGGTGAGGCAATGACGAACACTTCGTTTATGGATCCGGAAAAACTGGCTTCGTTTGGTTATGATGGCCAGGTTCTTACCGATTATGTTTTTGTCCAGACCCTGATTACTTGGGACGATTTCGATAAACGGATCTTTCCGGAAGGAAGCGAGGGCCGTAAATGGGTGGAAGATAAAGCGACCGCTTTTGACCAACGTTTGAAAAAAGCGCACAAAGCCGGAATCAAATTTTTATGCCAGCCAGATGTCTTGGTTTTTCCGAAGACCCTAGTGGAGCTTTACAAAGATGAAATCTGCGACGATCAGGGCAGAGTGACTTTCGATAAGGAAAAGACTTGGGAGATTTACCGTTATATGATTAACGCCATCTTTAAGCGTTTTCCTGACTTGGACGGTTTTGTAGTCCGTACGGGGGAAACTTACTTGACTAATATTCCTTATCACACGGGAAATGGCCCATATAAGGGAAGTTGGAAGCCAGGGAAAAAGAAAAACGTGCTACAGACCCGCCTTATAAACATGTTCAGGGAAGAGCTTTGCGAGAAGAGAGACAAAACGCTAGTCTACCGGACGTGGGGGTATCTTCACAGTCGTCCGGAAGAGTATTTGGATGTGACCGACAAAGTGGAGCCTCATGAAAAACTCTTTTTTTCGATAAAACATCAAAATGGTGATTTTCACCGTGGTACTCCATACAATAAGACGATCGGAATCGGAAAACACCAGCAGATTGTAGAGATACAATGCCAGCGCGAATATGAAGGAAAAGGAACGCACCCGAATTATATAGCGAAAGGAGTAATTGAAGGGTTTGAAGAATATGGAAAATCGGATTATTCGCCTTCTTCGCTTAAGGATTTACTGAATAATCCAATTTTTAAGGGAGTATGGACTTGGTCACGCGGTGGCGGATGGGTTGGGCCTTATATCGAAAACGAGATCTGGCCAGAACTTAACGCTTATGTGCTGAGCGCTTGGGCAAATGACACCTCACGCAGTGAGGAAGAGATCTTTGGGGAATATATGACCAAAATCGGGATACACGACGAAGACAGTCGTAAGAACTTCAGAGAAATGTGTTTGCTCAGCCCGAAAGGCGTGATCCGTGGGCATAACAGCCTTGTCCAGAACATTTCGCCATGGTGGCTTCGCGATCAGTTTATGGGCGGAAATCGTTTAGTGAAAGAATTGAAAAAAATCCATAAGGAAGGAAATACCGAAAAGGTTTTGGCCGAGAAGCGAGAGTGTTTGGCTATTTGGGAAAATATCGTCAGTCTTTCTAATAAGATTAAATCCGATAACGAAGCCAATGACAAATTCTTCAAGGTGTCGGCGGTGTACGGTTTGATCAAATATAGGATTATAGCCGAAGGCTGGACCATTTTATTGAAAGGAATGGAAGGGGACGAGACTGGCATATATGACAAGCAAGCCATTGCCGAGGCAATCCGTAGATACGACCAACACTGGAAAGATTTTGCGAAGCTAAAAGAGGATAATCCAGATTGCCCCACTATTTATACTCCCTATGAATTTTTATATAAAAAGCCACATTACCAAAGCGGAACCAAAGGGATGAAATTTGAAGTGGACAGATACCGCTGGACACTGGAGGAAGACGGAAATAAGGTAAACGTTTAATGGAAAAAACGTTAGGAGACCGAACAGGTTCCTTTCGTTTAATCCCCATAAAATAAAAAACCGGGGAACCATATGGGCAAGGTTCCCCGGGGTTTCGAAACGGCGAAGGTGGGCTTTGCCGTCCGAATTTTTTTATTCGCTCAGATTAGAGCACGTTCCAGCGGATGCCGGTATAGATCATGGTCCCGATTACAGGCCCCCAGTTCATGGAGGCGTCGAAGTTTTCGCCGAACGGATCGCCCGGAGCGATTACCGGATCGTCCTGCGTATAGTTTCCTAAGTTCTCTCCACCTACATAGATTTCCAGTTTGTCCGAGAATTTATAGCTGGCCTGCGCATGCATCGTAAAGAAGGCCGGCGAGTATTCGTCTTGCTGGTATTCAGTGGGTTTGTTTTCCGTATGGGGCATTCTTTTTTCGCCGAAGAAATGGCCGGTCCAGTCAAAGCGCCATTTCTCGTTAACAGTCTCGTAGCCAAGGTTCAGGAAGAAACGGTGGCGTGGCACGAGCGGCATTTGCTGAAGATCGCCGTTTATCGTTTGGCGCACGTCATATAGTTTGTAAGCCGTGCTGGCGCTTAGACCAGACAAAGGCTCGAAAGACAATTCGGCCTGAAAGCTGTGGGCGTAGGCGGATCCGTCAAGGTTTTGGAAGAATACCTTGTTCGGATCGGTGTCCATATCCACAATCAGCTTGTTGTTGAAATGCGTGTAGTAATAATCCGTTACGAACGAAGCCTTTCGGTCGAAGAGGTAAAACTCGTGTTGGAAGCTGACTCCGTAATTCCATGACACCTCCTGGTCAAGGTTTTCATCCATATACACTTCCCGGTTTGATACGAGGAAACGTGTGTTTTCCGCAACGGGATTCGGTGTGCGAACGCCCTTGCCGGCGCTGGCTCTCAAGACTGTACCGTCTTTGATTTCGTACTTTAAGTGGAAACGCGGGGTGAACTGCCCGTCGTAGATGGAATTGTAGTCGTAGCGGGCGCTGGCCATACCGGTCAGGCGATCGGTGAATTTGCCTGTGTATTCGAAGAATGCTCCTACTACGGTTTCGTTTCTGGACCAATCGTACCTGTTCAGTTGCGGATCCAAGCGGTCGAGTTCTTCGTCGAATTTGTCGAAAGTCAGGCTGGTTCCCGTAGCGATTTTATGCCTGTCCGAACCGATTTGCGTAAGGTAAAGGCTGTTGAAATACGCCGAAAGCTGTTGGCCGGAATAGTCGCGGCGTCCGTAGTAGCTGTCTACGTCCATATAAGAAACCGAGTAGAATACGGCCAAGTTGTCGGAGGTTCCGCCAAGTTGGTTGAAGCCGTTTTTGCCGAAGAAATCAATCTTTTTGGTGTCTACGCCGATTCCGTAAAGTTGGGATGTCTTGTTGTCGTCATCACGGGAAAAGCCCTTTTGTCCACCAAGTTTGCTGTCGGCCATTACCTGTACGCCCCAATTGCCCATTACCTTGTCGCCTTCGTATTTCCAGCGGTTCAGCACGTTGATTTGCTTGGACTTCGGAGCGTCGAGGAAGCCGTCATCGTTGCGGTCGATTTCGCTTTCCAAAATATTGCCGTGTACCAAAAGCGACGAGCTCCACTTGTCGTTGATCTTGTGTCCTGTATGAACGTTCAGCTCGGCGCGCCCGAGGCTGTTGCCGTAGGCGTTGAGGTACAGTTTTTCCGTTTTGTCCGGCTGAAGCAAACGGACGTTAATCTGCCCGGTCATCGATTCGTAACCGTTGGTGATGGATCCGGCGCCTTTGTTCACGTCGATTCCCGCCACCCAAGTTCCCGGAACATAAGTAAGGCCGTAAGCGGAATTTAGCCCGCGGATAGTCGGGATATTGTCAACCTGAATTTGCGTGTATTTGCCCGATAGCCC
Source organism: Fulvitalea axinellae (assembly GCF_036492835.1). GTDB lineage: Bacteria > Bacteroidota > Bacteroidia > Cytophagales > Cyclobacteriaceae > Fulvitalea > Fulvitalea axinellae. Next base: position 126,301 of record NZ_AP025318.1, on the reverse strand, counting down.
GAGAAAGCGGATCTGTTTGGCGCCCGTAGCCGCGTCGCTTTGCGATACGTCAACGGAAGCGTTGGTTTCGAAACTTTCGGAAAGATTACAGCAGGCTGCGTGCTTAAGCTCCTCGGCGGTGATATATTCCGACTGGGTCAGGGTCTTGGTATCCACGAATTTGGATCCGCCTTTTACTTCAACAGTTTCCAACTCAACACCTTCCTGAAGGGCGATCGTAACGCTGGATTGTCCGGCGAAGACTTTTTTCGTAGGTGAGAACCCCGTAAAGCTCACTTGGATAGTGTCGCCGGCGGAGATTCCAGAAAGTTGGGCTCTGCCGTTCAGGTCGGTTGCCAAGCCTTTGTCTTTTCCCAAAATGATGACATTGGCGCCCGGAAGGGTTTCGCCGGCTTGGTCCGTTACGGTTACAAGGACTTTTTTCTGTGCGGTTTGGGCTTTCGCTTTCATCCCAAACAGTCCGCATAATATGATTATGCCAAATAAAATATAGTTTTTCATTGCGTATAGTGCCGTCACGCATAATCGTGACGTATTTTTCGATTTGATAAAAATAAACGTTGCCCCTTTATTTTTGAACAAAGGGGAATCGGGTGTGCGGCACTAGGCCGACGCCAACGTTTTTCAAATCAAAAGCACGCAAAAACGGCTGAGCGCAATTCGGCCGTAAAGGGGGGGAGGCGGTGATTTCCCGCCAAATCCGGTGATGTATTTAGTGTGGAATCCAAGCGCCGGAAGATGGTCAGCGAGTGGGGCGATCGGACTCAGAATGTTTGGCGAAGGGACCTTCGAGATCTGCGGATGCTCGAAATATTGAAACTCCGCCGCCAAGTATTGTTGGCTGAGATGGCAGCATTTTGGCTGGCAAAATTCGGGCTCTTCGCTTGTAGTTTCCGGCTCTGATTCCGAGCAACATCCGAAGTTTTGTGTGTAAACTGAGGTTTCTGCTCCCGACATTCCGCAAATGTGGGTGTACATGTTAGCTCCCACCGTAGCCATAATGACATACAGGGCAAGCGTAACGGAGAGCGATATTTTAGTCCATTTCCTCACTTACCGTAAAGATACGGAAAATCATGATAAAATGATTCACGTCGATATAAGGTCCAGGGCTTGTTCATAAAGGTCTATCTATTAAAATATTGGTGAATAGAATTTATATCTGCTACGATCTCCTCTCGCATTTCATTCATATTTTCACCAGCGTTCCTTTGGATCAAAATATTCATTACAGCAGTCAAAATACATGAAACACTTTGCTGTATACCAGAGACAAGGCTCCTTAACCCGTCCTCTCCGAAGTTCGTATCCCTCATATTATTGTTTGCCTCTACGGACCAGTGTCCCCTTACGGCGTTAGGCAAGTTGTATTGATCAATAAGACCGGTATTTATATTGCTGACGTAGTATGATGTCTCGCTTGATGTTTTTCCTGTTTTAACGACTTTACGGGTACGGTCTACCCGTATGAAGCAGCTCATCCCCGTATTCGACCAGCGACGCTCCAAGCATCCCGTTTCCACCGGGTAGGTCCGGTATATTCTTGTTTCGATCCTGCCATGGCCCTTTTCGACGGTCTTTTTATAATCCAAACATTCTGATCTCCGCTCCATGTCTCGAAGGTCTTCACGGAGTATTTTCTGGTTCCCTTTTATTTGTGAAAGGTAGACGCCCCGTTTTCCATGGATTCCCTCCAGTAACCCGGAATTATTGTGAAGGGCATCCATCGTATAAGCCGTTCCCGAAAGACCGGATTGAGTTTCAAAATATTCGTCGACAATACCCCGCTCGGAGTCTTTGGTACCCGAATAGTAGCCTACAACCTTGCTGGTTTTATCTTCTTGCGCGGTAACCAGAACCACGCTTTCCCCGCGTTTGTCCCCTGAGGATTTGTCGATACTCCCCCGGAGTTCTTTACCGTCAATCGAAAACCATTGAAGAGCTTGCGGATCTATAGTTTCGTTTGCGTTAAAAGTGGTTTCAGCAACCGCCTTAAGTCCCTGTATATCTGTATCCTTCAGGATTCTTCGGAGTTGAACACGGCTCACACAACACTTACTTTTACCACCTGTGAAATCCCGCCAATAATCGTGATCCCTTTTCATTGAGCGGTGAATCTGTGAGAAATTGAGTTTTCCTCCGCTCCTGAATACGGCAAGCATAAAGCACAGTACGACAAAAGCCAGTTCGTGCTTCTTCCCCTTGGCGTTCCTGTGGTCTACAAGGCTTAGTTGTAACTGGAGGTAGTATTGATTAATTTCGTTTTTTTGGGAGCTTATCCATCAACCGCAAGTTTGTTTGTGGTAATTCAAAATTGCAATTCATGGTGGTAAGCTCCTATTTTCTCAGACGCTTTATGAACAGGCCCTGATATAAGGTCTACATGAGACTATATGGATATCCTATGACATATCACAATGTTTGTCATTGAATATTAAAATGTTGCGGAAAAATGCCATTGGGAAATAGATTTTAAGTTTTTCATATCCTCAGGCTACAGAACCGGAAAATTCAGATTTACAAGAAGCTACCTTAGAAAGGTTCGTAGGCCAATACGTATATAGTTTACAGAATACTGACAATTATATGCCGTTCTTGACGTAGCGCTTTCTTATAGAATTCGAGAATCGATCGAAAGGCTTTTCCATTTCCGGAATCAAAGCTTTGGGATCCTCCTTACAGATTCCGGTAGGGTAAATTCTTTTTCTTCCGAATTCCTTCAGATTGAATTCTTTCTTTCGCACCTCCCAATCGAAATATTCCATCGAATGGATAATTTCCGGTAGTTCGTCGTGTTCAGTGCATGTGATAAAATCGGCGTGGCTTTCATAAGAAAACGGATGGGTTCCCACAATGGCTTCACTTAACCTGTCGCCTTCAATGGGTTTAGAGGCCGAAACACCCGTGAGAAATGCGTGCAGAATATCCCAGAGTTTATCGATATCCATATTCTCGTTTTCAGGATTCTCTTCGATCTCGATTATTCTATCGGATAAATCTTTGGGACCGAGTGGCATAAGGGACTCCAGTGTGTCCTCGCTTATCATTAAAAACCCTGCGATCATTTCTCTATCGATTTTCTGCCGTTTTAAAATTTACATGACTATATCGAATTTATAGGCGGAAATAGGCGATGTTTGACCAGTTCTCCATTTTCCAGATTCAAAATATAGCCTTGCAAGATACGTTTTGAACAAGACAAGAGCTTACACCGACTAATAGATATTTGGTGATTCTGAAAAAAATGGAAGTATAATCCAGACTTAAATATCTTAGGAATAAAAAGAACGATTATGAAAAATGTATTGACCGCATTGATGCTTAGTCTTTTTGTGACAGTGGCTTTCGCTCAAAAGAAGAAGAACGTGAAGATTGAGAAAACGGGTGTGGAAGCTTCCTGCGGTACTTGTAACTTTGGAATGGAAGGAAAAAAGTGTGCGTTGGCCGTTAAAATTGACGGAAAGGCCTACTTTGTGGAAGGAACGGATATCCATAAACACGGCGATTCGCATGCGGCCGACGGATTTTGCAAAACTGTTCGTAAAGCGGATGTAAAAGGCAAAATCGTTAACGGTAAGTTCCGTGTTAGGAAATTCGTTCTTCAGCCAGTGAAGAAATAATAAGGATTTATCGATCCGGACAGAGCAAAACCTGTCCGGATTTTTTTAAATAGGGAAGAATTAACACAGAAACAGCCACTATATTTTAGTTGCTATTTTATTTTTTGAAATAAAATCAGAAAGAATCAACCAACCTCAAGGCATTGTTAATCAATTCATTGTAATTTATTTTATCTTTTCAAGGGCTCTGTTTTTATGATTTTTTTGAATTCTTTTTCACTCCTTGGTAGGGTTTTCTAAAATCTCATCCGGTACTACAATCAAAGAACATCAAAATTGTAGTGCAATATGAAAAATCTCGTAAAACCTTCAATTTATTTATTGGGCATGTTGGTCGCCGTTTTTTTGGTCACCTCTTGCGATATGGACAATGTCGAAATGGATGATATGCTGACAGGCGACGAGGCCTTGATCCAAGCCATCCAAGGTGCCGGCCAAAAGTCGGAAGTTAACCTTTCCGAATTGCCTACGGTCTCGCAGGATGTATTGGAAGAGGATTATTCGGACAGCTATTCTGAAAAAGCCATGATGGCGGCGGATTTGGGTTATGAAGTTTCATTGCGAAAAGGCTGGGGCAGTGAAGCTGGAGCTGAAAACAAAGCTTATTTCGACATCAGTGGCCGGGAACTTTTGACGGGTGAAGGCAGGGAGAAGAAAAGACGCAAGCACGGAGAAGGCGAAGGAGATAAGGATAAGGCGTTTGAGTTGGTGTTGCCAGTCACTTTTACAATGCCTGACGGCTCCACGGTGACGGTAGAGGACGAGGAAGGCTGGAAAGCGATCAAGGAATGGTACAAGGCCAATCCGGACGTGAAAGAAAGAGCTACTTTGCAGTTTCCGGTTGACGTGACTTTTGAAGACGGTAGCGTAAAAACTATCAATAATGAGGAGGAGATGAAGGCTTTGCGCAAGGAATTCGCCGAGGGACGTTCCCACAAGGGCAGACACCACAGGGCTTTCCACTTTGTATTGCCAGTCTCGTTTGATATGCCTGACGGATCGGTAATCACCATCGAGACAAAAGAAGATTGGGCGCAATTACGTACATGGCGTGACGAAAATCCTGATGCTGAAGGAAAGCCAGCTTTGCAATTCCCTGTTACGGTAATTATCAAGAAAGACGGAAGCGAGAGAACGATCAATAATGAGGAGGAGATGAAAGCTTTGCGTCAGGAATTTGATAAGCACAGAAAGAAAAAACCTTTCCGATTCGTGTTGCCAGTGTCATTTACAATGCCTGACAATTCCGTAATCACAATTGAGGATGAGGAAGGTTGGTCTCAGATCCGCGAATGGCACAAGGCAAACCCTGACGCCGAGGGTAAAGCGGAATTGCAATATCCCGTGACAGTGGTAATCACAAAAGACGGAACGCAAAAAACCGTGAATAACGAAGAGGAAATGAAGGCTTTGCGGGAGGAATATGGAAAAGAGAAAAAAGACAAGCCTTTCGAATTCGTATTGCCGGTATCGTTCACTATGCCTGACAATTCTGTAATCACAATAAACGACGAAGACGGTTGGTCACAGCTTCGTGATTGGCACAAGGCGAATCCCGAGGTAAAGGAGAAGGGCGCTTTACAGTTTCCGGTAACCGTAAAACTGAAAGACGGAAGCGAAAAGACGATAAATAATGAAGAAGAGATGAAGGCTTTGCGAGAAGAGTATCGTCCGAAAAAAGGAAAGAAGGGTAAGAAGAAGCGTTAACTCCAAACCGGGTATAAGCGCAAAGAAACTTGGGTGGGACAACCAATATTTGAACGCTTATATCCGGTATTTATAATTCAATACACCGGGTGCGGGTACGGTACTTTTCGGTAATCTTTACTACCTTTCATCCGCATCCGGTTTATTGGATTTGAGTGATTTGCCGGGGTGATTGAAAAATATGTTTTAGAGGGAATTTTGGAGTAGGATAAAGTCCGGAAAACAGCCTAAAATATTCATCGCCCTTTACTCAATAAAAAAACAGCCATTGACAAGGGAGGAATTTAAATACAGTTACCAAACACACGCCCGGGCCGTCCGGAATTATTTGTACTATCGGTCTGGAAGCACGGCCGTGGCCGATGACATTACGCAAGAAACCTTTGTGCGGGTATGGGAAAAACAGTTTGAATATGACGCTGAGAAGACGAAATCCTTACTGTACAAAATCGCCAACCAGCTTTTTCTTGATAGAGTGAGGAAAGAAAAAACAGAGGCCGCTTATACCGAAGAATTGGTTTTTAAGCTAAAACACAATTCGGAAGGCGACGGAGAGAAAGAGGCGATGCTTAGAAAATGTGAAAGGGCGTTGGCTGGATTATCAGAAAACGAAAGAACGGTTTTTCTGATGAGCCGAAAAGACGGAATGAAGTACGGCGACATAGCGGAATGCTTGGAAATCAGCGTTAAAGCCGTGGAAAAAAGAATGGGACTGGCGTTGAAAAAACTGAAAGACAATCAATCATGGAACGTAACGACGAGCATATAGATTTCTTTAAGGAGCTGGATAGCCCTTTTGACCAGAGCGAGGATGAGCTTTGGGAGAGCATCGCCGCCCGTACCGTGGACAAGCCTGCGGAAGGGCCCGTGGCCGATAAAACTCCCAAAATCAAGAAAGAGGCGAAAGTAGTTCGGATGTCTTGGCTTCAATATTCCGCGGCCGCCTGCGCGTTACTATTATTGGGTTTCGGTTTGTTCGCCAGGTTTTATACGGTTACTGTATATTCCAAAAAAGGCCAGCACCTTACGCACACACTTCCGGACGGATCCGGCGTGGAGCTTAACGCCGATACCGAAATCGCTTATCATCCGTATTGGTGGAATATTTCCCGGAAAGTAGATCTTGCAGGCGAGGCATTTTTTGATGTAGCCAAAGGAAAAAACTTTAGAATTGAGTCCGAGAAAGGCGTTACGCAGATTTTGGGAACCAGTTTTAATATTTACGCTCGGGGTGAAGAATATAAAGTTTTCTGTAAAACGGGAAAAGTACGGGTTTCCAATAATTCATCGGATGTACGAATGGTGATTAACCCTGGCGAGTTGGCTGTAGTGGATAATAAAACCCTGCGCGGACATATTTCGAAAGCCTCGGCTACTGAAACTTTAAGTTGGAAAGAAAACAAATTCGTATTCAAATCAAGGAAATTAGATATTGTGTTAACCGAAATCGAACGCCAATTTGATGTTCAGATAAAAATAAATTCAAAAACATCATCGGAATTATTATACGAAGGCTATTTTAGTAAAGACAAATCCGTAGAAAAGGTATTAGATAAGATTTGTTTGAGTTTGAATTTGAAATACGAAAAGACAAGGGATGGATATAAGGTTTACTGATTGGTCCGGGTACGGTCAGTAGCCTGTGTCCGGACTTCTTGTCGCATTTACGAAAAATCGCTTATGCGCCAATGCGGCTTGTTTATTTTCTCAAGAATCCATAGCGGATTACATCTGACTTTAGGCCCTGCCGGGTTTAAGGTTTTTCTTGTTTTATGGCCTTTGTTTTTTATCTCACAAAACACTTTAGCACAACGCGTTAGCATAAAGGCAAACAAGGAGCCATTGAGTCGGATACTGAACAGTTTTCATGAACGCTACGGTGTTCAAAGCTCCTATGATTACCGGTTGATTTCCAAACATTTGGTTTCCGATTCGGCCACGTATTCCTCCCCGGAAATCGCGGTGCAATCTATGTTAAAAGGAAGCCAGCTTGACTACCGTTTAATCGACAGTGTTTTTGTTTTATTCGCAAAACCGCTGGAAACTACAATAGAATCAGAGGAAATAAAACAAGATACGGTTGTCCGAAAAGCTTATTATTTTTCGGGCCAAGTAACGGATGGCATTAGCGGTGAACCGTTGCCTTATTCGAGTATACGTGTAGGCGAAAAAGGCTATTCCACTGACGTTAACGGGCATTATTCTTTTAAGACGGAAACGGAAAGCGAACGATTAGAGATCTCTTATTTGGGATACTATATGTTGGATACGCTTTTATTGGCTGGTACCAAACGGAAAATAGAGCTTACGCCATCATTAATCGGGTTGGAAGAAATTGTAGTATTACCGGATTTAAAATTGGCCGAAGCTCATATAGGTGCTAAACCCGCTTTGATAAAATTGAACCATCAAGTAGCGTCTTTCTTGCCAGGAAATAATAGTAATACGCTTTTCAATTTATTACGATTACAGCCAGGGATCCTCGCGGCTTCCGAACAAAGCGCAGACTATAGCGTATGGGGCGGGTACCGCGGTCATACGCTTTTGAGTTTTGACGGTATTCCGCTTTTCAGCGCGGCGAGTCACAGTAACGAAATAGGTATCGTAAACCCGTTGATGATCCAGGATGTAGAGGTATTAAAAGCGGGTTATGAACCGCATAAAGGGGATAGGGTAGGAGGCGTAATCCGGATGTCGGGTAAAATGGGAAACGCCAAACGGTTCCGTGCGCAGGCCAACGTCAATAGCCAAACTGTAAGTGCGTCGGTGAATATCCCTTTTGCGGAAAAATACGCTCTGCAACTCGCTCTTAGACAATCGTATTATAACATAGTGGATTGGAATGAGCTTTTTGCGGAAGAGGCGGATGACAATCGCGATTTCTTTACACCCGATTTTAATTTCCGGGATATGAACTTGAAGTTCTCAGGACGAATGGATAATGGCGACAATTTTTTCGTTAGCCTTTTGGCGAATCAGGATAAGGTCGAGAGCATGGTCATAAGGCCGATAAGGAGAGGAAATGAATCAAGAGAGAATCTTACGGATAAAAAAGGTTTTGGTATAGGGGGAAATTATGTACGGAATTGGCACAGGGCCGGTGTGAGTGAAGTTGGTTTTGCTTATTCGGGTTTGAATACAAACGCTGTCGATAAGATTCGAGAAAACCCGAGAAATGCTGCTCTAAAGTTTTTTGAAGCGGTCAGAGAAAATGGAATTGAGGAGTTTTCAATTTATGCGGAACATAGGTTGCCAGTATTAGGGAGACACGGATTAACTGCGGGAATAAAGGCTATTCGAAATACTGCGAGCTTTGTAGCCGACGCCTCTGACGCTACACCTGAAAGCCGGGAAAATAATGGATCTAGATTTAGTTATTATATAAAAGACGATATTAAAATCGGGGAGAAAATAGGAATAAGCCCTGGCTTAAAATGGGATTATTTGGCATATACCAAAAAGGCATATTTGTCGCCTCGAATAGCGGGGTATTGGGAGCCGGAATTAAGTTGGCGGGTTAACGCCTCATGGGGAATATATAGCCAATATATCTCAGAAGTGGCTTTTGCCGATGATTTCCGGAACTTTTTTTACGCTTGGCAACTGAACGGTATTCTTGATAATCCCGTTTTGCGTAGCGAGCATTATACTTTGGGTCTATCATATAGGCAAGAAGGCTTTAGCGTTAGTGCCGAGGGGTTTTATAAAATGACGGACGGGCTGAAACGAACTTATTTCATTCCAGAAGACAAAAGGCATTTTGACGCCGAAGCCATTAGCCGTGCATATGGTATCGATTTCTATATTCAGAAAAAGATTTCGAAACATGATTTTTGGGTAGCTTATACATTGAGTAAAGTAGAAGAACGATATCCGGAATTTAGAAACGAATATCATTATGCGCCACATAATCAATTACACGAATTAAAAACAGCGGCTGTATTTGATTTTAGACCATTCTATTTTTCAGCCAATTATGTTTACGGTTCCGGCCTTCGGGTTTCGCAGAAATTCGGAGGAGGGGAGACCGTTCCTTATAACCGCTTGGATGTGGCTTTACTTTATCGTTTCGGAATGGAAAAGCTTGATATAGAAGCGGGTGCTTCTGTACTGAATCTTACGAATGCCGATAATGTGGCCAACAGTAACGTGTCTAATCTTCCGAGTGGCCGGGCGGTGTATCTGCGAGGTGTACCGTTTACGCCCGGGCTTTTTGTGAAAGTGGGGATCTAGTTTTTTATTCGTTTATTTCAGCCTTTCCAATCCAATATCCGTAATATCTCTTCGCGGTAGCTACGGCCCAATGGAATTTCCGTTTCACCGATTTCTATTGTATTTCCGTAAAAGGCGGTAATATGATCCATAGAGACCATAAATGATTTATGTACTCGGATAAAGTTATGTTCTTTCAGTAAAGCCTCAACATGTTTTAGTCTTTCGTTTTTTACGAATTGCAGGCCTTCGACAGTATGGAAGATCACGTATACTTTCATGCTTTCCACATAAAGGATATCGCCGATAGGAACTTTTACGGATTTATATCCCGACTTTAGAAATAAATAATCCCTTTTAGGTTCCTCTTGGAGTTTATTCCCTTGGTTAAGCGCTTTTGCGACTTTGTTGATCGCCTGAGCAAAACGTTCGAAACCGATAGGTTTTAGTAGGTAATCGGTTACGTTTAGAGAATAGCTTTCCAATGCGTATTCGGAATAAGCGGTGGTTAAGACTACTTGTGGCGGATTGGTAAGGGTACGGAGAAAATCGAGACCGGAAAGCCCGGGCATATGTATATCCAAAAACAAAAGATCTACGTTTCCTTTTGCAACGCTTTCGTATGCTTCTTTGGCTCTGTTAAATGTTCCGACCAGCTGTAGCTGAGGTGTTTTCTGTACATAATCACTGAGGTAGTCTATGGCAATGGGTTCGTCATCTACGATGATACATCTTATTTTATGTTCCATGTTTTGGGCTGTACTCGTTGGGGGTATCGGTTTACAGAGAGCTGTTGGAATTGCATGAGGATAATGGGATATTTATATCGGCAATATAAATTCCGTTTTGGGTATACGTTTCAAAAGTATGGTTATTAGGATATAATAATTCCATTCTTTTCCGAATATTATCAAGCCCTACACCGCCTTCTCCGTGAACCTTTTCAAGGTTAATGGAGTTTTGGCATTGCATTGAAAGGCTTTTCCCGTTTACTGAGATAGTTATATCGATAAATGTATCTGTTCGATTGTCGACATCCGAGTGTTTAAAGCAATTCTCAATACAGGGTAATAACACAAGAGGAGCGATTTTTTCGATAGGTGAAGCGAATTCTCCTTTCGTCTTTAGATTTACTCTGTCTTTGTTCCTAAACCGTAGTTTCTCCAGTTCGAAATAATTTCTAACAAAAGCGATCTCTTTTTGAAGCGGTACAGTATCGTTTTTAGTCTCATATATTATATACCGCATAGTCTCCGATAATTTAAGTAGAATATCCGGAGCGCGATCATCTTTGCGATATACCAATCCGTACAGGTTATTAAGTGTGTTGAAAAAGAAATGTGGGTTCATCTGGTTTTTTAAAAATAAGAGCTCAGCCTCCTGTTTTTGGCGATTTATTTCCCTGGTTTCCCTTTCCGCTTTTCCTTTTGCCGCTCCGTATTCGAACAAAAGTCCGAATGTCATAAAGAAAATGATTTTGAAAACTCCCGCGCCATAAACGACTACTGAAAGATCGATTCCCGCAAAAATAGACAAGGCCACGTTAACAGCCCTAAGAGAAGCGGCGCCCAAAAAGGCGGTAGCCACAACGCTAAGCGTATAGATTATAGCCGAAACCCAACTTGCCTTAAAGTATTTGCGATGAAGAAACGAGGATAGGTAAAACACGGCTATATACACCGTAAAGTCGCACAGAATAACCAATGCGGACTCCATAACCCCCGTTTTCCCTAATAAGTTGGTGAAGCGCAATCCTATAAGCGCAGCCCAGAATGCTAAATGGCCGTATTTGCTCATTTCTGTCTTTTTGTGCGAAGAAAGACTATTTATCTTGAATATAATGAAAAGCTAAACGAACGGTACGGGGAACTAAATGAATGGAAGGGGAACTCAGAGAAGATGTTTCTTGGATGTATAAAATAAGGACAATCGGTTGGTTGTGGGAAAAACATAATATATTAGACTAATAATTTAGTGAATTGTTGATTGTTAGCCTTTCATAGTTGATTACACCTCACAAGTCATGAAAAATTTGCCATTAATCTGTCTTTTATTCCCTTTATTGATTTGTTCTTGTGAAGAAAGTAAGCCTTCGAATGAATTTAAAGTCATCCCTATCAGTGACAAGCAGGAAGAGTTAAAGGCATCGGAGTTTATTGCAGATATTCAGTATATCCCTTTGGAAACAGATAGTGTTTTCTTATCGGATATAAAAATCATGTGTCCTACCCGAGACGATTTTTTTATTTTCGATGGGGAACAGATTGCCCGCTTTAATAAGGCCGGACGATTTCTGAATATTGTTGGAAAAAAGGGTAAGGGGCCACAAGAGTTTTCTTATGTAAAATCGTTTACGGTATCCGAACCGACAAAAACGGTGTGGGTGGCTAAGCCTGAGGGAATTGTTATTTATAAGTATGATGGTAGTTTCCATCAGAATATAATTCTTCCCGCAAAGAAGCAAGTATCGTCATTACAGGCATATGGCGACAAGATGCTTTGCCTTCAGAGTAACGCAAGTGGGCAATCTCCAGTATCTTGGTATTGTCTGGACAAGGATGGTAATGAAGTTGGTTCGCGACCAAACCATTTTAGGTTCAATACTGTAAAATGGAACTGGGCATTTTTTAAGGAACATTTCTTTTATACCACAGGTAATAATCTGTATTGCAAAGAAATGAACTCTGATACGATTTTTAGGGTAGGTGGTAGGAATGAACCTGTATTTGTATTGGATCAGCAAGACCGGGGATTCGATATCGCTACTAGAACAAGAGACTATGGTCATTATTGGATGAAAAATTCGGGGAAGCACTATGTCTTTAAGGGAATTTTAGGAACGGATAAATACCTGTTTTTGAATTTCTACTATCAAGGGAAATATACGACGAATGTTTACCGATATTAATTCTGGTCATGTATCCGTATTTGGCAGGGGAGAGAATGAGGGACTCGTAAATGATATTGACGGTGGATTACCTATTAAACTCGAAGCTGGCATGGGCAAACAAAGTTTGGCTTTGGGTTGGGTAAACGCTTTTCAACTAAAAGATCATATTACCACAAACTCTTTTAAATCATTTTCAGGTAATTCTAAAAAGAAGGGAGCATTTCAGTTTTTGGCAAACCAAGTGAAGGAAAAAGATAATCCGGTTCTGATTGTATATACAGTGAAATAGATTTTTATTTTTGGGAAATGATGCTGGATAATTGTATTATGATCAGTCAGTGTTTGACCTTTTTCCGTTTATAAATACGTTTGTAATGAAGAACCCTGTTCCATATAAATCCCTATCCGAGGCATTGGATGCGCTGGACAATGGAGGCCGTTTTTTTAATTTTTTCACCAAAGCACATGACGGCGTTATAAGCTCTGCTGAAGTTGAAAAAGCAGGTGGTTTTCTTGGTGATATTGCGAAAGCCGTCTTATTTATGGAAATGTCTTTGTCCAGATTGTCTCCGTCAAATCAAAAAACGGTACTCTCACGGTTGGATAAGGGTATGCGAAAAAGCTATGTCAAATATCGTCCGCAAAGGCTTTCTCCCGAAAAGATTTCGAGCGAAGGCAAGGCTGAGACAAATATAATATTGACGGGTGTGCCTCGACATACTGATTCTAAAACGCTTTTGAGTGGTACGATTCAGGTACCTATTCAGATAGATGGTGTGATGACGTTTTTGTCAACGCCCATTTTAGAGGAATATGAAGTTTACGAGGTTGGTGAAGGCAATTCTTCGGAAGTTTGCTGTGTTGCTATTCATAAAGAGTTCGGTCCGCTTCCTAAACAAAGAATATTAATGGGTGGTCAACTAAAGGAGTTGCAAGAAGGCGATGAAGAAACAGGACCAAAATTATCGCCTTTCGGGAGTCAGCAATTACAGAAACTTACTGAAGATGAGACCCATTCTGGGCCAAAACGATTATTTCTTGATGTAACCTATTTTATTGAACTTGATAGGGAGGATTAGTGTAAGGCTTATTGTCGTATCAATAAAACCGGAGAACGCGTTTAGCCGTAAATAATTCATTTGCGACTAAAGCGTTTTCTTTATTATGAAAGAGGATAACTTACACTCAGACCTTAGGCTTCTCAAAGGTGAATATTTTGTGAAAGCTGGACGTCAGAATTTTATGATCGGTCAGGTGATCAAGGGAGTATTGCGGGGTTATACACCAAATGATGAGGGAGAAGAGGTCGTAACCCATTTTTTTAAGGAAGGAGATCTAGTTTCGGGGAATTATATTCCGAATATTCCAGCCACTATGAGCGTTCAGGCGCTGGAAGACTGTCAATTGTCCGTTGCCAATTATAAGGACGTGATGTCTTGTTTTAATCAAGACTCATATCTCACGAGAGTGATATTGGGTCATTTTCAAAAGCTAAACGAGCAGAATCACGCTCGGGTAATGGCATTAATCGACGGAAACGCATTGACCAAATACAAATGGTTTTTAAAAGAATACCCCGGATTGATTAATCGTATACCTCATTATCATATCGCGAATTTTTTGGGAATAACCCCCACCCAGTTGAGTCGGACAAAGAAATCGTTTTCTCAACAAATGTAAATGAAACGGAATAGTCGGCGATATACTTTTGTACGGATAATTAGGAATAGGACAAAGTGAAGATTTTGTCCGTTAAGAAAAACTTGATCCGATGAAAAGTAAGAATGTTGGAAAAGTGGTGTGCAGCACATTGTCAACTTCGCTTTATGCGCTAGCCTTGTTTTTTATGTCTTGTTCCTCTGGCGGGCACGGCCATGAAACACATAAAGGAATGACATTAGAACAAAAGCGAAAAACTATGAAAATCATTAAGCCGAAACGGGTTTCACATACCAGGTCACACATTGTAAACAGCGGGTCAATACCGGAAATAATGGCCTTGTACTGCCCCGTAAAAGAATTGGAATGGTGCGAAAACTGGTTGCCGAGTGTAGTTTACAGTAATTCAGGTCTAGTTGAAAAAGACTGCGTATTCGTAACTGAAGGGCATGGAGAGCAGACTGTCTGGTACGTAACGGAATACGACATCGATAAAGGCCGGGTGGAAATGGTACATCACACTCCGGGGCGTACTTTTGTAAAGCTGGAAATAGATGTAAAGCCATTAACGGATAAGACCTGCGAGTCAACGATTACCTACACAATGACTTCATTAGGTAAGGACGGAGATGAAGATTTAGGGGTTTTCAATAAAGAGTTTTATACAACAATGATGGACTCTTGGGCCAAAGCTAGTAATCACTTTTTGGCTACTGGCGAATTGCTGAAAGGATTACCGAATTTTTGATTATTCAAAGACGTAAACGGGCCGAAATCTAGGCCCGTTTTCTAATATAATTATTGTAGCGTATTAATATCTTCTTGATGAACTTAAACCAAATAACAGTCCCGTCACTGGATTTATCCGAATCGATTCCATTTTACCAAAGACTAGGCCTGAAATTAATAGTGAAGGCCTTACCGCATTACGCAAGGTTTGAATGCCCGGATGGGAATTCTACGTTTTCGATCCACTTGGTTGAAGAGCTTCCGAAAGGTGATGGTATTTACGTTTATTTCGAATGTGAAAACCTTGATGAGAGTGTAAGCGAACTCAAATCGAAAGGTATTGAGTTTGATCAAGATCCTGAGAATCAAAATTGGCTTTGGAGAGAGGCGAGGCTAAAAGATCCGGACGGCAATCAATTGATCCTATTTTTTGCCGGAGAGAACAGGCTTAACCCACCTTGGAGATTAATGGAAAGTGCCGAATAATACGACGGATTATTGAAATAAGAGAAAGAGGAACGTTTGTAGCGATAATACCGCCGTTTGTTTAACTACTGCTTCTTCATCAAATCGTTTGAGCCTAATTGCCATGGTAACAATATAAAACACCATGGCAAGACGTTCTGAAAAAGTTATTTTATCTTTTTTAATTGCACTGATCTCCACTGTAGGCCAACTCGTGGCTCAAGACCGAAAAAGTTGTCTAATCAGTGGAAAAATATTGGACAAGAGCGATGGCGCGGCGCTCCCAGGCGGATACATCCGATTAAAAAAAATTGGAATAGCTACGGTAAGCGACCTTTCCGGAAATTTTGTATTAAACGCCGATTTCGAAAATGTTTTTTTAGATACTCTCCAAATTCGCTTTGTTGGGTACCAATCGCTGGATATTCCTATTTCGTTAATTGTTGGTGAAACGCAGTTAGGGAATATTATTTTGTTTCCCGAAATACGGGCACTGGATGGAGTTACCGTTGAAGCTACCAAATCCATAGTCCGGAAAAAGGGAGATACTTTGTCTTTTCAAACGTCCACACTTCAAGTTAATGATGAAGCCAAAGGGTTGGATTTACTAAAGAAACTTCCTTTGATAAAAGTGGGGAAGAACAAGGTAGAAGCAGAGGGTGAACAGGTTAAGAAAGTGTACCTTAACGGAAAGCCATTTTACGATGATGATCCTAAAGCGGCACTTAATGCTTTACCCGCAGACGCTATCCAGAGCGTAGAATTATTTGACGACTATGGCGAGGTGGCGACCTTTACCGGATATGCGGGCGGGAATAGTTCCAAAGCTATCAATATTATTACTAAACCGGATGTTTCAGGGCAATGGCTCGGCCAATATCGTATCGGCGCGGGTCCCGATGGTCATTATATTTTTGAGGGAAACACATCCAGAATAAGCGATCGCCGTAGCCTTACAATTACTGCAGAACGGAATAACCTGAATGAGAGCCAAACTGATATCGCTGACTTTCGGTCTTTACAGCAGGTTATTGAAGAAAAAGTGGCAGGGAGCAGTTCCCCAGAAAGTGAGATGGCCGGAGATAATGATATCCGCACTTTCGGGTTGAATTATAATACGTTGATCGGGAGAAAGACAGAGGTTTCCATAAACTATACTTCGGGAAATATAGATTCCGAATTAAAAAGAGAATCTCTTCGGAATTATGCCGACAGTGTTTTTTTCGGAACAAAAGACACTCTGGGCTCCGAGACCAATATCCATAAATTGAAACTTAAGGTAACCCATAACCTTAATCCGGAAAACCGCCTGATATTGGCCCAACGTTTTACCTTTCGCAATGTAGAAAGTGAAAGCTCGGAGCGGTCGGAAGGCAATGGGAATTCGGAGGCATTTACCAATTTATCGAATACGTCATTAAGCTCATCGAATAATTCCCTTAAATCCAATACTACGCTTATTTGGCTAAGGAAAATCGGAGATGATGGGAAATCGTTTACCGCATTGGCAAACATGCGGCTTGGAGCCGATAATCAGGAGCGTGATTTCGAAATAAATACTACCCGTTTAAGCGCAACTCCCGAGGGTGGTTTGAAGCAGATTTCCGAAGAAAAATTACGGCAGATTGATGATTTGGGAATGTCTGATAACCAAGCGACAATAAGGCTTTCATACAAACTTCCGGTAGGGATGCTCTCCAATTTGAATTTTGTTTATAAATATGACTATTCTTGGCGTGACGCTCTTCAAGAAAGCTTTCCGGAAGATCTTTCAGTGGGTTTTTCATCCACTCCCGATCTTGATATTTCCGCTGACTCTTATAGCCGAATCCACACCAATAGGGGCGAAATTGGGGTTAGCCGTTTCGGTCTTCACCTACTTTATAATATTGGGTTGGCATATGAACATACGGCTTATAGTTTCGGTGACGTAATAGATCCGGAATTAAATTATAAAAAGAAGTATGGGAAGGTTTTGCCTACGCTGTTTGGCAAATACTTTATTGATCTAGACAGAAATCTCACCTTTTTCTTTAGGGGAAATACGACAGTTCCCACACCGGAGCAGGTATTGCCGGCGGCAGACCGTTCCGACCCTACGAATATCTATGCGGGCAATCCGGAGTTGGAATTGGGAACGCAATATTTAGGAATGCTACGTTATAACCAGATATTGGACGAAGGCGGGCGCTTTCTTTCTGCGTTTACGTTTTTTAAATACGGCTATAATTTTACAGGTCTGAGAACCGATTTTTTGACTGAGAAAACCATGATTCATGGAGTCGAACTAAAAGCCGGAACCCAATTAACTACGCCAGTCAATTTGGACGGATCCATTAATCTAAAAGTGGGAACGGACTATTCTTTTGCTCTTCAAGGATTAAAAAGCAGACTTAACACTGGATTACGATATGAATATAGCCGTATGCCTACTGTTTTTAATGGTGACAGTCTCAATACTCACCTGAATACTATGTCTCTCAGTTTTGGTATAGCGAGCGATATTTCCAAAAGAATTGATTTTAATATCTCCGCATATACAGGTTATAATCTCACCAATAATAGTTTAAACGATAACAGTAATGATTTTTTTAGTCAACAGCTTGTGTTTGAAGGGCATTTTAGGCCTTGGAATCGGCTGGTTTTAGATCTGGATTACACATGGAACCAGTACTTTTATTCCGATCCACATCTTGACACCGAAGTCCATTTGCTAAGCCTGTCAATCGGCTCCACTTTATTTAAAAATAGAAAAGGAACGCTTAAAATCCGGGTATACGATGTTCTTGACCAGAACAATCTGATCGATTACAAAATCCATGAAACTCATACCGAAACATCAGAAACAAATGCCATGACAAGGAACGTAACGCTTGTTTTCGGTTATAAGCTTTAATCATAAAGCTGTTGGTAGGGCCAAAAGTGGCGTTTGTTTAAAAAGCAACGAGTCTAGCGCCTTGGAGAATACCTTTGTAATGAATCACTCAAGAACACAAAATACATCCGATATGAAAAAGTCAGTTTTAGCTATCGTTATGCTTCTCTTTGTTGGTTTTGCAGTAAACGCCCAGAACCAAGACCGTGATCTCCCTTCCATTGACGAAAGGGTTAAAATGATGACCGAGCTTATGACGGAAAAGCTGAGCTTAACTCAGGAGCAGATTCCTGAAGTGGAGAAGATCAACCGCAAAAGCGCTGAAGAGATTGACAAAATCAGAGCGATGACTGATCGCCGAAAAAAGTTCACCGCTTTCCGTAATTCTCAAATGGAAAAGAATAAAGAACTTAAAGCCGTATTGACCAAAGAACAATATAAAGAATACGAAAAGATTAAAACTGAATTGAAAAAGAAGGCCAAAGAAGCCAGAAAACAGCGTAAAAACTAGGCAGATCGATAAAAACAAATAAGTGGATCGTTTCAGACCGTTGGAGTTATATTCCTTCGGTCTTTTTTTGGAATAGAATTCGGTCCTATAATGCCTCACGATATGTCTAATTCAGATGTTTCATGTCTCTTGGAGTTAGATGTTGTCTTGTTGAATTATTCCGTATTTTCTTATCTCATTTCATTGAAATAACCACCCGAGGATTTATTGACATCACATGCTTGAAAGGCGTTTTTTTTCATTTTTCAAATGGCATAGTCGAAGGATAAAAGTTATCTTCACGGTTTATGCCTTGCGCAACCCGCAAGGTTCCGGTTTCCATAAAAAACGTCCATGCTATTACAGGAATTAAAGAATGTTGAGAATAAGCTCAGAGAGCTGAAGGAGTCGAATTTTGTCGAATACAAAGCAGGCGAGCTAATTTTCAGATTTGAAAACGCACAGCGCCTTTCCGTTGATTGGGAAGAGCGTAAAGCCGTTTTCAAGGTCGTGGACTATGTTTTCGACAAGCCTTTAGTTGTTGTACTCAATGATTTTGGATCACCGAAAATCACTTTTACCTGTTCTTGTGATACCGGACCAAAAGTGCCGTGTTCGCATATTGTGGCGTCGCTTTTGGCATTGAAAACAGCTTTGGAGAAAGGCGAAGGACCTTCTAAAGTAAAAATGGACGAAAACGAGACGCAGGAGTTTCTTAATAAGGAAGTGGCTACGTCTTCAGAACCTACGGAGAGTGCCAAAAAAGAGGATAGCTTTGAAATATATGACACAAAGAATTTCCTCCATGATTTTTTTGGTGACGCAAAGCCCGATTTCCGAAAGCAAAAGAACTCGAAGGATATTCTTCGCAGCAATATCCTGGATAATACGGGGCGAAAAGTGAAAGCCATGGTTTACGAAACTCGCCGTTTTCATGGCGAAACCGTGACTTTTTCTTACTCACCGAACAATGATACCTATAGCATGTCCTGCACGTGCGGTAGCGGGCAATTTTGTCGTCATAAAAAAAGCTTATTACACCGCTTACTGGATTGGGATGATTCCGACCCTTTTCACAAATTCAGGGAACCGGCTCGCAAAGCAGGGATGCGTCTTCAGGAATATGGTTTCGACATAAATAATGATGAATGGAAACCGTTTTTTTCCGTGGATTTGGAGCGTACCGGAATCGTAAGGCCAAACGACCCGGGGATGATGAAGCGGGCCGAATATATCAATTGGGACAATATCGTGAGAGATGCGATTCCTTGGCAAGATACCGAGGATGTGCTCAAGACGATGGGAAAAATCAGCCAACCGGAATATGGCTTAGGTGTGCTTTGGCGAAAGGATAAATACCCGCATCTGTCTCCTTTAAGGGGTAAAATCAAGAAAAACGGAACTTTGGGCACGCCGTTTCGGGAATGCGCCGAAGAAGAGATTTTCTCATTGGCCGACCGTCTGGGCAAGCGGGAACTCTTCGTTGGAATTTGGAATATGGACGAGAGCGAGTATGCCGCTGCTACAGGCCGAAATCCCGGAGCGTTTCCTGATCCCGAATTTGGGACTTTAATGCTTGACAGCCTGCGCAAACTCCGATCGGAAATGCTGGATACTGAGCATTTCTTCCTAAATGGAAAGATAGGGGAGTCCCCTTCTTTGCAAAATATGGATAAAGTGATTTTGGCTCCCAGAGCTCCTGAACTCGTTTTCCATTTGAGTAAGAACGAAGAAGGAAAACGAATTTCGTTCAGCGCATCATTACTCCTTCGGGATAACTTGATTCCTTATAATGCTGAAAATATGCTTCTTTCTTACGGGGTCGTAAAACATGAAGACACGCTCTATCTGCTTGATTCCAAAGACGCTAAAATTCTAACAAAGCTTTTTAACAGTATTGAAACCTATAATCTCGACGCTCGCGATGAAGGCGTTTTCGTTCAGCAATTTGTATTACCGTTGATCGAACATTTCCATGTAGAAATGACGGGAATAGATGTCCCAATGGAACGTATTCAGGCGGCGCCACCACAAGGTCGTATAGCGCTTAAAGAAATAGGCGAGCATTTGGTGGTACAGCCTGTTTTCAATTATCAATTGGCCGACGACTGGCAACATGAAGTCGAGATGGATGGAGGCGGGGTGTTCCGCTCACTTCGCGGGGATTTCACATATGTCGTTGAGCGCAATATCGAGGCCGAAGGTGATTTTCGTCGTTTTGTAGAATCACTTCATCCCGATTTTCCGAATCAGGCTTACGGAATGTTCTTTTCCCTTTCGTTCGATAAAGTTTTGCAAAACGATTGGTTCTTCGGGTTCTTTCAGGAACTCAAGGAAAAGAATATCGAAGTATTAGGATTTAAAGAACTCAAAAAATTCAGATATAACCCTAACCGTCCGAATGTCAGGCTTAGCGCCAGTAGCGGGATCGATTGGTTTGGGGTAAAAATGGATGTGGAGTTTGGCGGACAAATGGTCAAACTCGCCGATATCCGGAAAGCGGTTTTGAACGGTCAGCAATACGTACGTCTTGGTGACGGTACCATCGGTATTTTACCGGAAGAGTGGCTTGAGCGGTATAGCGGTATGCTGAAGCTCGGCAAGGTAAAAGATAACGATCTGCGCCTTTCTTCCACACAAATCGGACTGCTTGATAATATAGAGGAAGATTTGGCTGGCGAAGAGGCTTTCGCCGAATTAGCGGAAAAGAGAGCTAGGCTCAGAGAGTTTGAATCGATAAAGGATGTGGCTATTCCGCATAATGTCAAGGCCGATCTGCGTGATTATCAGAAAGCGGGCTATAACTGGCTGAATTTCCTCGACGATTTCGGTTGGGGCGGTTGCTTGGCCGATGATATGGGCTTGGGTAAAACACTTCAGGTTTTGGCTTTTCTTCAAAATATACAAAATCGAGCTGAAGAAGACGAAGCCCGTCAGACACACCTTATCGTAGTGCCGAGGTCATTGGTTTTTAACTGGGTTCGTGAAATCGAAAAGTTCTGCCCGGACCTTACTTATCTTGACCATTCTGATACGCTTCGCGCACGTAATGCGAAAACCTTTGATAATTATGATTTGGTTATCACCACTTATCGAATCGTAATTTCAGATATCGATTTCTTACGTCGATTCAGATTCGGCTATGTAGTTCTCGACGAATCCCAAGCGGTAAAAAATCCACTGACACAATCGAGCAAAGCGGTACGTACACTTACAGCGGATAATAGGCTGATTATGACCGGTACACCCATCGAAAACAATACTTTCGATCTATTCGCCCAATTCGATTTTCTTAATCCAGGAATGCTTGGCAGTTTAGATTTTTTTAGGCGGGAATACGCAAACAGAATCGATAAGGATAAAGATATTCGGGCGGTAAACGAATTGAGAAAACTCGTTTATCCTTTTATTCTGAATAGGAAAAAGAATCAGGTTCTTAAAGAACTGCCCGAGAAAACGGAGATTGTGGAATATTGCGAAATGTCTCCGGACCAACGTCGGGTTTATGATTATTACAAAGACCTTTACCGTAATAAAATCAAAGAGGAAATAGCTTTGTCAGGTATGCAAGGGGCTAATATCCATATTTTGGAAGGTTTGCTCAAGCTCCGCCAGGTTTGTGATTCCCCGGCTTTGGTGTCGCAGGAAGGTCAGGTTTATACGGATCAATCCATTAAAATGGAGGCCTTATTCGAAAAAATTAAACCGATAGCCGAAGAAGGGCACAAGGCGCTTGTGTTTTCGTTTTTCACTTCGATGCTTGATCTTGTAAAAGCCCGGTTGGAAGAAGAGGGAATCGGTTATTCTTATCTTTCCGGATCCACGCAAAACAGAGAACGGGTTGTCGATTCGTTCAAAGCGGATGTTAATAAAAAAGTATTCCTGATTAGCCTTAAAGCCGGCGGTTTCGGATTGAATCTGACCGAAGCCAGTTACGTATTCTTGATAGATCCATGGTGGAATCCCGCCGCCGAACAACAAGCGATTGACCGTGCGCACAGAATAGGGCAGGAGCAATCCGTTTTCGCTTATAAATTAATATGCAGAGATACTGTTGAGGAAAAGATTCTTGAGCTTCAGGAAAAAAAGAAATCATTGGCTTCGGATGTAATTCACACCGAAAGCAGCTTTCTCAAGCAGCTTAAACCTAGCGATATAGATTCTCTGTTCGGGTAAATTCCAAAACCTTCCGTTCCGATATTTATCTCAGTTTCGGAATGGGTTCCGAAAAGGGATGTTACGTTTTCACGCTCCGATTGTCATAAGAATGATGACGAAAGAGAAAAGACTTGAAAAACAGTTGATAGCCCTTTCCGGAAAACTATTACGGTATATCCGGCGCTTTATTCATGGCCCTGACGCTGAAGATGTGTTGCAGGAGGTTTATATGAAACTTTGGGGATCGAAAAATACGTTATCCAAAATCGAAAACCTTGACGCTTACAGCTTCAGAATGGCCCGAAATATTTGCCTTAACCAAATACGCCGGACAAACTTCGTTAGGGAACATGGGCCCGATATCCCTTTTCAAGCCAAAGACACTGAGAACACAGTTTATTTCAACGAAACGGAGCGTATTATTGCCGATGTATTTGCCATGCTTCCTCCTCAACAGGCGGAGGTAATGCACCTCAAAAGCTTCGACGGGTTAGAGAACAAGGAGATTGCCGAGGTGACAGGGCTCAATACGGAACATATCCGCGTCGTTGTGTCAAGGGCCAGAAAGAAAATCAGGGAAGAACTCGAAAAAATCCATAGCCATGAAGTCATTTAAAAAAAAGCAAGACGAATTGCTAGAGAAATTCCTTTCGGGTGAAACCAGTAGGGCCGAGGAAGAATCCTTAAACAGAAACGGGAGCGGTGACAGCTCTTTGGATCAGGCTCTGGCTTTTTTCGAAGAAACTCAACGAATCGAAGATCCGAAAGCCGAGTCCATAGCGATTAAGGCTATCGAAACGGCCAAAAGTAAACGCCCCGTTATTCATTGGACTTGGGTTTCGGCTACGGTAGCCGCTTCATTGGTGATTGCCTTTTCTGTTTTTTATCCAAAAGAACAACCTGAGCTTTCGGGCATGGACCCAATGTTGGTAAAAGCGTTGGAAAAGCACGGGGAAACAGTCTTGTATCAGGATGACGAGTTCCAGATCGTAATCCGTTAAGTCCACTCTTTTTCGTCATCGTCAGTTTCACAAAAAGAGCAGAAGAAAATGAAAAATGTATCGTTATTAATAATCGGATTCCTGGTCGGCCTGACGACATCATACGGACAAATCTTTACCAAGAATCAGGCGCCTAAGGAAAAATACGAACAGTTTATAAACACGTTTCTAAACGACGACACCAAACCAAACGTCTTCGTGTTTTCCCATCACCCCGACGGTATTAGATATGTCATGAATATCGAGGGCAAAAGGCGTAAGTTTCGGCTTTCGAATATCGCGAAAATAGAGGCAGCGATTCGTAGCATGAAAAACGCCTCGGAAAAAAGCGATGTCAAACTTTACATAACGGGCACATTCACAAAATTGGCATTATGCCAATCGGAAGGAAAGACCAAGCGTTTTTATTATTTCGAATTAGGTCCTGATCTTTTGGAGGCGATAACATACGATGTATATCCCGCAAACGCCCAAACCGATATTCGCCTTCCCGTAAACAAGGTGGTAAAGACCATAGAGGCAGTGGCTTTTCCGGATGACAAAAAGGAAATTGTTATTCGTTCAAATGCGAAAAGATGGGACACCCCCGAACCGAAAATTATTATAAATGGAAAAGGGGTGAAGAAAGTCGTTATGGAAAAAATCGATCCGGAAGACATAAAAACCGTCAGCGTGATTAAAGGGAAAAAAGGCAAGCAAAGCCAAATTATTATCACGCTTAAAGAAGGTGTTGAAATACCGAAAGCGGATGACCCAATTTGATAAGTGTAAATGGAAATCCCCGGAGCAAGCGCTTGTTCCGGGGATTTTTTTATTCAAACTATCGTACTTCCAAATAATCTTTAGAAGGCAATTTCGGGAACTTCTTATGCGGTTCCAACTGATACCAGAAAGCCACGGAAGAAATGTCATCTTGCAAAGGCAAGTAGCGTCCGCCACTTCTCCAACCAAGGGCTTGAACCGTTACCTTCAAATCCTTTTCGAAACGGACAGGATCGATAATGTGCCAACGGTAAAGTCCAAAACGCATGTTCGCGTTGTATAATCCATCGGGACGTATTACTTGTGGCATGCCGGCATACGGCGTAGTAAACTCTCTGTAACCGTGCGGTTTGTCATCGTCTTTCACCTCGAAATTGTATGAACCGCAGAAGTAGTCCTCTGTACCTGTACCGCAAATTGTCGGGTATTTTTTGTCACCGTCAAGGTAAAACTTCACTTCGCCTTCGCCCCACCAACCGTTGTTGTTGACGCCCCAGCACATATATGTCCCTACGTAATGCCCTTTGCCTTTGATACCGTCCAAAATAGTGTAAACCTCTTTGTACGGAAGCGGATTCACACGACGGAACTGGGCATGGAAATACGCGGCGTCTTCCGGCACTTCGGTCAGTTCATAATCCACCTGATAGTACAGACGCATTGCGCGCGTGTCGATATTAGTCATCGTGATTTTGCACTTTCTGCGGAAAGGCATCACCCAGTAGCAGTTATAGGCACTACCCGGATTTACGGTAACGGGAGCTGAGGACACTTGAGCGAATCTTCCCCAACCGTTGGCGAAGAAATCACCCACGGGAGCTTCAACAGAAGGCTCTTTTTCATCGTCCCAATAGATACGGATAATGCTAAAGCGACGCTGTCCGGTTGGGGTCATCCAAATGTGCTTGATCGCGCCAGGACCTTCGATTTCGGCCAACACTTCCGTCTGTCCGGGCTGGATGTTAATGTACGGATTTGTTTTCCATCCATCACCCAAATCACGGGCCGCATGGGCAGCGGTTCCTTCTTTTGCCGGAGTCATAGCGCCTTTGCCTTTGTCCCCTGTGCGGTTTTCGGGGGTTATCGAACGGCTTTTTGCGTCTGAGACTCTGTAAAGGTTGTGTAAGTTCGTCTCCAGTGAGTTAAACTTTTGCGCGAAAGCCGGTGCTGAGGCCAGCAACACCAACAGACTAAACAGTAAATTTCTCATTTTAATACGAAATAGGTTCAAACAAAACTGACGCGATATCAATTTCAAAAAGTTGTTCTTCACAAAGCTAAATCTTTTTAGTGTTAAACCAAGATGCTTTTTGGATTTTATGAAAATATAAACTTATAGAACAATTCACGTATATGAGAAAGGCGCTCCAGATAAAAAGCCACGTCCAAAAGTCAAAACAAAATGTCGGCTATGGTGTCTGCCTTAAAGGTATTGGGTAAGGGAAAATGAGTAAGCTACGAGTGGACAGCGGAAAAATAGACAAGTCGGGATTGTTGATCGCATTTATGACGACTATGACCTGGGGGATGTCCGGGATATTTGTAAAATATCTGGCAGGAATGCCTATCCTGACGCTTATAGCTTTCCGGCTCTCATTGGGAGCGCTACTGATTTTCCCCTTGATTTTGTTCCAAAAAAAGCGAAAAACTTTTCTCGGCCACTTACTCAAACCCAGTACTTGGGGGCTGAGTATCGTGTTTTTTTTCTGTTACGCTTTGGCTACATTTTCGTTTTTGCATGCGCCAGTCAGCGAGACTGTCTTACTTATGACCTGTTCGCCACTGTTCGTTATCCTGATCAAAAAACTCCGTCGTCAGCGCCTGTTCGCTTATGAATACAAGGCCATACTGATGGCCGTAACGGGCATAATTATCGTAATCGCCCCACAATTCATCAAACTGATGGAATCACCTAATCATCATATTATAGGCAATTTTAGCGCACTTACTGTGGCTGTACTACTGGCCGTCTATACTTTATGGAATCAGTCGCTGAAAGGAATGCCGGACGCTCCACACGCATTCAGCATCACACTAGGAACCAACGCATTGGGACTGTTGGCTATGTCATTTGCGTTCGCCTCACCGATGGTAGGGCAAACACCGGCGTTGGAAGCCCGTGACTTGGCCTATTTGGTGGGTCTCGGAATCATCTGTACAGCCATCCCGACCATCGGATATTCAATGGCGTCGCTTAGGCTTCCGCCATTGATGGTCACAAGCATTTTGCTTTCCGAACCTATTTTCGCCACGATATACGCATATTTCTTGATCGAGGAACAGCCGAACTTTACAGTTTTTCCGGGAGGCTTCCTGATTATTTTCGGACTTTATTATTTGGCTAGACAAGGTTCTGCCCGGTCTACCAAGACTTTAGCCAAAACAAAACGATAAACATCCTTATGTTAAATAGAAACAGAGTCGTAAAAGATCTGTTTATTTCAAAAAACACCATGAACAAGCAACAGAACAATTTCGATACCCTGACCGAAGCGCTCCAAGATTTACAAAAGCGAGGCTATACAAAGGACTTGAAGCTCGAACACGACCGTGTTGTACACCAAAACTCGGAAGGTGAAAGCGCATTTCACCCTGAGGATTTCGAAATAGTCGAAGCTTATCGTTTTGAAGGCATGAGTAGCACTGACGATAACTGCGTAGTATACGGAATCGAAGGAAAAGACGGGCTAAAAGGCGTACTGGTAACCGCTTATGGCGCATACGCCGATTCTATTTCGGAAAATATGGTCAAAAAGTTCCGGATGAAATATTAGCACCAAAAGAAACTGCCGGAGAATACATTTCTAAAACATACCTCCGGCAGGGGTTCACACACTCTCTAGCTTTAGATCATCAAAAAGTCATTTTGGGATAGCCACAAAAACCTGCTTAAAATCCGAGACGTTGTCACTTGTAACGGTAACACTCTGAGGGACGAAGTCATAGTCGTTGGAGACCGGATGTATCGTTACCGTTTCGTCATCTTCTATCGGGAATGAAAATTCGGCCGAAGTCGTGGCTCTGACAGTCTCACTATTGTAGTCGCAGTCCCAAGTCCAGTGGATTAGGCTGCCGTCTTTTTTCAGCAACAAGTTCCCGTCCGTATCCCGCACTTCGCCCATCAACATCGCTTTGGCATTGTTGTCCTTTATCACCTGGTAGTAATTTCCGTTATGAATACTCGGAAAATCGACATTTACCCGCCAAGGTTTCCTACCGTTCAGTTTCCATACGTCTTCCACAAACGGCCCCATCCGTGACGGATGCATTATGTAACTGGCTCGGTCATCGTCTCCCGCTCCCAGAATACTCGTTACCCCATAGTAATCCAACGAGAAGAATTTCTTTTCTGAAGGGCTGGTTTGTGGTTGGTGATCGTCATTATCGCTATATTTTCCTCCAAAGGTCTTACGGTCAAGCGACGGGCCATAAAGCTTGGATCCTTCAATGGTACGTGTCGTAATTACCCTTTTTCCCGAAGCGATAACATCTTCGGGCGTAGGGTACGGATTGTCAGCCGTACGCTTATAGATATGCTGGTCAAGATGTGAATCTCTAAGCACTTTATCGATATCCGACCCTGATACCGTGGTCTCGATCTTCAAGAACACGATTTCGGTCGGATTCGCTTCTATAAAATCCGTAATCCGTTGCAAAACTTTCCTGGCGATTTCACTGCCGTTACTGCCGTTGGTGATTTTGCCGTGGTAAACGGCAATTTCCTTTTTAATCGTAAACGGAAACTTATAAATCGTCTTTTCGTGAATGTCGATTTCCACCGCCCTGATTCCTTTGGCAAACTGTGTTGGCAAATTGTCATAGACATTCTCAAGGTCATAGCGACTACCCTTATAATTGAAGGAGTTGTGGGTCGTCGGGTACATGATTTTGTCAATAGTCCGCTCATCACGAGAAATGACTTTCAACGGTTCAGCCACTTCTCCCTCCCATTGCGAAGCGGAAAGTGCCAGGTTTTGGTTTTGATTCGGTTGGGCTAAACTAGGTTCCTCAAATTCATGGCTACAGGAAAACAACATTGTTCCCGCCACAATCAACGGAAAGTAAAACTGTCTCATAATGAAGATATTTTGGGTTATGTTATTTTGACTATTCCGTCCGATTTCCATTACAGAAATCGTTTCCGCAAACCTTTGCGTACTTGGCTAACGAAGGTTCTTATAAGTAAGTGCCTCCGAATACGCATCAATGGCAATTGGATTGGCTTCCGGAACAATCGTAAGCATAATGTATGACTCGCCCTTTACCCTTAGTCATTATGAATAAAACCTTTGCAGTAGATTGTTAACATCAAAAAAATCATATTTCAACACCTATAGTGAACTGATTTTCAATTATGCCTTTGCGTGTGTGTTGGCCCATTCTCCATACTGTTCCAAAGTCGCACAAACTACACTATCTTTACGTCCCCTAGAAAAATCAGCATGCTCGACTCCTATTTTGAAGAAAAAACCAAAGCCTTCGCCAAAGCGACACAATTGGGCACCCCACAAGTGATACAATCGCTTTGGAGCGGTTACGGTGAAATACTTAGAACCCCTCTGCCTGACGGTATATTTCCAAGTATCATCGTTAAGCATATAGACCTTAGTCCAAGCCCCCAACACCCGAGAGGGTGGAATTCCGGCTTTTCGCATCAAAGAAAATTGAAATCGTACGAGATAGAGGCTCGTTGGTATTCCCAATGGAGCGAACAATGTCCTGCCGGTGCCCGAATTCCAAAATTTCTGGGTTTCGCCCATACGGAACACGCCTACATTATTGTTATGGAGGATCTTGATGCGCAAGGTTTCCCCATACGTAAGTCCGAAGTGGAGCGAAAGGATCTGTACAATTGTATAAAATGGCTGGCCCAATTTCATGGTAATTTTATAAACCAAAAACCCGAAGGTCTTTGGGAAAACGGATGCTATTGGCATCTGGACACCCGCCCGGAAGAATTGGAAAAAATGGCGAACTCTCCGCTAAAAACCTTTGCGAAAGCAATAGACGAGAAGCTCAAAAACACCTCTCATCCCACCCTCCTGCACGGCGACGCAAAACTGGCGAATTTTTGCTTTGGAGAAGACGGTTCCAAAGTGGCGGTGGTAGACTTCCAATATATTGGCGGCGGATGCGGAATGAAGGATCTGGCCTATTTCCTAAGCAGTTGCCTTGATGAGAACGAATTATTTAATTCGGAAAAACCTATTCTAGATTTCTATTTCAAAGAATTACGTAATGGGATTTCCTCTAAGGATATCGATCTTAATAAACTGGAAAAAGAATGGCGAGAACTATATCCTTATGCTTGGGCCGATTTTGTCCGGTTTTTGGAAGGTTGGAGCCCAGGGCATTGGAAATTAAATAATTACGCAAAGGAAAAAACGGATCGGGTAATAACGGAACTCCAAAATACGTAATCCCTCTACTTTTTCAAGATAACATTATGACTCAAAATAAAACGGAAAGAAACACTCCTGATTTTCAATCCTTATGTGATATCGCTCTATCGGTCGCAGAACAAGCCGGGGACGCTATTCAAGCCTATAAAGCCAAGCACGAAATCACTGTTTTAAAAAAAACGACAGGCACTAGCGAGGCTTCGCAAGTCCTGACGGAAGCAGACAGACAAGCGCAAGAAATAATCATAAACGGGTTAAAGAAAAGTATCTCAGAATTTGATTTAGGGCTATTAAGCGAAGAATCCACCGATGACGAAAGCCGTTTACGGAAAGAGTATTTTTGGTGTATCGACCCACTTGACGGCACTTTACCATTTATTCAAGGTCATCCGGGTTATGCCGTTTCCATCGCCTTGGTTCGTCGGGATGGTACGCCCATAATTGGAGTCGTTCGGGATCCTGTTCAAAAGGTTTCTTATCACGCTATTCTTGAAAAAGGGGCTTTTCGAAATGGCTTAGCATGGCAAACAGATAACCTGATTAAAGACAAAACATTCGATTTGTATATCGACACCGGTTTTCGAAAATATGATTTCTGTAAAGAGGTGATCAGCGCGTCTGAGGAATTTCTGTATAAAAACGGATTTAAAAATATACGAATAACCCAAGACAAAGGAGCCGTACTAAATGCTATTGGAATATTGGAAAGCCCCGACGGCGGTTATTTCAAATTCCCTAAAAAGACAGACGGTTGCGGAAGCCTTTGGGACTTCGCCGCCACGGCTTGTATTGCGAATGAGTTAGGATTTTCCCCCATCGGATTTAACAATAAGCCTCTTGCGTTAAATAATCCGGAAACCACCTTTATGAATAAAAACGGGGCTATTTACAGTAACTTCAAGCCGTTTTCCGAATTCGTTTTAGAGTATTTCCAAAAAAGAAAATAGGGAAAGCCTGAAGCCAATAATCGTTTTGGGCTTATTTGATTTTATCGTTTTCGCCGATTGATTTCATAAGCCCAAAACACACATCCTCTATACTTCCCCGGTTCGGATGAAAGGCCGAGACATTTGTCAAAACAACGACTCCGTACTCGTTCTCAGGCGATAAGGCTAGTGAAGAGGAATATCCGCCCGTACCTCCGTTATGCCAAATCCATTTCCCTAATTCGCCTTTATCCAACACAAACCAACTTAACGCAATTTCCATATCGGATTTTATTCGGAATGTCGGTTTTCTTGTCAAACTCAAAACCCGATCTGACGGATTAAAATGAGCAGTTACATACTTTGACAGGTCCACAACATTGGATAAAATAGCGCCGGCGCCTTCCATAACATTTAAATCCCAATTCGGGACAATCTCGCCGCTCGGGTCTCTCCCAGCTACTAAATCGGCTTTTACCTTGTTTCGATCCGTTGTAGTATTCGGCATTCCGTATTTCTTAAAAATCGTTTTCGTAAGTAGCTCTTCGTAAGTCTTATTTTCCTTAGTGGTCAGAACGTAACCCAACAAGCCGAAACCCAGATTCGAATACGCACTCTTTTCTCCCGGTTTAGTCGTCAATTCAATCTTGCCGGCTAAATAATTTTTCAAATCCTTTTCCCCATAATTCTTATACGGGTTTTTAGGATCGGCAAACCACAGGATCAGGTTTGAAGGCAAACGGGGAAGGCCAGAGGTATGATTAGCCAAATGTGTTAATGTAATTCCCAAGCTATCGTTTTCTCCAAGATCTACGAAATCTTTGAGAGGGTCATTGAGATTCAGTTTTCCATTAACCGATAAATCGGCTAACAGGGTTGCTGTGAAGGTTTTGCTTATTGAGCCTATCTCAAAAATAGATTTCTTATTGATAACCGTATTTACGGTATCATTTTCTTTTCTAATCCCATAAAACTCAGGTTTCTTGTTCCGACGAATTATCGCAATCGAAAATTCGGAGCCATTAGGAAAGGTCTTGGCGCTTTTAAAAATGATTTTGGCCTGTTCCGGAGAAATAACCCCTTGCTCAAGACTTTGCGCATCAAATACGTTCTGATGTCTCTGCCCTATTACTTCAGCGCAAAACAGAAACAGAATGGCAATTACTGCTATGGATCTCATAATGGTATTTTCAAAAAGTAAAAGCACCAACTTTAGTTTTATTAAAACATAATAATAATAAAATATAATTTTCAAAGGAAAATGATTTGCTTTAAAAGCATATCTGAGAATAAGAATGGAGATATCTCCTGACAATAGGCTGTCACTCGTTTGGCTATTTTTGAATAAAAGAGAGCTATGAAAGAGAAATACTTAGTAAACCGTAAATGCCTTTTGGTAAAATGGGAAGGTAAAGGAGCTTGGACTTACACGCCCATTCCGGAAATAAAACAGGATAAAAACGCGCCTTTCGGTTGGGTTACCGTTAGCGGCTTTATTGATGATTACCGGCTCGAAAAGCATAAACTGATGCCTATGGGAGACGGAAAACTTTTTCTTTCCGTCAATGCTACGATCAGAAAGAAAATACGCAAAGAGTCGGGCGACCATGTTTTGGTAAAACTAAATGTGGACGCGCCACCAAACGAACTCACCGAAGAACTCTGCCTTTGTTTTGATATGGAACCTCCCGCAACGCTGAAAGCGTTCGAAGCGCTAAAAGAAAAAGAACGGCGAAAGTTTCTGGACCGTATCCATTCCTCTAAATCCGAGGAAAAGAAAGCCGAACGAATAGCGGATATGATGAAGGAATTAGCCAAACGCTGACCGAAACGGAGCTTTATGTTCTGAAAACCGTAACGGGACACGATTGTACTGTCTAAGTAAACATTTTTCGGGTTTCGATCGCCAATTCCAACCTATGTTCGCAACATATTGATTATGTCAGCGAAAACGCGAAATGCCGGAACAGCGCTTTGCACACCAATCCGGACAGGTCGCAACAAACGTATACTTTATGGACAGACGATTTTTTCTACGTTCCATAGGCCTTGGAGTCGCCACTATTCCGGTGCTCAAGCCCTACGCCTTCGGGGCGGGAAGCAGATCCCGAAAAAACGATAAAGGGAAAAAGCTTATCGCCCAACTTTACCGCAAGCACTTTCCCCCGAAACCAAAAAAGAAAACGCCTAGATCCGCTACGCCAAACGTGTTGTTGATCACTTCTGACCAGCAACATTTTATGGGCTTGGGCATTAACGATCCCCGGCTCAAAACACCGAATTTGGACCGTTTGGCGAAGATGGGAACCGTCTTTGACCGGGCGTATACGCCAAACCCGACTTGCACCCCCAGCCGGGCCAGCATTATTACCGGACAGTATCCGAGCCAGCACGGGGCTTGGTCGCTTGGCACAAAGCTCCGCGACGATTCCCCCACCGTCGGCGACGAATTCCGCAAGGCGGGATACAAGACATCACTCGTCGGGAAAGCGCATTTCCAACCGCTCAGAGGCAATGCCGAACATCCTTCGGCGGAAGCGTATCCGGCTTTGCAAGATCTTGATTTCTGGAAATCTTTCGACGGGCCGTTTTACGGATTCGACCATGTGGAGCTAACGCGAAACCATGGTGACGAAGCCCACGTCGGGCAACATTATGCGCTTTGGCTAGAGAAAAAGGGCGCTACAAATTGGCGGGATTGGTTCCGAAAACCTACCGGCAACAGCGGTCCGCAACGTGGCGCTTGGAATATGCCCGGCGAATACCATATGAACGCATGGATTGCCGAGCGGACCAACGAGCTGATGGAGGAACATCAGAAGAAAAACGAGCCTTTCTTTATGTGGGCCAGTTTCTTTGATCCGCACCCGCCGTATCTCGTCCCCGAGCCTTGGGCCTCGATGTATGATCCGGACAAACTGGAACCGCCGATGGCCGTACCGGGCGAACACGACGACATGCCGAAACAATACGGCATGACCCAGCGCAAAGGCGATAAAGAGGCTAAGAAATTCTTCTCGCAATGGAATGAAAAAGGCGGGCACCACGTGTTCGGCTATCATACAAACCATGGGCTCGACGAGAAAAAACGCCGTAAAAACATGGCCGTTTATTTCGGGATGATCTCGATGCTTGACCATTATGTCGGCCAAATCCTCGACAAGCTCGACGAACTCGGCATCACCGAAAATACTCTTGTGGTATACACCACCGACCATGGCCATTATTTTGGCCAACATGGACTCGATAAGAAAGGAAACTTCGGTTATGAAGACGGCGTCCGGATTCCGTTTATCGTGTCCAAACCCGGAGAAATTCCGCAAGGAAAACGAACCGACTCTTTGCAGACTTTGGTTGATCTCGCCCCTACTTTCCTCGGGTTCTGCGGGATTGAAAAACCAAGTTTTATGACTGGCGTGGATATGACCTCCGATTGGAAAAAAGGAGGAGCGCAAACTCGCGATCACGTTGTGGTAGAGTCAAGGCAACAGCCGACCAAGCTATATCTAAAAACCTATATCGAGAAACGGTATAAGATCGTGACTTATTCCAACCATATAGGATCGGATAAACCTTACGGCGAACTTTTCGATCTTGAGAAAGATCCGCAAGAGTTGGTCAATCTTTGGGACAAATCCGAATTCCAAAACCTGAAAGCGGAAATGCTGCTCAAGCAAATGCAGGCCGAAATGAAAAAAGAGCCTACACCGATGAAAAGGCTTTCTATCGCATAATTAGGGCGTTTTCGGGTGGGAAACTCCGCCCGGAAACCCTTTTTGACACAAGTCAATTTTTTGGATCCGGGAAATCCGTCTCTTTGTAGTGTAAACAAAACGGCGCACCATCGTCGAGTTATTTAACCCAAACGCTAAAGAGATGAAATCCAGATTTTTGACCCTTTTGTTCAGCATCGTTTTATTCGGAACCGCCTTCGCCACAGACGGTGAGAAAACAAGTATCAAAGAAACTAAACTAGTGGGAATAGAGGTGTTCACATCACTGAAACACTACAAGCATGACTCGGACTCACTTTGGAACTTTTTCAAGAAAAACGATTTCGGACCATACCTAGAAGACGCCAAAGACAGTGACAAAGTTTACGCTTATCTGATCTTCGGAGAAGAATACGAGAAGGACTTCCCTATCCAAGTCATTCTAGGCTATGAGGTCACCAAATTCGACAAGGTGCCAAAAGAGTTCAAACTCACTAATATGATCATCCCGGCGGGCGATTTTACGAAAGAAGCCGTAAACGGCAACAAAGCTGCGGACGTATTCAATACTTGGGACAGGCTGATCAAAACGGAAAAAATCAAAACCAAAGGTCACGAGGTAATCGAGATCTACGAATTCGATAAATCACACAAAAAGGTAGAGAAAATAGATCTTTTATTCGGAACGAAATAATACTATTCGCAACACAGTTATAAAATCGAAAAAGGCGCTGAAGAGAGGCGCCTTTTTCTTGTTCTTTAAGATAAACAATCCGACGTGGGTTACGCTATTTTCCCTTTTCGGATATTCAATACTAATGACTTCCTGTGCTCGAAAAATCTTTTTGCGACGGATAGCGCTTTTTGGTCCCCGAAAAAACTGATTTGCTCAACGAACCGCATTCAGCATACCGATTCGGCTAAATCAGGAACGTTTTTCGTCATTCATCGCTTTGATACGGAATAGCGAAAGAAAATCCTTAGGTAATTCTCGGAGACCGCACCAATTTATAAACTGATATCCAGCCTATTGCACGCTATCTCTTGCCTCCATCGATTTTTTCAGAATTGAAGCCACACTCGCCAAAGTCTTCAAACGCCCTGAGTATTCTTCAATACCGTCATGACTTCTTGTACGATAGAGATACAGCGAATCGTCTATTTTTTCGTAGACTAACGCATCGTTCACATTATAGAAAAAGTCGAGTACTTCTTTATTAAAAGCGACACGAAGCTTGACTTCATCACCCTTCAAGACATATCGTTCCGAAAATTCGGGATGCTCTGAAAAATCTATGTCCTGCGAGCCAAAAAATTCTCCAACCGCATTCAGAAATCCTTCGGGCTTGACCAAGAAATCTGGAAATTTCCTCAACCAGCCTGAATGCAAGCCAAAAGCGGTTATTCTGCCCGAATGATTGCCTTGTCTATAACGATAGGTCAAAACTCTGAGCTCGGATCCACCGCTTTTCTTGCTAATCACGTCATGACATTTTCCCGCTTTATGATTTCTATAAAATCGGGTACGGGAAAAACCCGTTTTTTCGGCGCTTTCTTTTTTCGATAAAAATTCAAACCCATTTTTTGAGGCCCAACCTTTTACCTCCTCAGTAGCTTTTTTAATCATCCAGCGACTGAGCAGAAGAGTCCCTCCCAAAATGGAAACGGCAAAAACTACCGGCCAAACTCCATCCATAATTGACTATTACTCTATAAAAAAATAAACACACATGAAAGTACGTAACATGCTTACAGAATGCAAACTGCCTCTGCTCATTTCTAGTTAAGGCCGAGCGAAAACAACCTTTTTTAAAATCTTAGGCAACATTCTATTTCAGGGCCCGTTATAAAAACCTAAAAAAAGACAGACTTGTCTGTTTTATAAAAACCGATTACCTTTGTCTTATGGAAAAGAAAAAACCGAGAGAACGAATTCTGGATGTAGCCATGGATTTGTTCCACCGACAAGGATATAACTCAACGGGCATCAACCAGATAATAGACGAGGCCAAGGTGGCCAAAGCCAGCTTCTACCAACATTATAAGTCGAAAGAGGACTTGGCCGTGGCTTACCTTAACAAGAGGCACGAGCTGTGGTTTGAGGGCCTGAGAAAAGAAACGAACAAAGCCAAAAATTCGGAAGACAAGGTATTGGCTGCGTTTCGCTATCTGAAATTGATGAACAAACGGGAAGACTTCCGCGGATGCGTATTCCTGAACATGGTTTCGGAGGTTCAAACCGACAATGCCAGGATCTATGAAATCATCCAAAACCATAAAAGGGATCTGCGGGAGTTTTTGGGAGAACTAATACCTGACAAAGACAACGCTTTCTTGGCTTATATGCTTTACGAGTCGTGCCTGACCGAAAGCCAAGTGTACCGAAACCAGGAGTTTATCGACAAAACTCTGGAATTGTTAAAAGAAAATATACTGGGAAAATGAGAGAATATATCGCAAAATTCAGAACCGAAGAACGTAGCCCAAACGCTGCGGGCCTACATTTCTCATTCTATTCGGGATTGGGCGGTTTTATCGCCATCGCCGCCGTGGCTTTGCTGACGGCCAATACCGAAGTTCCGTTTATTATGGCTCCGTTCGGCGCTACCTGTGTGCTGGCTTTCGGCGTGCCTGACAGTCCGCTGGCCCAGCCGCGCAACATCATCGGCGGACACGCTATCTCGACAATTATCGGACTCGTGTGCCTCCATCTCTTCGGAAACGAATGGTACTCGTTGGCTTTGGGCGTAGGTTCGGCCATCGCCATAATGCAACTTACCAAGACCACTCACCCGCCGGCCGGCGCCGACCCGCTTGTGGTTATCTTGGGCGGAAGCTCTTGGTCGTTTCTCTTCAATCCCGTACTTTCCGGAGCCATCACCATTACGGTAATCGCCTTGATATTCAACAACATGAGCAAAGTCCGAAAATATCCAAAATACTGGATTTAGGGTATTAGGTATTTGGCCTTAAGTATTAGGTGAAATTTCGCCAAAGAATAAATGCTTAAGACCTAATACCAGATACTTCAAACCAAAACACAATAACTACCCGTTAGACGAGTATGCGGAAACGCCCTTCCGCATACGAAAAAAGGAGCCTGCCCGGGCTCCTTTCCTTTTTCAAATATTTCAGTGTCTTACTTTTCGAATCCGTAACCCAAAGCGTCGAGGATTTTGGCGTTGAGCTTTCTGTTTTTTCCCACAAAAGGAAAACAGTGAATATGGATCGCCGGGTTGAAATTCATCTCGATAATCGAATAATTATCGGGCGTGGCCTCTTCCTTTATATCCTTGATAATCATATCCAGCCCAGTGATTTGCACACCCATCGCTTTTGTGGACTGTACGGCGATGTCTTTATACGATTGCGGAATATCGTCTGTGTAATCCACGCTATCGCCTCCGGTACTGATATTCGAATTCTCCCGTAAGTAGACCGTTTGCCCCGCATCCGGAACCGTCTCGAAATCGTAGCCTTGCCCCGCCAAAAACATAGCTTCGGCTTCGCCCAAATCGATTTTCTCTAGTGGCGTCCGGTAGCCTTTTCCGCGGAGCGGGTCTTGGTTCTTGATTTCCACCAACTGCCTGATCGTCTTGGTTCCGTCGCCGGTCACATTGGCAGGAACCCGCCGCAAAATGCCTACGACTTCGTCTCCGATTACGAAAATCCTGTATTCGTTGCCTTCGGCGAATTCTTCCACCAATACGCTTTTATCGAATGAGAAAGCTATCTCCACCGCACGGTCGTAGACCGCTTGGTCCTCGTTTTCTTTCAGAATGGTGATTCCCAGACCGAAGTTTGTCGATTTTGGCTTTACAACTACAGCTCTTCCCTGAAACAGCGGAAAATCCGATTTTGCCCACTCCGCGTCGGAATAGCTGGCGCCACCGGGCACGGTTACGCCGGCACGGGCCAAGATATCTTTGGTTACGGTCTTGTTCTCCATTTTCAGCACGCCGCTGTACGTGTCAAGCGACGTCTTTGTGGCCTGAATCACGTATTCCTCCTTGTCGCCTCGGTACAGGCGCAGGAAGTTTTCCTCCCGGTCCATGATCTCCACGTTTACGCCGCGGAGCACGGCCTCTTTCATCAGCAATTGGGTGGAAAGCTCCATATCCTCCTTGCCGTGGAAACGGAAGGCCTGTTCCAGGCTCTTCTCCCGGGATTTGCGGGCCAAGTCCATATGAAACTCTACAAAACCTTTCTCGTGGATGCCTTCCCTTACTTTGTAAGCCAAACGCTCGGTTGGGTTCTCCACCTGTAGCTTGGCCTTTTCCATCGCCTTTTTGTAAGTAGCGTCGCTTGCAAGCAGGAATCCCACAGTGCTTTCCATCCGTCCGATTATCCTTTTCGAAAGCTCGGCTATGGTTACGGTCTTCGCGAATTCGTCGGTAAGCAAAAACTCCGGAACCATTCCGTTTACGGAAGCCAGATATTGGTTTTTGTGCGCCCTGAGCTGTTGGAAAGTGTCGAAAGGCGTCTGCTCCTCCCGCATCAGGCCGTAGAGCAGGAACAGGTGCGTAAAACGCAAAACGTCTTTAGACACGCCCAGCGGACTAAGCGGATCCAGATCCAAAATCCGGACCTCGATATGCGACACGACTTTCTTGCCGTTTTCTTCCCTGAATTTTAGCCTTATCGGCAAATAGATTTCTTTCTCAAGACTAATGAAATCCCTTTGTATCAGCCTCTCCACAGAGTTGTTATATGAATCGACCGACGCATAATCGATGATCACGTTCTTGCGGTTCGTATACCCGAACGGGCTTGAGCGCATCGAAAGCGATTGCTTACAGGAATGTACGCCGTTTTCTACCGGACATGTGATCCTCAGACAACAGCCTTCGAAAGTCTCGTGGATTACCGGGCTGGCCCCGTTGATTAAGAGCAAAAGCCAGCGGTCACGCAGAAAGTTCCGGATCATCTTCAGGTAAACCTGCTCCTTGAATGCCTCGAACTCTGAAAATGTTTTTTGCTCAGCGAAGAGTCTTCTCAACAACGAATCGGGCAACGAGAAATTAAAATGTGTTCCCGATATCATCTGCATCTGGCTACCGTACATCTTACTCAGATATTCCCGGTATTCCTCTTTGTCTTTGCCTTCCTCGCCGTATTTGGCTATTGGAATGTCGCTTCCTTTCGGCAAAACCGGAGGCATGCTCTGCGGCCAAAGGAATTCGTCTTTTACATTTTCGTAAAACAGATCGTTGAGCACTCGCAAAAAGTCGTAAGCCTCGTCGATGCTGTCTTGCTTGGGAGTCACCATCTCCACTTGGCTCTCCGAGAAGTCGGTGGTTATGTACGGATGACGGTTTTTGTTGCCGAACACCTGCGGGTGCGGCGTCTTGGCCATCCGGCCCTCGGCGTCCACCCTTACGTTTTCCCTTTCCAGACCAAACTCGCCGCGCAACATGCTGTCGCCGAAAGAGGCGAAATCCAAATCCCCGAAAATATTCTTTATGTTTTTCATCTTAATTCCGAAATCTGTTTAGGGTAAAAATTTCCGGCCACCTTAAAGCGACACAGTCGCCGGTTCCGCCGAAGCGCTCCCTTTTTTCTCAATCCTTTTCAATTCATTAAAGAACAATATCAGCAAGGTTGTTCCCTTTACGATACTGCTGATGGAGATGCTCCACCAAACGCCGTTGAGTCCCCAGCCCATATTCTGGCTCAGGAAAATGGCCAACGGAAGCCGGGCTACGGTAAATATTACGCTTACCGTGGCATTGATATAGCTTTTGCCCAAGGCGTTAAAAGCTCCGGCTGAGGTGTATTCCACACTCATAAACAGTTGCGACACACCCAAAATCCTGAGATAATCCGCACCCATAGCCACGCTTTCGGGCTCGGAAACGAATATCCGGAACAGGAATCCCGGAAAGATGATAAACATG
Source organism: Fulvitalea axinellae (assembly GCF_036492835.1). Taxonomy (GTDB): domain Bacteria; phylum Bacteroidota; class Bacteroidia; order Cytophagales; family Cyclobacteriaceae; genus Fulvitalea; species Fulvitalea axinellae. Next base: position 85,795 of record NZ_AP025318.1, on the reverse strand, counting down.
GCGCTGGAAAAGAATGATATAACCCCAGCCAGCTTCAATCCGGCCACATAAGTTTCGCGGACTTTTCCGAAATCTTTGGCCCCGTAACTTTGTCCGATCAAAATCGATATCGCCGACATAAGGCCCCAAATGGCCATATACGTCAGGGCCTCAAGCTGTACGCCGATCTTCTGCACGGCTATTCCAGTATCGCCCCATTCCACTATAATCTTGGCCAACAATACCGAAACAGACATAAACGTGATTCGCTGTACGCCTATCGGTACGCCGAGTTTTAGGATAGCCGGAACTTTTCCAAGCAAGTTCCCGTAACCGCAAAACGGCACCTCTTTTTTGTTTGCCACTCTGAAAACAAACCCGAGAAACACAATCCCGTGCGACAATACCGTAGCCAACGCGGCGCCCTTCACTCCCATTCCAAACTGGAAAATCAGCAAGGGATCCAGCAACAAATTCAGTACAGTGCCCACCACATTTATCTTGAAGCTGACTTTGGTAAGCCCATGGGAATTAAAGGCGGAAGTAAACAGTATATTGCTCAGCGACAGCGGAATACCCCACAGCGCCAATGACAGATATCCGTACGCCATCTCCACTACGGACTGGTCTCGCAAACCGAAAAAACCGATAAGCTCATCGGGAAACAGGTAAAGCCCCGCGGCCGAAGCCAATCCGATTAACGCCATTCCGGCCATGCCCACCGTTATGTATTCGCCGGCCAAGCGACGGTCTTCAGCCCCTACGGCGTGAGATACCTTTACGCCCGTTCCGGAATTGACCATGGAGGCAATAGCCAAACACATGCCTATCAGGAAACCGACTGTTCCGATGGCCGTCACGGCGGGGCTTCCGATTTTTCCCACCCAAACCATATCGGTAAAATTATACACGAGCTGAAACACGGACATGCCCATAATCGGCAACGCGAGTTTCACCATCCGGTAGATCACCGATTCATTCTCAACATTATTATTTTTCACAATCAGGTATTTTTCCGGATACGCGAATCCGCACCGGAGATTAATCATTACCCCATACCGAAATTCGTCCATATGAACACGCGCGGGCACATCTCGGAAACGAGAATACGCATCCACGATTATTCAAACACGGGGAAAATCGTTACGGAAACCGCCCGCTTAGCGGGCAAAGCATTGGGGTGGGAAGAACTCAGATCAACATTCGGCAGATCTTTTGGAGAAGCGATCCGTCTGCCTTCGGATAAAAACCGCATGTGTAATTCGCTCTTGAGGGCTTTTCCGACAGGCGCATAAGAGCCAGAGCCAGGATATAAGCCGTCTGCCTATCGTTAAAAAAATCCGACCGGCTTCGGTGTATCGAAAAGCACGAACAGCCGTAGCTACCGCCACATCCAAGCTTAGAAACCGGAAGCGGAAGGCAACAAGGCGCCCCGGATTGTCCCGAACAGCAATCTTCCTCATGGCCAAAACCGAGACCTTGTACAAGAAACACAAGGGCGCAGCACAGGATTAAGGCGATATGTTGGCTTTTCTTCTTCACCGAATTGTTAGTGGCTATAAATCACATCGCAATATAACGATTAATATTGCGCCGAGTTTCGTCTTTGTTTACCATTTCGGCCTGTTTGAAAACATTAGGCGGAATAATCCCTAAAGAAATTACCTGAGCCCAATTGACGATCTGAATTTGTACCGATATCAGATTACAACTCAGATTCCATCTCCTCACCGCTAAGTTCGGTGTTAGGCTTAATGAAATGCATACTAAAATCGCCAGGCTCCTCGGTAGAATCCACGGATTCGCTTTCCGAACTCATTTCGTAGCTAAGCCTAGAAGCATCGTCCGCCAAATCCGTAAAATCGTTGATGTCTTCCCTCACAAAACCTTTTGTATACACTCTCTCCGGCCAGCCCGCATAATGCCTAAACGAGGCCTCGTCTACTTCGGAAACGCTTTTCATCCGTTCCAGTCCGTGGCCTTCGCCCAGTGTCAACAACCTGCTGAACGCCACAGCAAGGTTAATTTCGGGAGTATAAGGAACCAGGGCCCGCTCTTTTCGCCTCTTTTGCTCAAACCAAACCGGATCCGTAAGTCCCCAAAACATTCCGTGCGAAAGATCGTGCGGAAGCCCCATCGCCATACGTTTGCTCAGCTCCTGATACACTTTAGTGATCGGCTGGTCGTCGGACTCTCGCTGACTCATAAAATAAACCGGCAACTGATGTTCCTGCCCAGGAATACTCCTAATGCCCACCATAGCCAATGCCCGGGAAACCAAAGCCGCCCCGCCTATCGGAACCATAATGGAATGGAGGTCCGCAAAAAACTCGTTTTTGGCTTTCTCTAGCCCCTCCTCGCTCAAATCGTTTGATCTGAATTTCAATACACTGGAGACATCGTCCCACAATACCTGAAACGTATTCGCCATTACGGACGATACCTCGGGAAACTGCCTGCTGAAGGCGTCATCACCAAAAAGGGAAATTCCGCTGGATCCCATTATCCCTATCAACTTGGCTTTTTCTTCCCTGATATCATCCAGAAGCATCGCAACCGATTTCATTACAGGCGAATATCCCGTGCGGGTTTCCATTACATAAAAACTAGCGAGCCATTCTTTACAACTCTTTTTGAGTTCTTCTAAAATATATAGAGCGAAATGGTGCCTTCCCCAATCCGGCTTTTCCATTTCTCCCGAAAAACCATTGTAAACGTTCAATAGCCGTTCGACATGGCCAAGATTATGAAAACCGGAATCCTTCATCCGTTCCTTGAATTCCGCTCCCGTCATCATCGCCTGCACCGGTTGCGAAAAACCGGACGGCGGATCCAAGGACACTCCCGACGAAGCTCCCGTATTCTGCTCTCTGTTCCGAATATTTCGCTTATGGATAAACACGTTGACGCTCCGAACTAGCCTTTTTCCCAATGGTCCCAAAGGGCAAAACAATACCCGAGCCATTATGATTTTAAGAATACGGCAAAAATAGCGCAAACGTGGCCACGGGAAGCGGTCACGGCATCATCCACTCCGCATGTTCAAGCAAACAATCCGTCATCGCCATCAAAACCGGGCTACGCCGAAGCCACAGGCGATTCAGGCGCTATGGTCGAAAAAGGAACTCCTTTCCCGAATTCCACAAGACACCGACGGGGACGCTTCACAAAACGACGATCACCTGCGGGTAATCGGAGCGCTGCTGGACCTTTATTCCAGCCTAAGAGGAGAAAGTCAGGAAACGAACCAAGAGCGCCTCCGCACGTTACATCTGGCCGAAAACCGGACATACCGCTACTTAACGGCCAACGCTTTTGAGTTTCAGCGAGTAAGGGAAGACCAAGCTACAATGATGTCTTTCGCCCAACAAATCGAGGACGAAAGGGAAAGGCTGATAGCGGAAATGATCAAAAAGAAGCAATCCGCTCCCACGCTAAGCGAACAGGAAGCTCAGTTCGATACCCGAGGCTTGTGGCAACATCTGCTCCAAGGCCGCGGGCCGTTCAAGGTCAATCCGAAACAGAGTGCCGGGCTTTTCGCCAAAGAGCTTCCCGGATTCCGGACCGGAGTGATGGCCCGTGTCTCCAAACTTCTGCTGACCAAAACGGGAACGGCGCTTCTTAGAGAAATCAGCAACGGTTCCCACTCCGTCACGATAAGTCCGCACCAGGAACGGATTCCTTCCATTCATTTTGAGAGAGACGCCATCCGCCCGAAATCGGAACCGAAAGGAAAAAACTGTTCCAGCCAAATATACTGGCCCTGCAATATTTCCGAAAACGCCTTCGGAGTGTTTGACGAATACTGGAGCCCGCAAGCCACGCACACACTGCCCGGGGCGCAAACCACACAAAACGATTGGAGCGAATTAGGAGAAGCCGTCTCTGAGGATAGATCCAAAGCCAGAACCGGACACGTGCTTCCCGAACCGTCATTCGTATTATTAGGCCGAATGCTGAAGCACGCCTCAAAAGCACAGCGGGGAATGGTTTCTTCCCTCCAAAACAGAAGTCGATATTCGGACCCGGCGCATAGCCCGTGGCTTGACGCCGAGGAGGAATCAGTCGCCAAAGATTTTGAGAATCCCTTGCGGGAAGAAGTGAGCCTCGGCACCAGAAAATGGGCTCGGCTATTGGACGCGAGACAAACTTGGAACTCAAAAAACTACAGCCCTCCAAGTGCGTCCGCTACTTATGATGTAGAGAGCGATCCGCTCAAACGCGCCGAAGACGATATCATCTTGACCCGTGAAGAGAAAGAGCTTCTTTTTAAAGAAAGAGTGACCGTGACCACAAGAGCTTCCCAACCGCAAAGTTCGCTGGCCGGTAGGATAAGAGGTTTGAGAAATCTAGGGCAACCCGCCACGGATGAGACTTTCTATATGGTTCCGGCGAATCTGGACGCTCCCGTTCAGGACCTTTACGATTTGAAAACCAGCGACACTTACAAAGGATTCCGGGAAGAGCGGGCTAGGTATCGAGAAGACGAACACACGGCCAGACAGGAGACATTCGGACCAAATTCGACTATACCGGAAGAAAGCTTTTTCCCGGACCAACCGCTAAGACACGCGGACGAAACCGTCCCCATACTCTTTCCCGGCGAAGACTTTTCTCTTTCCGACGAATTTGTATTTTCCCCAAATTTTCTATTCTCGCAAAGCGGACCGATATAGCTTCGCTTTCTTCTACAGGGCAAAAAATCAACAAAAAAAGGAGCCGAAGCTCCTTTTCTATTTCCTTATTTATGAATTTGAATCAATATGCGTTCTCAATAGAATGAAACACATATAGCCTCATATTACTTGTTCTGCTTTTTAGCCCATGAGTCTTTCAAAGTCACCGTACGGTTAAAGATCAATCTGTCTTCCGTAGTATCCGGGTCAATATTGAAATAACCCAAACGCTGGAACTGGAACTGCTCATACGCCGGAGCCTCTTTCAACGAAGGCTCAACCTTGGCGTGAACGGTTTTCAAAGAATCCGGATTCAGGAATTCCATATAATCCTTGTCCTTGTGTCCGTCCGGAGCCTCATCCATAAACAAACGGTCGTAGATACGTACTTCGGCGTCCACGGCGTGCTCGGCGCTTACCCAGTGCAGGGTGCCTTTCACCTTACGCATGCTGGCCTCGGTTCCGCTTCCCGATTTCGAGTCGGCGTCATAAGTACAGTGAATAACGGTGATGTTTCCATCCTCGTCTTTCTCCACACTTTCGCCCTTGATGATGTAACCGCCCTTCAGGCGAACTTCCTTATTCAAGGCCAAACGGAAATACTTACGGTTCGGAGCCTCTTCCTTAAAGTCGTCGCGCTCGATGTAGAGTTCCCTTCCGAACGGAACCTGGCGCGTGCCCGCGGTTTCGTCTTCAGGATTATTCTCCAACTCCAACATTTCGCTCTGACCTTCCGGATAGTTGTCGATAACCACTTTCACCGGATCCAACACACCGAATACGCGGTTGGCTTTCTTGTTCAAATCCTCGCGAACGCAGAATTCCAACAAGCCCAGGTCGATAATATTCTCACGACGAGTAACTCCCACTTTTTCCGAGAAAGCGAGAATCGACTCTGGCGTATAACCACGACGGCGCAATGCAGAAATTGTAGGCATACGCGGATCGTCCCAGCCGTTTACCACGCCGTCCTGAACCAGCTTGAGCAACTTACGCTTACTCATCACGGTATAGTTCAGGTTAAGGCGGGAGAACTCACGCTGTTTAGGGCGAATCTTCGACGGATCGTAGATCTGGTCAAGGTACCAGTCGTAAAGCGGACGGTGAACCTTGAATTCCAACGAACACATCGAGTTCGTGATTCCCTCTATGTAATCGCTCTGTCCGTGCGCCCAGTCATACATAGGGTAGATTTTCCACTTATCGCCAGTACGGTGGTGCGCCGCGTCGATGATCCGGTACATGATCGGGTCACGCATATGCATATTCGGCGAAGTCATGTCGATTTTGGCACGGAGCACCATAGCGCCCTCGGGCATCTCGCCATTCTTCATTTTCTCGAAAAGCTCCAAGTTCTCTTCCACCGGGCGGTCACGGTACGGACTGTGTTTTCCGGCTTCGGTAGGCGTTCCTTTTTGCTCCGCGATTTGCGCAGGCGTCTGCTCGTCAACATAGGCTTTGCCCAGTTTGATGATCTCAACGGCCCAGGCGTACAACTGATCGAAATAATCCGAGGTATAGCACTCCTTCTCCCATTGGTATCCCAACCATTGAATATCCTTCTTGATGGCTTCAACATACTCGGTTTCCTCTTTCACCGGGTTGGTGTCGTCAAAACGCAAGTTTGTTTTACCGCCATAACGTTGGGCAGTGGAGAAATTGATGTAAATGGCTTTGGTGTGCCCGATGTGCAGGTAGCCGTTCGGCTCGGGCGGAAAGCGGGTATACACCTCGCCATTGTTCACGTTGGACTTGAGATCCTCCTCGATGATCTCTTCCAAAAAGTTGAGGGATTTCCTCTCTTCGTTATTTATTTCATCAGTCATATGACAGGGGTTAATTCATCGCCTAGCGGAACTACTTTCTGCTTTCGCAAAAGTTTTTCACTTGCGCAAAAACATCAAACGGCGCTCCACTGTGAGCGGGCAAAAATAATATTTTTCTATTCATCAACCTAAACCCCCGCCCAAATTGAATTCCGGCTTTGCGCAAACAAAATCACGCTGGCCCGTAAGTCCGAAGCCACCCCACCCCTCTCAGGAATAAAAGATGGAAAAATATATTCGTTCTTGCTTATCAAAACTTGATTCCATGATTTTGCCACTGCGAATGATGATTCCTGAGGGCTCTTTTTTAATTTTGTCGTTTGCGGGACTAGAAGGTGTCCCGTTACATTTTTGCAACTGGGGTGATGAAGAAAGTCGATGTTGAAGAATTCCTACGCTTAGGCTCCTCCGGTGCGATCGTCGATGTGCGGTCACCGGGCGAATACGCCAAAGGCCATATGCCGGGAGCCGTAAACCTGCCCATTTTCACGGACAAGGAACGCGCCGTGGTAGGAACCATATACAAGCAAAAGGGCCAACAGCCCGCCATCGATCGCGGGTTGGAGATTGTAGGGCCGAAGATGGCCGGTTTTGTGCGGGAAGCCCGAAAACTTGCCCAAAACGACACGCCTCTGGCCGTCCACTGTTGGCGAGGCGGCATGCGGAGCGGAAGTATGGCTTGGCTATTCCAAACCGCCGGTATCCCCTGCGTTTTGTTGGAAGGCGGTTACAAAGCTTACCGCAACCGTTGCCTGAAGATTTTTGGGGAAGAAAGAAATTACGTGGTGCTCAGCGGAATGACCGGCAGCGGTAAAACGGAATTGCTCCACGCCATGGAAGAACAAGGTGACACGATCATCGACTTGGAGAAAATGGCCAACCACCGGGGTTCTGCGTTCGGATCGTTGGGCATGGAGAAACAGCCCACCTGCGAACAGTTTTCCAACGATTTGGCCGAACTAATTCAAAGCATTCCGACAGACAAGACAATCTGGCTTGAGGACGAAAGCCGGACCGTAGGAAGCGTTTTTATTCCCGAAGAGTTCTTCGCCCAAATGCGACAAGCGCCACGGGTGTATCTTGATGTTGAAAAATCTGCACGGGTACAGCGATTGGTAAAGGATTACGCTTGTTTTCCGAAAGAAAAGCTCGAAACTTCTTTAAAGAAAATCGGGAAGAAACTCGGTAGCGCAAACCTTAACAAGGCAATCCAAGCTCTCGAAGCTGACGATTTTGAGTTTGTCGCCAATATGGCCTTGTCATATTACGACAAAGCGTATCGCCATTCGACCCAGACAAACGATTCCCGCTCGGTGCACATAACGGAAGAACCTTTGGAAAACGTTATCGAAAAAATCAGAGAGGCTTCAAAACGATAAGGATTTCATTCTGAAAAATCCTGACGATATTGGACAATCAGAATCGGGTCCTTTTTCTATAAGAATATTTTTCAAACAACAGAAAATATGAAAGTTGTTGACGCCCGGGGAAAACGGTGCCCCCAACCCATGATTATGGCCAAAAGGCTATGGAAAACGCTGGCTGACAGCGAAATATTCGAAGTATGGGTAGACAACGCCGTGGCTTGCGAAAACCTGAACTCTTTTTTGGCCGACCATAACGCATCGCCAAAGTCGATAGAGCGGGAAGGCTACACGGCCATCGAGGCCAGAAAGCCCGAAAAAGCGAGCGAAAAACCTGAGCCCGAAGCGGTTTGCGCTCCATCCAACAGCGCCTACACCGTAGTCTTGAAAAACGACAAAATGGGCCATGGCGATGACGCGTTGGGCGAAATATTGATAAAAGGGTACATTAACGCCTTGGCCGAAATCGACAAACTTCCCGAAGCCATCGTGCTTTACAACGCCGGCGTTTTACTGGCCCGAAAAGATTCGGGAGCCTCCGAAGGGCTCGCTGAACTTTCCCAAAAAGGCGTTGATATCATTCTCTGCGGCGCCTGCGTGGACTATTACGAGATAAAATCCGACATCGCCTGCGGACGCATTTCCAATATGTACGTCATCGCCGAGCTGTTGGCCAAAACGGGACATATCGTTTACCCTTGATGAAAAAAAACGCACTCACGTACTTCGACAACGCAGCCACCAGCTTTCCCAAACCCGTAGCCGTGGCCTCGGCCATTACCGAATATCTCACGGAAACGGGAGGAACCTACGGGCGTTCAGCCCATGGGCGCGCCTTTCGGGTAAGCGCCGAAGTGGAAGCCTGCCGCGACGCCTTGGCCGATGCGCTCGGCACCGAAACACCCGAATGCGTGAGCTTCGCCCATAACGCCACACACGCCTCAAACCTCCTGCTTCGAGGCCTGAACTTGAAGGGTACCGTCTGGCATAGTCCGATGGAACACAACGCAATTATGCGTCCGTTGGAATATTTGAGAAAAAAAAGGCGGATCCAGCTCCGTGAATTACCCGCCGGTTCAGACGGAAAAATTCAGCTTGATAAACTGGACCTGATCGGGAAAGACACCGCTCTGGTAGTTGTCAATCATCAAAGTAATGTAAACGGCGTTATCCAGCCCCTTCGGGAAATCAAAAAAGCCATCGGCGAGACTCCGATATTGGTGGACGCTTCGCAATCGCTCGGTAATTCCCCCGTCAAAACCGACGAGTGGGAGTTGGACTACGTAATATTTACCGGGCACAAAAGCCTGCTCGGTCCGACGGGAACCGGGGGTTTCTTCGCCCGCCATTCCGATTTGCCCGAGCCTCTGCTCTTCGGCGGAACAGGAAGCCAAAGCGACAGCCTTGATATGCCGGCCTTCGCTCCGGACAAATTCGAGGCGGGCACGCCAAACGTTGCCGGGATTTTCGGATTGCTTGGAGCTCTTCAAAACCGTCCCGAGCCTGAGCATACGCCGGATGACTTCCGTAAGTTGCTTGAAGAAATCGAGGACCTACCGCAATACGAAATCTATCGGGCAAAATCACTTCTGGATCAAGGCGAGACATTCTCCCTACGCCATCGTTCGATAGACGTATCCGAACTTAACGCTCGCCTATATCACGATTTTGGCATCGAAACCCGCTCCGGACTACATTGCGCGCCGATGGCTCACCGCTTTCTGGGCACATTCCCGCAGGGCACTTGCCGGGTCTCATTGTCCCCATACCATCGCCCGGACGACTTGGCCTATTTGCTCGACGCATTAAAGCGAATCGAGAAATAACAAGTCAGAGAACCGAACCGATTTTCACCCAAAAGCAATCCGCATGAGCTCCAAAAGATATTTTATCTTATTCAAAAATATCCGTCAAGTCATAAAAGCGGAAAAGTACTTCAGGGAAAAGCAGATTGCTTGCAAAGTGATGCCCGTCCCTTCCCGTATCTCGTCGGAATGTGGAATGTGCCTTGAGGTAAACAAGCCGGCTAACGAAGCGCAATTAGAAAACCTTCGCCAAGTAGGGTTCGAATGTTCGTGTGTAGCCCTTTAGTCCGACAACACTGATTCAGAAATAAGCAAATGGAAAAAATAGATTTACTCAAAACCGTAGAATACGGCGGATGTTCGGCCAAACTCTCCCCAACCCAACTCGCCGAAATCTTGTCGAAGTTACCGAAATCCTCCGACGAGCGATTATTGGTAGATATCGATACGCATGACGACGCCGGAGTTTACAAACTCAACGACGACACCGCACTAATCTACACCACCGACTTTTTCCCGCCCGTTTGCTCGGATCCTTTCGAATTCGGACAAATTGCCGCCGCCAATGCGCTCAGTGATGTCTACGCCATGGGCGGCACACCGATTATGGCCTTGAATATCATGATGTTCAGCGCCGACAAACTTCCCGTGGAAGCATTCGCCGAAATCCTGCAAGGCGGGCATGACAAAGTAAGCGAAGCCGGCGCATTGACGGTAGGCGGGCATACCATCGACGACCATCCCCCAAAATTCGGTTTGGCGGTAGTCGGCACGGTCCAGCCAGACAAACTCATTACCAACGCCAAGGCCCAAGTCGGTGATGCACTGATCTTAACTAAGCCTCTGGGAATCGGGGCGTTAATCGCCGGACACCGCGAGGAATTGGCGAAAGAATCGGACTATAAGAGAGCTTTGGAACAAATGAAACTGCTCAACAAAAAGGGGGCGGAAATAATGGCCAAACACGGAGCCAAAGCCGCCACCGACGTCACGGGATTCGGCCTTCTGGGGCACGCCCGAGAAATAGCCAAAGCCAGCGATGTCTCGCTAATAATCCTCACTGAGGAAATCTCGTTTTTACCCGGTGCCTACGAGCTCTATGATGACGGATGCATTCCCGGCGCCGCTTTCCGCAATTTGGACTACGTCAAATCAGATACGGAATTTGGCCCGGAACTGGATTACAACCTCAAGATGCTCTGCTGTGATCCGCAAACTTCCGGAGGTCTCTTGATCTCCATTCCATCCGAAAAAGCGCATGACCTACTAAGCGACTTGCACGCTTCCGGAATACATGACGAAGCCTCTATTATCGGAGAAGTCGTAGCCCCCGGGCAATCAAGAATCACTTTAATATAGAGTCAAAGGTCTAGGTTCAGTTCATTATTTACGGCGGTTATTTTCCCAACCGCATTCATGTATCAGTGAGGCCACCAAACCCGTCCACCCCGTTTGGTGGCTTGCGCCTACAGCCCGGCCCGTATCTCCGTGAAAATATTCAGGATATAGAATCAAGTTCTCGAAATGCGGATCACGATAAATCGCTTGCTTATCGTGTACAGGCCTGTTACCGTCAGCGTCTTTGCGGAAAATCCGTATCAAACGCCTTGAAAGCTCGTCAGCTACCTGGTCCAAGGTCAAATACACACCTGATCGAGTCGGATATTCAACTTTGAAGTTATCGCCGTAGTATTTATGGTATTCCCGTAAAGAATGAATCAGCAAGTAATTCATAGGCATCCATACGGGGCCACGCCAATTGGAATTCCCGCCAAAGAGATAAGAGTCAGATTCGCCGGGTTGGTATGAGATACCAAAATCTTCACCGTTGATATTGATATGATAGCCGTCTTTATGGATTTTGGAAAGAGAACGGATTCCCCCTTTCCCAAGAAACTCGTCCTCATCCAAAAGCGCGGTAATCAACTTTTTCAGCCGGGCCTCATTGACCAATGAGAATAACAGGTCCTCATCCGGTCCGAATTTTTCAAGTACGAGATACTTATTAAGCTTGCGCCTGTATCCGTAAAACCACTCCAAACGGACCATAAAGTCCGGAATTTTTCGGAGCGTCTCATGCGTTACTGACGTAACCGCAAACAACGGACTTAGCCCAACCAATGACCGAACCTTGATAGGAATATACTCTTCATGAGGAAGCTGTAGAACATCATAAAAGAATCCGTCGTCGCTATCCCAGGCCCCTACCCATTCGTGATCGGAACGATTGATTGCCTCGGAGATATAGACAAAATGCTCGAAGAACTTGGTGGCCACATCCTCAAAGGTGTCGTCCTCTTTGCAGATAATGATCGCCATCTTCATCATATACAATGAGAAAAGCCCCATCCAACTAGTTCCGTCTGCCTGTTCCAGTTTTCCGCCATGCGGCAAATCTTTACTCCTGTCAAACACTCCGATATTATCCAAGCCAAGGAAGCCTCCCTCAAACACGTTTTTGCCATGGGAGTCTTTTCGGTTCACCCACCACGTGAAGTTGAGCATCAGCTTCTGAAATACTCTCTTCAGAAAATCAATGTCGGCCTTGCCGTGGGTATCCCGCTCTATTTCGAAGACCTTTAACGCAGCCCAAGCATGTACAGGTGGATTTACATCGCTAAAATTCCACTCATAGGCCGGTATCTGACCATTCGGCGCCATATACCATTCCCTCATTATCAGAATCAGCTGATCCTTAGCAAAACGAGGATCAATCAGAGCGATCGGCAAGCAGTGGAAGGCCAAATCCCAAGCAGCGTACCATGGATATTCCCACTTGTCGGGCATGGATATGATATCCTCATTATTCAGTGTCCGCCAACCAGAGTTCCTGCCGGTTAACCTTTCTTCCGGTGGCCGGGGTTGCCCTTCATCCCCATCAAGCCAATGCTCGATATCGATATTAAAGTACTGCTTACTCCATAACATGCCGGCAAACGCCTGGCGCTGAATCATGGAAAGTTCGGGGTCTTTTCCCTTTTCCAGTTTTTTGTAAAACTCATCAGCCTCCTTGATCCGATTACTAAAAACATCTTCGAAATCTTTGAACGGCGCCGAACGTTTTTTCTTTTTACACAGCCTTAACTTGATGACGAAACTCTCGCCACCTTCCAGTTCTTTTTCGTAGAGGGGAGAGAATTTTGATCCGTCTTCCTTTTTCTCTAGGAATTTATAGTCATTCCCTACAACAGCTTTATGAAAAGCGTCTTTTGTAAATGGAGTCCCGCCTTTTTGTCCGTACAGATCCTTTTTATTGGTCTCGTTATCAGTGAAAAGATGTCTATCAGGAGTATCATAGTACATATGATATTTACCCAGGTCAGGTTGATCAATGGATACGGCACCATAAGCCCCAGTCTTTTTCTCAAGGCTTATAACCGATTTCTCCTTTTGCATACCAAAAGCCCAAAGGTTGCGCATCAGCAAAGTGGGCAAAACCGCGACATACGCCTTTTCCTTGGCCCTATTGCTTACGGTAATACGCACGCATATATCTTCAACATCGGATTTGGCGTATTCGACCAAGACATCAAAATATCTGTTCCCTTCGAACACTCCCGTATCCAGCAACTCGTACTCCGGCTCGGTTTTCCCACGTTCCCTATTTACTTTCAAAAGATCATCATAGGGAAACGTCGCATGAGGGTACTTGTACAGATACTTCATGTAGGCGTGGGAAGGCGTATTGTCCAGATAATAATACAGCTCCTTTACGTCTTCGCCGTGGTTTCCTTGCTCGCCCGTCAGACCGAAAAGCCGTTCTTTCAGTATATTGTCCTTGCCATTCCATAGCGCAACCGAAAAGCAAATGCGTTGCCAATCATCGGAAATTCCGGCTATGCCGTCCTCACCCCAACGATAGGTTCTCTTTCGGGCATGATCGTGCGGGAAATAGTTCCAGGCGTCGCCGTCTTTGCTATAGTCCTCGCGTACGGTACCCCATTGACGCTCGCTCAGGTAGGGACCCCATTTCAGCCACGGATTTTCCTTGTTGTAATGCTCTTCCAGACGATGTTCTTCAGCGTTTTTGCCCATGATTTATGGAGTAAAAGGATGCGGTCTTTTGGCTTTAAAGGAAAAGAGTCTTGCTTCCGAACCATTTTCCCTAACATACTGTGAATGTCAAAATTGGTGCTTGGAGCCGGGAGCTCCAGCACCAACGTGTAACGAGCTGGACACTCGCACCTGTTAATCTCTTTTTCTAATCAACCACCTGTAGCGAAACCGGGATAAAGCGTCATGCCTCCATCTACGTAGAGTGTGGCGCCATTGACATAGTCAGACTCATCTGAAGCTAGCCATACCGCCGCTTTTCCTATGTCCGAAGGCTCACCGACTCTTTTGTATGGGATAAGCGTAAGCAAAGATTCTTCCGCTTCCGGAGTGTTCCAAGCATCTTTGTTGATCGGCGTTTTTATCGCACCGGGTCCAATACTGTTGACCCTGATTTTGTATGGCGCCAACTCTTGCGCCATACTTTGCATCAAAAGTTTTACTCCGCCTTTGGAAGCCGCGTAGTTGGCGTGACCCGCCCACGGAATCACATCGTGTACGGAACTCATGCAGATAATCTTTCCTGAAGCAGTGGAAACCGACTCCACGATTCCCCTTCGAATAAATTCGTTTACGGCCTCGCGAGCGCAAAGGAATTGACCTGTAAGATTCACGTCGATAACCTTCTTCCAATGTCCTACCGACATTTCCCAGAACTTGGCGTCGCGCTGTAGTCCCGCATTGTTTACCAGAATATCGATGGTTCCGAACGCTTCGAATAGCTTCGCAAACATGGCTTTTACCTCGCCTTCGTCACTTACGTCAGCTTTTAAGGCTATGGCTTCTCCGCCGGATTCTTTGATCTCATCGATCATTGCCTGCGTGGCTTCCTCGTTTACCACGTAGTTTATGCCCACTTTGGCTCCGGCCTTGGCCATAGCCATAGCCACGGCTTTACCGATTCCCGAATTCGCTCCTGTAACCAAGGCCACTTGGCCGTCCAATCTCGGTTTCATATTTTCCGGTGTTTATTGTTCAGCTTTTAGCCAAGTGTTCACCCACCCTGAGCGCATTGGCCATTATTGTAAGCGAAGGATTTACCGCTCCGCTGGATGGGAAGAAACTTCCATCCACCACATACAAGTTCTCCACGTCGTGCGTCCTGCAGTTTTTGTCCAAAACGGAAGTCTTCGGATCTTCCCCAAACCTTGCCGTTCCGCATTGGTGCCCCACAGCTTGCAGTGGAATTTTCTTACGGAAATACAGGGAATGGGGAACGATATAGTCGGCGCATTCGATCTCTTTGAGGATGTCGCACCACTTTTTCATCAGGCGATCAAAGCCTTTCAGATTGTTGTCTGTGTAATGCAGATGGATCTTTCCGTCTTTCAGAGTTACCCTGTTTTCCGGATCGGGAAGGTCTTCGCCAGTTATCCACCAGTCTACGGAATGGGAGGCCATCTTGTCCAGCACCAGGCCTGGCGCAAATGCGGGAGCGTCGGCTGCCAACATGTCTTTGTTTACCTTGCCCAATAACTGTACGTGGCCCATCGGGTATTTAAACTCATCATCGCCCCAATAGAAGTCATTGACCGCCATGGTTTTTTGGAATACCGTCGGGTTGGGTTTGGAGGAGATACCCAGTATGGCGCCGTTGTTATGCTTCATGAAGTTCCGGCCCACCATTCCAGAGCTATTGGCCAAGCCATCGGGGTGTTTGTCATTGGCGGAAGCCAGTAACAGCGCAGCGGAGTTGACGGCTCCACAGGATATTACTACCGTATTGCCTTTGACCGCATGCTTTTCTCCGTCTTTAGAATACACCACTGTCTCCACCCGCTTGCCTGATTCGTCCGTGACCAAGCATTCCACTTTTGCGTGTGTCCGAAGTTCGACGTTCTGCATGGTCATATTCGGCCTTACGCAATCAACATCCGCATCGGATTTGGCGTGTACTAGGCAAGGAAAGCCGTCGCAGGTATCACAACGGATACATTTGCTGGACTCCAGCATATCATCGTGCAGTTTTACTCCCAAGGGGATATAAAACGGATTGTAGCCTTTTTTCTCCAAAAGATTATGAATCTCCTGTATACGGGGCTCGTGTTTTATCGGCCCGAATGGATATTCCTCTGAAGCTTTTGGTTCAGTTCGGTCCATTTGTCGGCGACCTCTTACACCGTATAGTTTTTCGGCTTGGGTATAATAGGGCTCCAGTTCCTTATAGCTGATCGGCCAAGCGGGAGAAACTCCGCCAGAATGCTCGACTAGTCCGAAATCTTTTTCCCTGAGCCTAAAAAGCGCGGCGCCATACACCTTAGTATTGCCCCCTACCCAATATCCAGTACCGGGATGAAAGCTTCTTCCTTTATGGTCTTTCCACTCTTCATCAGTATGGTAGCGGTCTTTTTGGAAAACCTGTACGGTATCCCAATTCTCTTTTTCCCTGGGAAGAAATCCGCCTCTTTCCAAGACTAGAATCCGCTTACCCGTCGGGGCCAGCTTGTGGAGCAAAGTGCCTCCTCCGGCGCCTGTTCCTATAATAATGAAGTCGTACTTTTCCTCGGCCATAACCATGATTTATTATCAATTGAACTAACATGGATACAACACAAATGTTCTTGCCGGTATGAAAAGCGCCCTCTGTTATCATATTTTATTTGCTATATCTTAAGTTTTGGGCTAAGTTCCGCCAAACTCAACCTTAAAGCGCATGCGACTACGAAAATTAGGAAACACGGGATTACTGGTCAGCCCGATCGGATTGGGATCGGCGGCATTGGGGCGTCCCGGCTACATTAACTTGGGTCACGGCACGGATTATAAAGCGGGCAGAACGGAAGCCGACATGGCCGCCCGGTCCGAGAAGATGTTCCGTTTGGCCTATCAGAAGGGTGTCAGGTTCTTTGACACGGCGCGGTCTTACGGCAAAGGAGAGGCGTTTTTGGGTCACTGGTTGCGCACCGAGCCTCATGTACACGATATTACGGTAAGCTCAAAGTGGGGATACGTTTATACAGCCGAGTGGCAAGTAGAAGCCGAGGACCACGAGATAAAACGACACAACCCGGAAGTGTTGGCCCAGCAATGGGAAGAGTCGAAACAAAACCTTGGCGATTGGCTGGACCTTTACCAGATACATTCGGCGACTCTGGACAGCGGAGTTCTGGAAAACCAAGAGGTATTGGACGGGCTCCGCAAGATAAAAGCCGATGGGATGCGCATCGGCCTATCTCTGGGCGGTGGCGTAAAACAAGGCGATACCCTAAGGGCCGCAATGGAGATTAAGGACGGTGACGTACCGCTTTTCGATACCGTGCAGGCCACCTGGAATATCTTGGAATCGTCGGCGGGAAATGCCTTGGCCGAGGCCCACGACGCAGGTATGGGCGTAATCCTGAAAGAGGTAATGGCCAACGGACGCCTGACCGTACGTAACGAGGAGCCGGGATTCGCCGAGAAAAGGGAGGTGCTGAACGAATTGTCGGAAAAGTACGGCGTAGGGCCTGACGCCCTTGCGCTGGCAACAGCCGTGGCTATGCCTTGGTGCGATGTGGCCCTCACCGGAGCTTCCACCCCTGAGCAGTTGGAAAGCAATCTGCAAGCTTTGCAAATCCATCTTTCAACCGAAGATCTTGGCGTTTTGCTGAGCCTAAAGGAAAGCCCTAAGGCCTATTGGAATACGAGAAAGAATATGGCTTGGAATTAACCAACCGGACATCACCATAAAGCTCACTCATTATAAGAACGCTTGACGAAATCAGGGTGAATGTTTCAGTTACCCTGATTTCGTCAGGCTCCCAAACTAATAAGGCTCCATGCTTTCGCAACCAATGGATCCGTCGCCAGATACACCGAAATACTCCATATACCTTTTATAGAAGCCTATCCTGTTTTTGGCGTCATGAGTCCAGCGACCACATTCGCCACGGCCATTTATTATATTAATAGTCATTCCGAATCCGGGCAAACGTCCCCTACTCTTATCATGTGCCGAGGGCTCCCATTGGCCGGTCATCACCTCGTGGCAGGACGGTTTGGCCTGTTGCCTGGTCATCCAAAACCAGATGGCCGTTTTAAAAGCCAATACGCTATCTTGCGCCACCAGCTCTGGGCTTTCCAGTAGTTGGGTTCCCAAGCCCAATTGCTCGCTACAGAGTCCGTAGTTGTAATTATGGCTGATCTGTATAGGGCCACGGCCAAAGTAATGTTTGCCGGGTGCCGGCGGATACATCTTGGCCAACATTCCCAGCGTATCGACATAGTAAGGAATCCTGCGTTCCCTTTCTTGGTAATATCTGGAGTCTATTTCCCTGACATAATAATACCCCCAGTAAAAAGGTCCCTTTGGAGCGGAAACCCAGCCCCCTGTGGTTTCATGCGAAGTATTGGCCAAGAAGGCCGAAAGCTCCCTCTTTCTTGTCTCCAACGTTCCCGTGTTGCAGAAATCGGGAAAGCTTTTGGCCGCTTCCAGCATTGCCTCATAAGTATAAAAAGGGTCGCGTACTCGTCTCCATTCTCCATTTATGGACTCCAAGGAATCGGGAAGCAACAGTTTGAAATCAGCGGGACTGATTATTTCTTCCAGCCCTGTCTTCGGCTTTACGGGTTTTGGTTTCTTGACAGGAGCCGTTGGCTTTTTAGGCTGGTCAATGCTTGTTGTTTCCTTCTTATGTCCGCAGGAGGCCAACATTGCCAGCGCCAAAATCATCGTAATGAAAACTCTGGTCATTTTACCGGTTTATTGGTCGATAAACCGAGAACAAAAAAACAGGCGGTTGGTTTCGCCATCGTAAATCCATCATGATAAAAGCCCGTCGCAGAAACATATATTTCCGGACGGGCTTCCCGTGTCAGTCCAATGTTTTTTTGTATCAGGTATTAAGTACTAGGTACCGCATCGATATCTGAAGTCTAGGCAAGAAGGTTATTCATTCCTAAACTCTTTGTTTTTAAAATACCTAAGACCTGATACCTAATACTTAATACCATTCACCAATATCACCACCCTGCGTTCTGCTTGAGTACACCTCCGCTGGCCTCTACCTCGTGTGGCGGAATCGGCCAGATATGGTGTGTAGCTGGGTCGAAGTTCGTACGGGCTTTCCATACTTCCACTACCTCGTAGCCCGAATCCGGATCCGTTTTGTCAGCATGGCGACGGCCGTACAACGGTTTGTGATATACGTCCTTGGCATCACCCCAGCGGATCAGGTCGGCGTGGCGGTCAGACCACTCGCCGGCAAGTTCGCAACGGCGCTCGTGCTTCAAATCGGCCATGGTGGCGCCGCTGATAGGCTGCAGCCCCGCCCGCTGACGGATTTGGTTCAGAGGAGCGTCTCCGTTTTGGCCTTGCATAATCAGGGCCTCGGATTTCAACAACAATACCTCGGCGTAGCGCATCAACGGCATATTCAGGTTGGTACAGAACGATCCCACGTTTACGTTAAGCGGTTCTTCGAAAGGATCCATGTACTTTCTGAATTGCAAGCCCGTACGGCTGTTGGTAGAATAGTAACGACGAGTTTCTCCAAAGTACTGGAACTCGTCTCCGAATTCCATCAGCGTAGCTTTCTTACGCTTGTCACCGGCTTCGTATTCCTCATACAAATCGAGCGTCGGGTGGAAATATCCCCAGCCATTGTATTTACCCCAACCTTTGTTTTCCAGCATTACGATAGGCAATCCGCTACCGCTATTCGGCTGGTCGATATAGCCTACCACGGACCAAAGGTATTCCTTGCTCCAGTTGTTCTTCACTTTGAACACGTCGGTGTATTCGTCCATCAAGTCGTGCGTGGGTTCGGCAATTACCTTGTCGGCGGCTTTGGCGCATTCGGCCCACATGCTGGCGTCGTATTTGGCGTGGAAAGCGTAGGCTTTGGCCAAATAAGCGTTAGCCGCATGCTTATGTCCGCGTCCGTAATCCTCGGGGCCGTATTCGCTGAATTTAGGCAAAAGCTGAGCGGCCATCTTTAGGCGCTCCTCTATGTCCTTGTAGTTTTCAACCACGCTGGCCGGGCGCTCCACGTTGGGCTGGTCCATATTCTCGACGTTGATGATGGGCACGCCCATTTTCTCATCGCCAAAGCGGTAGGCCAGCTCAAAGTACATTACACCGGACATAAAATAGGCTTCGCCCATTACCCGGTCTTTCACCTTTTGGCCGATATCCATGGCGGGAACATTGGCCAGAATCTCGTTGGCCCGGCGGATATTCTGGTAGCGCACGCGCCACAGATCGCGGGTATAAGATTCAGAACCGTTGTTCTCGAAGTTTTTCATATCGATAGACTGCGCCTTGTCGCGCCCGACTATCATGTCGTCGGAGGCGCAAATATACCAGAAGTAACCACGGGTATACATCTGCCCGTAACTTCCGGGGTGTGTCTGGTTAGCGTACAGGGCGTTTGCGGCGGCGATGGCGTCCTCTTCCGATTTCCAGAAAGACGAAGCTCCCAAGGAACCTTTCGGCTCGAAATCGTAGAAACTGTCACCGCAGGAAGACACGGCGAGCATGGCCAAGGCCAATATAGGATATATGATTTTTTTCATTTCTGATCGATTTTGCCTCTCCGGAAGGAACACCTTCCGGAGAAGTGTGATAACCGCTTAGAAGCTTACGTTAAGTCCCAACAAAAACTGCTTGGCCACAGGGTATTTTCCTTGGTCCAATCCGTTGAACCCGATTTCCGGATCCATTCCGTCGTAATCGGTGATAGTCAGCAGGTTTCTGCCCGCCACATACACCCTGAATCGGCTGAATGGGGTTTTGTCCAAGATATTTTGAGGCAAAGTGTAGCCCAAGGTTACGCTACGGAGGCGCAGATATGAGCCGTCTTTCAGGTACCAATCCGAACTTGTGGCGTAGTTTCCGTTTCTGTCGTCTACGGTCAGGCGAGGAATATCTGAACCTTTGTTCGTCTCCGACCAAGCGTCCAAAGCTCCGTCGCGCATATTGTATCCTTGCGAGAATCCGGCGCTAAGCGTCAGGAAGTTATAGGCATTGAAAATATCCACGCCGCTTACCCCTTGCCAGATCATACTGAAGTCGAAATTCTTGTAGCTGGCGTTGGCGTTCAGGCCGTAAGTGAAATCCGGATAAGGATCTCCTACGAAATCGCGATCAAGGTCGCTGATAACGCCGTCGCCGTTGAGGTCGATAAACTTCAGGTCGCCGGCTTGGGCGTTTGGCTGGATTCTCTTTCCGCTCTTGTCAACATAAGCTTCCGCCTCGGCATCCGACTGGAAGATTCCGGCCGAACGGATCAGATAGAACGAGCTAAGCGGATGACCTTCCTCATGACGGTACGGACGCAAAACGCCACGCACGTTTGTACCTACCGGAACGGCTCCGGCTTCGCCCAAATCAGTCGCTTCGTTTTCGATCATCGACACATTGGCAAATACGCTGTAGCGGAAATCGCCTTCTTTTTTGCGATAGCCCAATTCCACTTCAAAGCCCCTGTTCCGTACGGCTCCCACATTTTCGAACGCCGAGTTCTGCACACCAGAAGTACCGGGCTTCAGCGGACGCATAATCATTCCGTCGGTAAGTTTGTTGAAGTAATCGGCGGTGACGATCACCCTTCCGCCAAACAGCTCGGCGTCGATACCGATGTCGGTTTGCTCGCCCGTTTCCCACAACAAGTTCGGATTTCCTTCCGAAAGCGGAGCGTAACCGTTGATCAGGCCCGTGCTCTGTCCCAAAAGGCCGTTAAGCGGCGAGTAAAGGAGCATCCAGTCATTATTGCCCAAAGAGGCAACGTTACCGATTTGTCCCCAGCTGGCGCGAAGCTTCAGCGAACTCACCTGCTCTTTTATCCCTTCCATAAAAGGTTCTTCCGAAATTCTCCAAGCTGCGGAGAAGGCTGGAAATTCATCCGAACGCAGTTCCGGAGAAAGCTTGGAGCTGGCGTCGCGGCGGTAGTTGGCTGTCAGGAAATATTTGTCGGCGTAGCTATAAGCCACCCTACCCAATACCGAAGCCATTGAGTTGCCGAAAGTCCAGCTTGTCGGGGTTTTTACCGTTCCGCCGTTTTGGAGGATGATAAAGTAGTCGTCCTCTTTGTCAAAACCGGTAGCGCCGGCCGAGAAGCCTGTCGTTTCCTGCTTTTGGGCCGTATAGCCCACCATCGCCGTTACGTGGTGTTTGTCGAAATTCTTGTCAAATGTCAGCGTATTTTCCCAAAGGTAACGGTAACCGCGCTCGCTCGACATATCCAAGGTATTGACCTGCGACGGACGTCCCGGCTCGGGCACTTTAGGGAAGAAACGCTCGTAGTCCTTCATATTTCCACGGATAGAGAAGCTGGAACGAGCTTTCAGGAAATCGAAGACAGAATACTCCGCGTAAAGGTTGGCGTCCACGCCAATGCTTGGGTTTTTGGCGTTATTACGCTCCAATGCCGCCACCGGGTTTCCGATATCGCCGTAAGAGCCTACAAACGGATCGTCCGGTTCGGCCACTCCGCCCCATTTGCCGTCTTTTCCGTAAACCGACGCGCTCGGGGGCATCCAGATAGCGTTTGTCACCGCTCCGCCGTATCCATCGTCGGTATTGGCGCCTCTAGAAGTCTGGTAAAAAGCTTTGATATGCTGTCCGATCCGCATTTTCTCCGAAAGCTTCATATCGGCGTTCAGCAAAAAGTTATACGTTTCGGCAAAAGTATTACGAATGGTTCCCTCGTTTTCCTGATAGCTAAGGCTGGTCAGGTAAGTCACCTTATCATTGCCTCCGCTAAGGCGAACATGATAATCGCTGATTTTGGCCGTACGGAAGATCTCGTCGGTCCAATCGGTGCGGGTGATCATTCCGTTAGGATTCAAATCCGGAACAAAAGCCGGGTACTCGCTTCGGATATCGGCTTCCGACTTTCCGGCGCCACGGGCGGCGGTAAGATAAAAATCAGACATTCCCTTGGCGTCCAAAGCTTTAGGCGTTTTCCAGGCTTGCTGGATTCCGGTAAACATTTCGAAATCAACCGAAACCGTTCCTTTCTTGCCCCGCTTGGTGGTTACCATAATAACACCGCCAGCGGCTTGCGCACCATAAATAGAAGCGGAAGCGGCGTCTTTAAGAATCGAAATCGATTCGATATCGTTTGGCTTCGGCGCCGGCGCTCCAATCACTCCGTCCACTACCCAAAGCGGACCGTCGGCGTTGTTGATGGTACCCACACCGCGGATTCTCAAGTCAAAACCCGCTGTCGGGTCACCGCCGTTCGAAAGAACGGTTACGCCGGAAATCGATCCCTGAATCATATCCGAAACATTGGTCGGCGCTTTTGATTTCAGGCCTTCGATATTCTCCACCGTTGCTACGGATCCCGTCAAATCGCTCTTCTTGGCCGTACCGTAACCGATTACCACCACTTCGGAAAGCTCCTTCACGTTTTCGGTAATGGCGATATCGTAAACCGTATTCGCCCCCACTTGCACTTCCTCGTTCACGTATCCGACATATGTTACCAAAAGGATATCGCCGGTTGATACGTCCAGCTTAAAGTTTCCCTCAAAGTCGGTGATAGTTCCGTTTGTGGTACCTTTCACCACCACGTTTACGCCAGGGATTCCCTCACCGGTTTTGCTGTCGGTAACTTTTCCCTTTACTTGCTTTTTTTCGGCTTGGCCCGATTTCCAGTTAGGATCCTTGACCAGAATGCTCCCTTCCGCCTGATAAAAAGAAAGCCCCGTACGCTCGGCAATGGCCTTCAGCGTCTTGTCAAGGCTGGAATTGGTAAGGTTAAGGCTGATTTTCCGATTAACGTCCACGCGCTCTACCACATAAGAGAATTTCAGCTTTGTCTGCTTCTCGATATGCGAAAAAACGGTGGCCAACGAGGCGTTATCGACCACGACACTGACTTTGGCCGAACCCGAACGACTCAAGTTTACCTCGGCGCCCTGCGCATTAGCCCATGACGGACCAGCGCATAGCAATGCCTGTATGACAAGTAAAAAACTCGCCGTAAATATTTTAAGTCTCATAAATTAGATGGATATTCGAATTGATACAAAAACTCTGGGATGTCCGCGCCTGACCGCTAAGAAGGCAAGGACATCTTTCTTTTTTCAGGGAACCTCTCCCAGTACCCCGTCCAAAAAATCAAAAAACTCGTCTTGTCGATTTACACCATAGGCAAACTATTTGGTTTTAAGTGAATTACATTTTATCAGTATAGTACAATGGCCACCAAGTCATGGAGTTATGATTAAAAGCTAAACAGGTCCAAGCAGACTATTTACGCTTTACTCTTTACTATAATTATGTCATTTAGACCTTTGACGCACAACGTATCTTTTGTCTCCGGTTTTTCTGTAAGAGATGTTCGCGATAAAATCCAGATGGCGCATCACCTGCTCGAATTCCTTGGCTTTAAAATTTCCCGTTAGGGTGATATTTTCCCATCTATGAGGGTTTTCCACCGATATTTCCAAGCCAAACCAAGCGCTTAACTCGGCCAGAACATCGTCAATTTTCCTGTTATCGAACTCAAAGAAGTGGTTTTTCCATAGAAGATCCTCTGACGGAACGAAAGATTCCACCAAAGCCTCTCCGTTTTTCGAAACCCGGTAGCGCTGGCCCGGCTCAAGTATTACCTCACCCTTCCCGGATATCATTACGCTTCCGCTGACCAAGGCTACGCTAAACTCTTTTTCGGCCTTGAAAGCCCGGATATCAAAGGCCGTTCCCAGCACTTTGGTTTCAAACTCACCGAATTTTACATAAAACGGTTTATCCTTGTCATGCGCTACATCAAAATACGCTTCTCCTTCGATCTTCACTCTTCTGGATCCAATTCCGAACACTTCTGGGTACTCCACTTTGCTCTTTCCATTAAGCGTAACCTTGGTTCCGTCCGGCAATGTCAGTTTCGCCCGTTGCCCTTCAGCAGTCCTGATGGTCAGCATTTCGCCACCTAACAGATATTCCTGAAGACCGCCAACCCACAGCGAGGCACCCAAGGCAAGCACCAAAGCCACCGTTGCGGCTATGCGTCCCCATGGAATATGCCTTCGCTCCGCCTGCCTCTCTTTATCGATCTTTTTCTCTACCAGAGCAAAAGCCTCGTCGGCGGGCGGAATTGCGGGATCGTCTTGGTACATCGCCCACAACATCCGCAAATCGCTGACCTCTTTCCGGTTTTCGGGATCCTGATCCATCCAGGCTCTCAATTCGGCTTTCTCCGCCTCATCCAACTCCCCCGAAAGCCGCCGAGCTATCATCCCGTAAATTCGTTGCTCCTTTTCCATATCGTCTCCGGAAATCTGCCTACCCTTTATTGAAATGACGCAAGCATTTGAAAAATCCCCTACGTGAATAAAATAAAATTGAAGAATTTATTTTTAGGAAGCCTTTTTCACCTTCTTTTTTGCTAATAAAGCAAGTGACTTTACGGCTTTGGCAATCTGGTTTTCAACAGTTTTCACGGAAATATCCAGCGTTTTAGCCACTTCCTTCTGTTTCATACCTTCTAACTTCACCAGTTTAAAAATAATTTTGCAACGCTCCGGAAGGCTCTCGATAGCGCGGTGCAAAGCCGTCATCATTTCCTCGTGTCCCATATCATCGTCCCAGTCCGGGAGCTCGGCTTCGGGCAAATGTCCGGCTTCCTCCAAATCAAGATGGGCCGTTTTGTTTTTGCGCAACAGGTCTACCGCCCGGTTTCGGGCCGACCGCGCCACAAAGGCCTTGATGTTCTCCACCTCGCCCAAAGTTTGCCGGCGTTGCCACAGTTTGGCGAACACTTCCGACACTACGTCCTTCGAAAGTTCGTCGTCCAGCGTAACGTGGCGGGCCACTTTAAATACCAACGGATAAAGCGCATCGAAGAACGACCGGAACGCGCGCCTGTCACCGTTCTTGGCAATCGATACAACCAATGCCTTTATTTCCTCGTCGTTTGTTTTTCCCATCTCCAAAAAAATTGAAGCTATTCCCAAGTACCCACAACTTATGGACCTTGGCTCGCCAGACTGGGCACGTTACCCTTCGCAACCCTTAGCTTACGCAAATATTGTAAAAAAAACAACCAATAAGCTTTTACTTGGCTTAAGCTTAAATTAATTATTGATCATCTGGACGCTTTTTGTCACAAAATGTGTTTTAGTTACTGTATTGACGTAAGAAGATCCATGAAACATATGTCTTCTTTTTTGCCTGAAATTCTGCTATATGTAAGAAATAGGAACGCTATCGGTCACTTTTAGGCACGAATCGCTTTTTTTCGAATATTAAGGGAATATTATCACCTCGTATAGTGGTAAAATCGCTTTGAAGGGTATTTAATATGAGCCTTAGCGGATTTTGTGCTTGCGGAGTGTAGGGAAAAGGCCTCGCTTTTTGGGAGTCGAAATCGCGGGGCAACTGTCTCGGTTTGGTTGGATTACTTTATATGGCGCAAATTCTCGCCTCAGCGTCAGAGTAGTCTACGGTTGTCTTTTGCCCAAACCGATAATTTTTCTGCATCAACACAATAATAATGAAGCTGAGAAACACTCACACCGCCCTTTGGTGGACGCTATGTACATTGCTTTTTGGCAATATTGGGACGAGTTTGGCCCAGAGCCAAACCGTTTCCCTTCCGCCGTACGAAGATCCCGAGGTATGCGAAATCAATACCGAACCGGCGCACGCCACGCTAACGCCCTTCGCCACGGCGGGTCAGGCTATGGAACTCGGAACAGAATCGTCTCGCACGCAATCGCTCAACGGCGATTGGGATTTTTTTATGGTTTTGGGAAAAGACAATATTCCCGAAGGGTTCCAGAATGACGGATACAACACCGCCGGCTGGAAAAACCTTCCCGTTCCCTCAAACTGGCAACGCCACGGCTTCGGAACGCCTGTTTTCTCAAACTCACAACTCCATACCGAACCCGACGAAGTGGGATTGTACCGCAAGCGTTTTTCCCTGCCGGAAAACTGGGACGGCGGACGCGTAATTCTGCATTTCGCCGGCGTGAAAACGGCCTATCACGTTTATCTCAACGGCAAAAACATCGGTTACGCCGAAGGCGCTTTCCTTCCATCCGAATTTGATCTGACGGATCATCTTCGTCCCGGCGAGAACCTTTTGGCCGTAGCCGTTTACCGCGTGGCCGAAGTTTCGGATATCGAAAACTTCGATACTTGGCGTCTTTCGGGAATTTTCAGGGACGTAAACCTTATGCACCGTCCAGCGACGTATATCGAGGATTTCGAGATCAAGTCGCCGGCCGTAAATAACTACCTTGACGGACAATGGGACATCAACGCCCGTATCCGCCACAAGGGAAACAAAAAGGCGGGCAAGCTTTCGCTTTTCGCAAGCCTATATGACGCCCAAGGCAACAAAATCGCTGAGGAAAGCGCTCCGGTCCGTTTCGAAAACGGTACGGAAGCCAACGTTAGCTTGTCGCAATTGCTCAAAAACATCAAAACCTGGAACGCCGAGACTCCGAACCTTTACCGAAGCGTATTAGAACTCCGCGACGCCAAAGGAAAAACACTCGAAGCCATCGGAGCCAGAACAGGTTTCCGGACCGTGGCGATTATCGATTCCAAAATCTGCGTAAACGGCAAAAAGATCCTTTTCAAAGGCGTTAACCGCCACGACTGGGATCCAGACCGCGCCCGCGCCGTCACCCGTGAAGACGTCCGTTTGGATTTGGAAACAATGAAGCGCTACAATATCAATTCACTGCGCACCTCGCATTACCCGCAACACACCTACGTCTACGAACTCGCCGACGAGCTGGGACTTTATATCATGGACGAAGCCGCCCAGGAGACGCACTGGAAGTGGAACGCCGAAAGGGAAAAAGGCTGGAGAGAACCTCACGTATCAAGAATGTCCCGCATGGTGGAACGCGACAAGAACCACGCTTCGGTTGTGATGTGGTCGGCAGGAAACGAATTCTACAGCGGGCCACACACCGACGCCATGCAACGTTGGGCGGAACAGCGCGACCAATCCAGACTCTTTTATTACGAAGGAAGAACCGTAAAGGGAGAAGAGGACGGTGCTGTAACCAAAGAAAAGAAAGTCCGCAATACGGCTTACCGTACGCCGGAACAACTCAAGGAAATCGCTCTTGGCGAGGATCGTCCAGTTGTGATGAAAGAATACATGCACAGCTCGGGTAACAGCATGGGCCAATTCGACTACGAATGGGATGTAATCCGTTCGAACAAAGTGCTCCACGGCGGATTTATCTGGGATTGGAAAGACCAAGGTTGGAGAATGAATGGCATTCACGGTGAATACGTGGATTGGGGCGAAGACGCCGGCGACGCTCCGCAAGGCCTCAACGGCTTTGACGGCGTGACGAATTCGTACTGCGGAGAAACGCCAGAAATGATCGAGGTAGCCAAAGTGCACCAAGACGTAGCCGTAACTGCCGTAAACGCCAAACGGGGTTCTTTCAAAGTAAATAACCGCCACAGCTTCTTGCCTCTTTCGGTTTACCAAGTGAGATGGATTGCGGAAAAAGACGGCGTGGAAGTGCAACGTGGAGAGACAACACTCAATACACTGGCCGGAAAAACGGAAACTTTCCAAATTGATCTTTCGAAGGCTTTGGCCAAGACTTCCGAAGCGGAAGGACTTTGGGTAAGGTTCGAATTCGTTCAGAAACAGGATATCCCGGGAATTCCCGCCGGGCATGTTATCGCATGGGACCAAATTCCGGTAAAATCGGCCAATCATAACGTAACGATCGTTGCTTCCGAAACCGCAACACCATATCTCCGCAGGGACAAATACACTAACGAAGTCCGCGTTCAGGCAAACGGAAATAGCTTCGTGTTCGACGAGCGAACCGGGGTTCTCAGCTCATGGAAAATCGGGACTTCGGAACTGATCGAAAACAACCACGGCCCTGCCATCAACCTCTGGCGCGCCACTCTCGACTCTGACCGATCGGGCTGGGGCGTTAAAAAAGAGACTTACCTTCAGCCTTGGGATAGCCTCGGGCTCGCTTCGGCCACTTTTACGCCCGCCGAAGTGAAAACCGGCAAAGCGAAAGGCTCCGTTTTTATCGAAGCGAAAGGCGAAGTAAAAAGCCTCGGCGGACAACATATCGCTACGCTATCTCAGCGCTACACTTTCTTCGCCGACGGAACGGTGGCTATCGGAACACGCTTTCTCCCGTCGGAAGGAACGGCCAAAATCGCCGGATTACCGCGTATGGGACTTGCGATGGATCTTAACCCGGCTTATCGCCAAGCCGAGTGGTTGGGCAAAGGCCCGCACGAAAACTACCGCGACCGGGCTTCATCGGCCCGTGTTGGACGGTACAGCAAGGCCGTTGAGGAGCTTTACACGCCTTACGGATATCCGCAAGCCAACGGTAACCGCACTGGAACACGCTGGCTTGAACTCCGCGACCATTCGGGCAAAGGTCTTCGTGCCGAGTTGGTATCGAGAGAAGCGATTAAAGGACACGAGACTCTTCTGCCCGAAGGCGCCAAGGCGAAAATAGTAAAAGAAGACGGCTTGTTCGAGTTCACGGCTTCGCCATATAACGAAATGGAACTTCACACAGCCAAGCAAACCGACGATTTGCCTGTTTCCCGCAAAACAGTTCTGAGTCTCGACCTCGAACACGCCGGACTTGGTGGCCATCCGCGTCCGAAACGCCGGGAAAGCGAAGAAGTAAAACCAGTCGAAAAATCGTTTGTCTTCGTATTGAAACCGCTCAAAGGGAACTAAGCGTTTTCGTAGAAAATATTATACACTTACATCTTCCGATCCCTCACGGGATCACATTAAAAAGCCGGCCCTCCCCGGCTTTTTTCATTTCATTAAAATGAAAAACACTCATGATTTCATTAACCATGAGTGTTTTATCTAAAGGCTTGCATGTTTCCAGTTATCTAATTCACTGGATAAACTTGAGGCAAGAAATTAATTCTGCTGAGCCAACCATTCCAGCGATTTTTCCTCACTGTCGAAGAAATGTACCTTTAGCATTTCTTCATTAATATTGCTGACCATATTCTTTACAGCAAATGCAGCGAAAGCTTCCTGGCCCAATACTGTTCCGGCAAAATACTCACGACCGGCAGCCCGAACTAATGACGGCATAATTTCCTCGGCTACCCATTTCTGAGTTTCCAACGGCGCTACGCCCATTAACGAGGGATTTGCCATATGCTTGAAGAATCGTTTTTCCTTTACCAAGTCAACCAAAGCCAGCATGGCTTCGCGGTCTTCCTTATCTGGGCAGAATTTCTTATAACGGATTATGGCATAGTCATTTTCATAACCTACTTCCACGTATTCGTTTTCATGTGTAATTGTCATGGGTTAAATATATTATATTTTGAAAAAGTATAATTATGTGTAAACTAAGTCTAAGTACATGACAAAAATAGCCCTGATAATCTCTCGATCTTCGTTTCGACCTTATTAATCAGAGCGTGGGCTATTTCCTCAAGGCCGTACGAGAAAAAGCTTTTCGCCCTTCTCCCGTGTTTTTTGATCTTGATCGGCTTCTCCTCATCGTGTTTGAAAATCCCGATATTATACGACCAGATAAACGCTATTGCTATGACACACAGCAACTTGTTTATCCTTCCGTAATCTTGTAAATGCGTATCCTCAAGGTTGAAGCCCGCACTTTTGAAGCCTCTGAACATGGTTTCTATCTGCCAGCGTTCACGGTAAATCTCCAAGCTTTCCCGAGTGTTTTTCGGAGACGCGAGGATCAAGTATTCGAGCTTTCCGTTCTCGATGTACTTCATTCCCGAAACATACACCTTCACCTTGGCGATCGTCACGGAAGTCGGATGAAAATAGGCGACTTTCAGCTTATGGGGTGCAAACAATCGCCTGGCGTTTACGAATCTTCCGCCACGCAATCCTATTAACGCGTTTTCCTTGATGCGGATGTAAAAAGGGATCCCGTGTTCCAGCAGGAATTCCCACCATTCTTCGCCTATAAATTCCCGGTCCG
Organism: Fulvitalea axinellae; assembly: GCF_036492835.1. Lineage (GTDB taxonomy): Bacteria > Bacteroidota > Bacteroidia > Cytophagales > Cyclobacteriaceae > Fulvitalea > Fulvitalea axinellae. The sequence continues at coordinate 55,208 of NZ_AP025318.1, read as the reverse complement.
CCGTAATGTGTTCGATCATATCCGAACCGAACCATTCGATAAATTTCCCGAGTAGGTCTTTTCGTTCGGCTGTGCTCGAATTCCCCTTCTTGTCCCCAAGCACTTTCCATATCAACGGAATACCCACGCCTTTGTATACAACGCAGAGAAACAGCAAGTTGATGTTCCTTTTCCCGAACTTCCAGTTGGTCCGGTCAATGGCGATCCGGTATTTCCCTTTGACGGGAATCATCCTGATGATAAGCCGGGAAAAGCCCTCTTCCGGAAATTCGAATTTGGCAAAGAAACGCTGAATCCTCCTCATGTTGGACGTCACCGTAGCTCCCGAATCGTATCCTTCCGAAAGGTGTCTGAAACCAACCTTTTGGACTTTGATCAACGAGGTTATCAGGTAACAAAGCAGTTTTAGTCGGGCCTTATTCAGTTTCTTTAACTCGGGTTCACTGGTAATTAAGGTCTGTAGTTTTGTATATTCGAACTGGCTTTCCAATCGTTTTGCGGGTTTAAGTTTGGTCACTCAAAATTACGCAATGATTCGGAAAGCCATTTTTTGTCATGTACTGTGAAACTAAGTACATGACAAAAATAGCCCTGATAATCTCTCGATCTTCGTTTCGACCTTATTAATCAGAGCGTGGGCTATTTCCTCAAGGCCGTACGAGAAAAAGCTTTTCGCCCTTCTCCCGTGTTTTTTGATTTTGATCGGCTCCTCCTCTTCGTGTTTGAAAATCCCGATATTATACGACCAGATAAACGCTATTGCTATGACACACAGCAACTTGTTTATCCTTTCGTAATCTTGTAAATGCGTATCCTCAAGGTTGAAGCCCGCACTTTTGAAGCCCCTGAACATGGTTTCTATCTGCCAGCGTTCACGGTAGATTTCTAAGCTTTCCCGAGTGTTTTTCGGAGACGCGAGGATCAAGTATTCGAGCTTTCCGTTCTCGATGTACTTCATTCCCGAAACATACACCTTCACCTTGGTGATCGTCACGGAAGTCGGATGAAAATAGGCGACTTTCAGCTTATGGGGCGCAAACAATCGCCTGGCGTTTACGAATCTTCCGCCATGCAACCCTATTAACGCGTTTTCCTTGATGCGGATATAAAAAGGGATCCCGTGTTCCAGCAGGAATTCCCACCATTCTTCGCCGATAAATTCCCGGTCAGCGGTAATGCGTTCGATCATATCCGCACCGAACCATTCGATAAACTTCCCGAGAAGACCTTTTCGTTCGGCCGTGCTCGAATTCCCCTTCTTGTCCCCAAGCACTTTCCATATCAACGGAATACCCACGCCTTTGTATACAACGCAGAGAAACAGCAAGTTGATGTTCCTTTTCCCGAACTTCCAGTTGGTCCGGTCAATGGCGATCCGGTATTTCCCTTTGACGGGAATCATCCTGATGATAAGCCGGGAAAAGCCCTCTTCCGGAAATTCGAATTTGGCAAAGAAACGCTGAATCCTCCTCATGTTGGACGTCACCGTAGCTCCCGAATCGTATCCTTCCGAAAGGTGTCTGAAACCAACCTTTTGGACTTTGATCAACGAGGTTATCAGGTAACAAAGCAGTTTTAGTCGGGCCTTATTCAGTTTCTTTAACTCGGGTTCACTGGTAATTAAGGTCTGTAGTTTTGTATATTCGAACTGGCTTTCCAATCGTTTTGCGGGTTTAAGTTTGGTCACTCAAAATTACGCAATGATTCGGAAAGCCATTTTTTGTCATGTACTGTGATGTGTAAATATAAATATAATATTACGTATTGATTTATTTACATTTAATTTTTAATAAAAAACTATCCTATTAGACCCATTCACACTTCCCAAAACTATTGGACCTTTCCTTTTCCGAAAGCTTTTTCTTCTAATTCTTGATAGAATTTCTGTAATACGTAAAACGCTTTTTTGCGCACGCCTTTTTCAGAAAGAAGGCCCTTCCTGTTATAGTCGTTCTGAATCACACGGTTCGGACGAATCGGAGAACGGAAATCAACCAAAATCCAAGGAGTCATACCATCGAGAAAAGGCATTTGCTCCTTAATCATCCCGATATTTTGACGATAAACCTCTTCCTGATATTCTTCGGTCCATTTCTCACTTTTGTCGCCATAATGGCCCTGCAAAGCGCCCGCTCCGAATTCGCTGAAAATTACGGGCTTATCGAACTTAATTTCCCAGCCCAATTCCGGGCACTCTGTAGGTTTTCTGAAATACCAACCGCAGTAACAATTCACGCCCAAAACATCTACCAAATCGCCTAACGGATCGTCGATTACACGGACTCCATCCACTTCTTTAAAGGCTTCTAAAGCAGCGGTAGTTAACCGGACAGGATCCAATTCTTTGGTCTTTTTTAGAAGATTCCCCAAGAAGCGCTGACGAGCCTCACTTTCTCTAGTCTCGTTAGCCACAGACCACAGGATAACGGAAGCCCGGTTACGGTCACGCTGAACCATCTCCACCAACATCTGTTCGGCGTTTGCGTAAGCCGTTTCATTTTCAAAATCTATTTTCCAATACACCGGAATTTCGGCCCAAACCATCAGCCCCATGCGCTCAGCCTCACGTACCATCATTTCGCTATGCGGATAATGCGCCAAGCGAACGAAGTTACAGCCAAGCTCTTTAGCCCAACCCAACAAAGTCCGGCATTCCTCGGCCGTAGTAAGACGACCGCCACCCATCGGCGCTTCCTCATGCAGGTTTATACCACGGAGAAAAACCTTCTTCCCGTTCAAAAGTATATCTCCGTTCTTGGTTTCGATACTTCTAAATCCAATTTTGTCCTCTACCTTATCATCGCCAACCGTTAAACGAACAGTATACAATTTGGGCGTTTCCGGCGACCACAATTCCAATCGCTTCGGCTTAACGATAAACTCGGCTTTACCATTATCAGATACCGTAACCGATTTTTTGATCTTCAATTCCGGTATCTCAACCGTCACCTCTTTCCCTTGGTATTTTCCGTCAAGTTGTGTCCAGCCCGAAATCATCCGCTTATCATTCTGATCCAAGGCCACTGAATAATCCGAAATAAAGGTTTCGCCAACCTCAACCAACTTTACAGAACGCGTAAGGCCTCCATAATTCCACCAATCAAAGCGAATAGTCGGAATGGACTCTTTCTTTCGCTGATTCGTGACCTTCACCACCAAAGTATTATCACCGTTTAACAGTTCATCGGTTACTTCGAAATCAAAAGGCGTAAAACCACCTTTATGCGTACCGATTGTATTTCCGTTCAGGAAAACCTCAGCTTCGTAATTAGCCGCACCAAAATGAAGGATGTAGCGCTTGGCAGAATTCTTTTTCCATTTAAAGTTTCTTTTGTAAAATACGGACCCCTCATAATAGTATAATTTTTCAGCCTGAGTATTCCAATCTCCAGGTACCGCCAAACGATCCACAAAAGACTCGTCTTTGGCTCCGGGTTTCATCGGTTTTGACATCCCCTTTCCGTTTCCGCCCCTAAATGGAGCCAAACGAACGTTCCAAAGACCATCCAAGACAAAGCCTTCACGGTTTTCAGCATTTTGTAAAACAATTCCCTCAGCCAAGACATCTGCTGAGCCAATAGAGAAGAAAAGCGCAAACAGAAGCGCCACCATAGTGTTCGTTCTCATCATTACCGGATTTTCATTAAAAAAACCAATCCCGGAATACCGCCAAGATCCGTGATCAGCTAAAAATGTGCGAGAGCCTTCCTGTGTCTAAACTGAAAAAACGAAGGAAGGAAAATAAAAATCGGGATTAACAACAAACACTATGTAGACGATAGAACCGATTCATTGTATGGTGAAAAAATAAAACATAATTATAATCCAATCAAGATAATATTTTCATTAGAAACGCTTCATAAGCACAAATGAAAAACAGCACACAGAAACCTGTTTAACAGCAATTTAAACCCTAAAGCAACAAGAAAACAAAGTCGATAGAAAACAGTAAAAAGACGGAGAAAAAAGCCTTCAAGAGTTACTCTTAATTATGTTCTCCTTACCGATAATTTATTCAAAAAATATATATGAGGGTATTTTAAGGGGAGTTATGAAAAGCGGGTCAAGCCTATTGATCCGCTTTTCGTGTACCTATTCTAGTCTTTTGAACGTCGTCGTCCACGGTTCACCCAGCTCTCGTCATCAACAAAATTGTCCCCGTCATAATCAGTGGACCTGGCTCCTGCCTCCTCGCTCATATCGCGTTCGGGGCTTGGATCTTCCTTTTTTTTATCGTTCTCCTCATCGTATCTTTCTTCGTCCCTAGCCATGGTTTTAAGTTTTGTGAAGACTGTTTAAAGTCCAAACCGGGGACAAAGTGTCTCTGTTTAAAAACAAGAAGAAATTTCCTAAACAAAAAGCCCTTCAACACACGGCCGAAAGGCTTTCTTATAATAAGCGAATTAATGTCCGAAATGCGGGATTAAGCGAGTTTCCCTAATGCGCTCTTTGCGTGCGCCATTTCCGGATTTTCTAATAATGTGGCGTTCAAACGCTCCATTACCTCCAACTTCTCCATCTTTTCCAGGCTTACAGGACCCGACACACTCATCTTTTCCAAAATGGCGTCGTAGATATCTATAATCCGGCTAAGCGCCCAACGGTCCTTGGTCGCTTCATTTTTCCAGACTTTTATCTCCTCGCAAACCAGCTCCCTCTCTTCTTCGGTGAAGTCAATAGACATGACGATTCTTCTTTGTTTGATAAAAATAATTCAAAAAAGCGAATGAAGAATAACCGAAAAACGGTCGTTCGTATGAAGTAGTTTTTAGTGGTTATATAACCCAAAGGCTATGGTATCAATATACACCTTTTCCGGTTTGGGGCCAAACCCAAGCACTCATAATAACCATTAATTGGAAACCTGCCCGAATTTAAAAACCACACCCAAATACAGCGTTCTACGTTGGTAATGTGCCGGGCTTTTGTCTGAATAGTTTTCCGTGTACCGCCATTCCCATTCATTCTTATTATCCAGAATATTACTGGCAGTTATATAAACGATAATCGTCTGTTTGCCTATCGGTATTAATTTATTTGCCGAGATATTCAAGGTCTGATAATCTCCGAATTGCTCTCCGTTTATTTCAGAACTAAAAGATGGAATATACCCACCCTTTTCCGGATCAAAAGAAGCCCCGTCGATCATTGTATAATATGAACCCTGACGGTATTGCCAATTTAATCCAAAACTAAAAAGTCGGGGATCCTGAAAATCAAATCCGAATTTGACAAAAATTGGAGGAAGGTAGGAAACCGGATAATCCTTGCCCAAGCTTTTTTCGGTACCATGTGCCCAAGTCATGGACAAATTCGCCCGGAATTTGGTCAAGAAGCGTTGTTCTAGAAAGTACTCCAAACCCAAAATATCACGCTCCGTAGCCAAATCTCTTTCCTTCTTGAAATAAAGACCGATGTTAGCAAGCAAATCCTCTCCATCCAAGCGATATTCCAAGGCAATCTGATCACTTCGGATTATGCGGTGCCGCACATCATCATAAACAGGAACAAAATCACTGTAATATCTTCCTCCCGAAAGCATCAGGCTGTTCCCTTTTTCCCATTCATACTTGGCGCTTAGTTGTCCGCTCAGATATGCGGTTTGTCCATTAATGGGAATTGTCGGGCGTACCCCTGCTCCTATCGTCCAGCCTTCTATCGGAAACCATTTTCCATAAAAATACGCTTCCACCCGATGCCTCTCTTCCGTCTCCGTTTCGGAAATAATCGGTGAACCGGGAGCTACCAAAAAAGGATATTCAGGAATATCTCCACCAAACGTTCTTTTGACATATAAATCCGATACGCCTATTTGCGTATTCAGATTCTCTGACCAGATATATTTATAATTTAAAGATCCGTATGCCTGTTGTTCTTTTTGCTCTGAATCTATAACTCCGAATTTATATCCCGAGTCACTGATATCATATCCTCCATTTACAAAAAACACATTTCTATCGGATCGGATCTCATATCGTAAAGTGTGGAATGTTCTTTTCTTACGGCCTTTGGCCAAACCCGTATAATTATATTGCTGACTAATAAAATCAGAACCCTCATCAATCAAATATCCATAATATTTTATGTTGGAGTTTTCACCGAAACGCTTTACAAAATGTAATCCCCCATCCCGTGTGTAGAAATGCTTTAAATCTTCGGCCAGAGCCTTATTCACAGGCAAAAACCAGTCGTCGAATTGATAATTGGCATAAGCCTGCACAAAGCTTTCCGCTCCCAATTTTTGAGAAAACAGAAAACCTCCGTGAGCCAGTCCCGCCGAAATATCGTATTGGTTACTTTCCAGCTTGTTCGCTGTGGTTAAGCTAATCAACCCTGCACTGGATTGTCCCAAAGTCAAGGGCGGGTTACTGGCAAACACCAATTCATCCTTCAAAAGCTCAGCATTGAAAAGACTAAAGGTACCCGCGCCTGAGATGGTTGAATTACGGACGGGCCGATAGACTGGAACACCGTTCAGATAAACCCTAGTCCAAGAAGAAGGACTGCCCCGCAATGACGGACTGGCCGATTCGTCGAGATTGGTGGATGATGGCAAAAGCGAAACCGCCCGAAGCGGATCTCCGGCGGCGGAAGCGTTTAGATAAATCTGCAACTTCTCTATTTTCGCCACTGAAAATGTCTCCGCAATTGGCCGTGAGGCTTCTATAGTAATTTCTCCAAGTAAAGCTGACGCCAGTTCCAGTTTTACAATAAGGTCTTTCGTCTTTATTTCCGAAAGCAATTTTGAGACCGTATCGTAGCCGACAAAAGTAAAAATCAGCGTATCATTCGGGGTAATATTTTTTAAACTAAGAGAAAAACGACCTTCCCAATCCGTAGTGGTTCCCGCTTCGGTATGGTGAAGAACGTATACGCTGGCGCCGTACAGCGGTTCGCCCGTTTCGTCTTGCACTACGCCATAAAGCCGTTCCGGAAGTTGTGCCACAACCTCCGAAATAACACCCAGCGCAAAGGCCAAAACGATAAGAGCTACCCTAGCTGTCATTTTCTATACAGTCATCTTCATCACCTAAATCATATTATTCTAGAAACCAATTCGATCCATACCGGATAAAAGATCAGAAAAGAAATCATTAGCCAATAAACGACAATCATTAGGTTGGAAACCAAGAAGTATGAAGCTTTTGTAACCATCCGGAAATTCAGTTTACGGACACTTCCCGACTTCACGGTTTTAAACAAATTTTTAAACCCTTCGAAAGAACGGCGATACAGATTTTCGAAACCGAATAAGTCACAGAAAATAAAATAACCGTCAGTATTCGGAATTAGAAAATTCATATTAGTCAATAATCTAATCACCATATAAAAAAGCATAATAACACCGATATACGCGGACCAAGAATGAGACGGTGTGTAAAGCACTAATACGGCGAAAAAGAGAATCAACCAAACGTCTACCCAGATACCGGCTACAGTCACCTGTATCCTACGCCATTTATCCTCCCAAAGTCCTACTTCTGTCACGTTCGTAAAACAAATAGGCAGAAAGCCGTACAGAAAACCGGCGCCTATTTCGTTTGCCTTACCTCCGAAACGTTTCAGCTCCATATAATGCCCCGCTTCGTGCAGAATCAAAGTAACGAAGACCGTCACAAAAACAATCAAAGCTGTCCAATACCAACTAAACGTGGCATTTATAAAGGCCGTATAAGAGAGCTCCGAATCAGAAAACGCCACCAATCCCGTCATTATAGCGAAACTTACCCAGAAAAATACGTAAACTATTCCTCGGCCCACTCGGGAGTTCCCCAAACGCTCCATCCAACTGCCTGACAAATCGGCGCTCACCAAGCGGAAGAAAAGAAACGAGCCCGCAAAAACAGGATTGAGCTTCAGGCCCGTCAGTTTTCCGGCAATCAAGGTTAAGCGAACCAAAATGTAGTTCAAGGCCGCTATTGGTAAAGCCCTCTTCTTTTCTTTTTTTGGAGGGATATAAGTGTCATCAATTAACAAAGTCAATTCGAAAGCCTTGGTAAGCAAAGTTCCCAGAAGCTGATCCGTCAGTTCAAATTCATCAAAATGGCGTTTGACCTTGCCAAATTCCGGATACTCGCCATAATAGCGGATTATATCGAGCTCGGGCTCGCTGAGCGTGACCGTCAGCTTAGTCAGGCTATTTTGCAGAATTACCCGACCATCGTTTCCGTCATTACTCAGTACCGTAAATTCCTCATTGAACCGAATTTTGCCTTTGGCCTTGCGTTGCCCCATATCATTCGGTTTTCATTCGACCAACAATCATTGTGTTCAAGGCGATTTCATCCGGCTCTATCAGGCCCAACAACTCTCCTATTTGGTCATCCAGATATCCGCCGTTTGCGCACACGGCTAAATCCAAAGCTGCCGCCGCCAAATGTACGTTTTGCATTATGCTTCCCGCATCCATTAGGGCGAACCGCACGCCACGATCTTTATATTTACAAGACGCCCGACTCAATGTAGCGACAGAAACCAGAACGCCTCCCGCCGAATCGAAATCCCAGTCTTTACGGATATTTGTATAAAACGCATCCGCAAAACGTTTCTCAAACAAGGATTCTTTCCCATCGTATATCGGCAATTTATCCAATCGTTCTTGCTGGAGGTTGTAATAATACACTCCACGTTCCAGACCCACCACGTTCAGATTAATGAAGTACTGATCGATCGAGTACACCGCACCGCCCGAGGCGATACTCCGGCGGGCAGGAGCCCGGTCACTGGCTTTCGATCCGTCAATCACAAAATATGAATTTAGCAATAACGCCGACAAATCATCCAAGTCCATTCCTTTGCCAAACGCCCGGGTACTTTTCCGTTCGTTTTGAATGCGCCGTAGTTCCTTTACCCGATCCTCGTTTTTCGTTTCCGTATTAAGCGCCACTTTTTCCGTATTACCAAGCTCCACACTTGTACCAATTATTTGGCGCATATGATACCCGGAGCTCATCACTGTGCCGATATGTCTGCCGAAGTCGGCCAAGTCATAGCTTTTCACCTTCGACGATTCGATAAAATCAATAGCGCTTGGGCTAAGGTTTTGCTCGTAAAACAGATTATCTATGTTCTTTTTCATACCGATTCAAGTCAGTTAGTTCTTGGACGATGGGGCCTTCTATCCCATCTTATTTCTTAGTCTTTGGCGCTTCCTTGTCAATTAGCTTTCTCATATTTCTAATCAACACATCATTGGGATATAAGCCGCTCGCTTTTGTCACCGCCTCCTTCGCTTTTTTCTTTTCTCCCTCTTTCCAATAAAAGCGGATCAGATACCAATAGGCCTCACTTTTCCCCCATGTCGGGGCATAAGGTCCGGTGGCGGATTTGTCAGGTAAGGAAATCGCCTTTTCCAGATATTCCACAGTGTGCTTTCCGCCACCAAATCGTTTTGGCGTGTAGAAATCGTTTACACCTTTCATCAGGTAAGCCCTTAGGTTTTCCTTGTCCAAAGCCAATGCGTCATCGGCGTAGTTTACCGCTTTTTTTGATTTGAACGGCGCCGAAAAAAATGACGTGAACGCTAGGCTATAATTCGTGACAGTTGCCAATAAAGCGTAATCTTCAGACGATTTTCGCTTGATTCCTTCCATCAATTCTATGGCCTGATCGTTGAGTTTTTCGGTTCTTTTCTCATTCTTGACAGCCATTTCCGTTATCGCCCTTCGATATAAAGCGTAGGCGTACCAGTATGAAATCAGGTTGTTGGCAGGGCGTTGGTCATGCGCCGCTTTGAGTTCTGAAATTAAAGCGTCGAAAGCCGTTCCGTCTTTTTTCTCAAAAAAACCATTGAAGCTGTCGGTGATCCTTTCCTGAATATTCTTCAGTGGGTCTTGCGCTTTCAATGTCATCGGAGAAACGAAAATAAGGAAGAGTACTATCTGTATTATTTTCTTCATAGTTTATTCTTTTTGGACAGAACATAAAGACTATACAGTTCGCAAACCTGAACAAAACACCATCCGTTACCGGCTTCATATCTGGTGTTTATGCGTTTGTACTTACCTTTCCAGTCCACTGCTCTTCCACTGAAAAAGTAAGCGATAATCACGGAAACGGATGGGGCCAATCGGTGTAAAACCCATCCTCTTCATCCAGTCGACCAAGAAAAGGATAACGGTGATCGCCAGTTAGCAACGCAAAGTCAGGCACTACAGTCCGGATCACTTTCAGGTCCAATTCCTCAATATCTTCCGGGGTGATGTCCACGGTGAAAACTCCATGCAGACCACAGGATTTCAATTGTTCGGAAGTAAGCGCATTGAGCCTCGAACCGGTAGCTTGGAAGAGGCCACTTTCCCCTTCCTCCTCTATAGACCGGCGCAATACCGGCACTTCTTTTCGAAGGTTTGGGAATGAATTATAGAAATCGAAATGCTTGTCAAAATCGTCGGCCAGGTTAGCTTCCGATTCCTGAGTGCCGAACAGTTTTTTGTCTTGCAGGCTCAGCCCATATTCTACACCCTGATAGGCTTCGACAGCCGCTTTCACCAACGCGTCACGTTTGGTAAATCTAGCCGACGCCCCACAGGTCTGCATGCGTTTTCCTTTGTATTCATAAAACATAAAAACCGCTACGCATTCTACCGGAACATACTCCGAAAGGTCGAATACGGCGATTTCCACAAAAGGATTATCATACAGTTGACGCAGTGTTTTGTCTTCGGGAAAGTGTTTGAGCAAGGTTTCTTTCCGGTACATCGGCGGATTCTCCACATGCTGTTTGTACCAAAACCTTGAGAATGCGTGTCGCTCCGCAGCCTCAAAAAATCCGCCGTGGAAGGCATGCGCAAAGTTTTCGCCAGCGGCCAAACCTGTCGACGTGCTTTTGGGCATATAGAAATGATGTTCGCCGTGTTGGTGAGCGTACGGCAGATAAACCATAAACGCAGGCACCCAAGCCTTTTCGCCAGTCAAAGCGTCTTGGCCTTCCACCCAATCAATCTTATGCTTCCGGCTTGGCCTATCAAGCCCCAATGACCTATCGGCTAACTGACGCTCACTGAAAAGCCGGATTTCATCGGGGTCCAGAGCGTTCCGGCCCGCGGCCTTCATTTCATGATAATCCGCGTTGACAAATTTTTGCCTATAAATCGCCGCGCCAGCGTATCGTTCCACAAACTCGCCGATGGTTCCCTTTACGGATTCTTCCTCATTCAAACCCATCGATCCGGCCGTTATCTCATCGGTTCGGGCACCTAACAAGCTGAGGTTTTTGCCCGTTGTGCTGGTCTGGAACACGCATGGCGGTATAAACCTCCGGTTCGGGATATAATATAACGGTCCGGTTATGAACCCCGCTTCGCTATTGAAAATATCTTTCGCTCCCATGGCCTTAGCTGTTAAACGGGTTGTTCCTAGCCTGATTATAAACCTCCGATCCCGGCACCCGAAGCACCCTTGAGGTTTCCACTCCGTAATCGGAGAAATCCATCGTTACGGACTTGCCCGTTATGTGGCCAGAGTATTGGCCCTCATAGGCCAGAAAACGCTTCACTTCGTTTTTCGCCATCTCCATCATCATCCCGAAGAAAGGGAAATCCGAGAAATCGTAACGCTTAACGGTTTGCTTTTCGCTTTGCCTCAGGAATTCTATATACTTCGAGGCGTCCGCCGTATTGGCCAATTTCCGCTTGGCGTAGCACGTCAAAGACGGCGAACGTTTGGAAGGCATAACCAGCGGACCAACCGTCACGCTCATACTCGATACGCCTAAATGTAACAAGGGAACGTCTTCACGGTAAGCCCAAAGGTCGAGCTCCCGGATCTTTTTATAATCATCGAACAGCGGAGAAAACACTAGGATCAAGTCGGGTTTTGGACCTGAAAAATCTTCCGCTAACGGATAGGTATCTATTTTCCATTCAGGCTCATTATCAAACGCTTTCTTCAGGTTTTCCCCCATCTTGTCACAATAGGATTCGCCCGTGAAAAAAGCTACACGATATGGCCCGGCATGTTCCCGTTTGCCTTTGGTTCGTTCCAATATCTTATTGACAACCAGCCATTCCAATATGGCGTCAAAAAATTCCCGGTCGTTATCAAAATCGTCCGCTACCAGCGCATAAAGATTATCGGCCTCGAGCTCTTGTCCATCCGTAGCTTCCACCACAGCCGTGATCTGCGCCAATTCCTTGCCTTGCAAATGCATCAGGCTGTCATCGCCCTGCTTGATGTACAGGGATTCCGGCGCTTTGAACACCGAACAATTCGCTAATCTAATCCTCTCCATACCTTCCGCATTTGTAGGACGAAACGGCAATGGGGAACACATTGGGACCCCGCACTGCCGTGCCGCCCGCATACAATAAACGCCCGGTTCGGTCAACCGGGTAAGAAAAAGCAACGAGATTCCGGAATCCGGACTCTCATTGCCTGTAGGTTTCCGCCTCAATAACCCGAAAAGCTACCGAGGGTTATTCGATCTCGTCAAAAAACATTCCTACGTAATCCTCCTTTAGCTTCCAACCACGTCATTCAAAGGCACGCCTGTCGGGTCGCCGCCGTTGTTGCCACCCGTACCGGCCGCAAAGCAGCAAGAACAGCAGCAACAGCAACAACAAGCCGCTGGCAAGTTGCGGTCGTCAGTATTGGCTATAGGAGCCGAACGGTTCTCGATTACGCTGATAGAAATGTCGAGTTTTCGTTTTTGTACATTTTTCATAGCTCTATTCGTTTTGGGTATCTGAAATAATAAGCCTGAAAACGTTTTCGAATCAAAATAACAGCTGTGGAAAAAGGTGTCCGTGTTCCGGAAATAGACATCCCATTTCTGTAAATGAAGTAAGAAGGAACGTAAGCACCAAGTATTTTTATGAATATATACACGATTCTTCATGCTTTGTATAATACAATTTATTAGCCTGTGTTTCAGGATAATAATTATATAATAACTTGCATATAATTCCCCTTTCTTCTTCAACACCCCTTTTCCGTACCCGCAGAGGCTTCCGGACCGCAAAAGTCCTTTAGCTTTGCGGAAACTGTTTTTGCAGAAAACCCGGCGACGCAATCTGGGTGTTTTTTCCGTTGCGGAACAAAATTTTTGTCCCGATCCAGAAAATCCAGATACGATCGTGACGAAACGGCTTGAGGAACCCTCAATTTTTCATACGTTCTATCGGGCTAAACCGAATTGTCTTCCGTGTATTGAGTCCTAAGACGATCACAGGTCAGCCATAGGCGGCGTCATGGACGGACTCCCGCTATTGTTTCCTCCCACTCCAATTGAAAAGCAGCAAGAACAACAGCAACAGCAACAACAGGCCGAAGGAAGCGAACGTTCCTCGGAAGTAGCCACAGGTGCTGACCTATTCTCAATCACCGTGATCGAAATGTCAAGCTTACGTTTTTCGATTTTTTTCATAGTACGTTTTTCATTAAATACTAAAGTGCCCAAGACGCTTGGCGAACCGTACGCTTTCGCCTATTTCGTCGCTTTCGGGCAACAATCCGGTGGGGCATTAGCGTTACCGAAATCGATTTCGGAGTTTACGCAAACACCTTCCCCGGGTCATTTTTTCAAAAACGAAGCGCCAATCGCTTTATTGCTCGAAAAACAACTACTGATAACCAGTTACTTATAATTATTTTCAAAATAAAACCGATTTGGAATAACCATATATAATTCATGTTCGTATTATTGTTGTATAAACATCTATTGTATGGGAAACATAGGAGAGGAGATAAAACAGAAGAGCTTTCAAAGTCAAAGAAAGAAGGCTTCACTTAACCTTTTGTATACGGCAAGCTGGTATGAGAGAGGTTTGAAGCAGGTTTGGAGCCAGTTTGGCATTTCCCACCAACAATTCAATGTGCTCAGGATATTGAAAGGAGCCAAAAAGCCCGTCACGCTTATGTACATCACCGAGCGCATGCTGGACAGGAATTCCAACGCAAGCCGTCTTATTGACAAACTGCTCGACAAAGAATACGTGACCCGGGAAATCTGCCCCGATAATAGACGAAAGATGGATATTTCGATCACTCCCACAGGTATAGATTTGCTTGACCGGATAGAAGAGCCCTTAAAAGAGGTTGTAGACAAGCATTTTAACCTTTCGGAAGAAGAATCCCGAATCCTTTCCGACCTGTTGGACAAACTGAGAGGATAACCTAAAAAGAACCTATCAATCAACAATAACCATGGAACGTCATTTTGATTTGAGAGTCAAAATAAAATGCGGACCTACATTTTTACCACCCCCTAACTTAAACTGCCATGAAAAAGATCTTAGCATTCTCCGGAAGTAACAGCTCAAAATCCATTAACCAGACACTCGTCTCGATAGCTTCTCAAGTAGTCAAAAACCATAAAGTTACCGTGATAGATATCCGTGACTTTCCGGCGCCTATTTATGGCGAAGATTTGGAAGGAGATTCGGGAATTCCGGAGAAAATCGCAGAACTCAGGACTCTGATGGACGAGCACGACGCTTTTATCTTCTCCACTCCTGAGCACAACGGCTACATTCCGGCCGTAGCAAAAAACACCTTCGACTGGCTATCCAGAACCGAAGGGAAATTTTTCGGAGAGAAACCCGTATTGCTTCTCAGTACTTCGCCCGGTGGCTACGGCGGAGCGAATACCCTGAACGTACTGAAAGGATTAGCTCCATGGTGGGGCGCCGAGGTAGTGGGAACATACAGCCTCGGGTCGTTCTACGATAAAGTGACAGACGGAAAGCTGGAAGAGGAAGAGCTATCGAAACTTACAACTAATATCAACGCTCTCGAAAACGCTTTATCAGAGAAGGCTGAAGCCTAAAATTCGCTTTATAAAGACAAAAAAATCCCAGCTCTCTGGGCCGGGATTTCTGTTTTCATCAATGAGAGTAATGTTCGATATTCTGTCTATTGCAAGACTAATCTGGTCTGTGACACTGTCTCTCCTGAAACCGTTCTTAATATATAAGTTCCCGGATTGACATCACCCAAGTCCAACTCTCCGCCCGCAACCGCAGAGACAGACAATACAAAACGGCCGTCCAAAGTATAGATCTCCACGTCTCCTTCTTCCATTCCACGCACGCTCACATATCGTTCCGCAGGATTTGGGAGCACCGTTATATCCGCAACCTGAGATTGTGCATCCAAAAGACGGAACACACTGATACTGGCCATATTCGACATAGCCGAACAGCCTTGCGGCCCCGTAACTTTCACTCCGAATTTATGGCCATTCTGATTCATTTTGGGAGTAAAGGATAAGCTCTTTTCACTCTCTCCGTCCATTATTACCGGATCCGCCTCTTCAGATGGGCTCGAAAACCATTGAAAAGTGTGGCCAGCGATATCTTGGCCAAGCAATTCCACCTCAAGCGTCACCGATTTTCCTTCTTCCGCAGACAGATTTCCAAACGGTTGGATAGCCGGCAGATCATTAATCGTCAGTTCGCCAGACTCTGAATCCATCGTCAGTCCCTGCTGGATTCCCGACACTTTTACGCTATATGCTCCTTGTTTAGTTTTCGCCGCTTTTTTTACTTTTAGGGTATTCGTATTTGTTCCCGAATAATACGAATTGTCATGGATCGCTTTTCCTTTAAAATACCAGCGGTAGGCTGTTCCGTTTGTCGCTTTTACACTAAACTCCGCTTCGCCGTTTTCACAAACGGTAACAGCAACTGGTTGGGTATCGATACTAAGTTCGTTCCCCGCCGCGTTCGGATCCAACAAAAATGTTCCACAAGGAGGCACGTCCCAACCGCTGTCTTTAGGGTCGCCGTAAGTTGTGAATGTGTATACGACATTGGGGTCGGCAAAACGGACATTCTCCGCTTCCCACTTATACTTCGTCTTATTGTTAAACAGGATATTCCGGTCTCCCGGAGGCGTGTGACCATAGCTTGCGCCACCAGTCGAGAAGATATTCCAGCCGTGCCATGTGGCCAAAAAGATCTTATTGTCTTCCACCAGATTACGGCCTTTGTCTTTATTGTGGAAGTTGATATCGACCTCGAAATAGCACTTGGTCACTACATTGTATTCGGCACCTTGCTGAATGGCGAAATGCCTGATTCTTTTCACCGTTTCGCCTTCAATTAGGTTATAACTTCCCCGAACGTCATAATAACCGTTACCACCCGAACCTTTATTGAAGCACCGGTCCACAACGTTGTTTTTGAAAGTGTTGTGCTTTCCCTCTAAAAGTACCGGATCAGTGCCGGACTTGATAATATCGCAGTCCTTAACCCAACAGTCGGAACTGCCGCCGTTTACATGCACCAAGCGTACGTAAAGGTCCTTTGCGCCTGATGGATTATTCTTAAAACAATCCCCGCACCATCCGCCATCAGTTCTGTTTTTTCGGTCTATAGGTTCTATATCGCCGGCGTCCAACGTTACCGTCAGGTTTTCCAGCCCGGCCTTTGTGGCATTTTCAAAAAGCACCGCCGAAGTTTTGCCTGTCGAACGCATTAGGCAACGCAAAATAGTTCCGCTACGGCTTTCTCCCCTTAACACTACATTCGACGGGATTTTAATAGTATTGGAGAAGGAGTATGTACCTTCCTTCAGCAAAACAACTCCGCCTCCGGCTCCCGAAACTTGGTTTAATGTCGCTTGCAGATCATCACCCGGAGACAGGGTTTGCACAATGGACAGGTCATCGGGGATTCCTCCCCGCACACCGGCCTTCATAAACTCGGTCATTTCGGGAAAATCGGGATCATAACACTGTTGCCCCATGGCGTGAAGCGCCATCATACACAATGCAAAAATTAAAACTCTTTTCATAAACAGTTTTTTTAATGTGTGGTGTGTTGAAAAATCAGTGGAAAAAATCAAAAGTGGCCTAGAATTCAGGCTTGAAAAATTGATTTATTAATTTAAAAATTGTGACATCAAACTCCAATTATCATCATGGCAATATCTTTAACAAAGCGACTCTTTTGGCTTTCCAAAATCACTTTCTTTTTTTAGGCACATTCATAAACTTAATTCTTTTCGCCGGCTCCGGATTTAGCAAAGCGTCTCGCCTTTTCATCAAATTCGCCCTTTCAGTTTCAATTTCCGACTTCAACCTTTCCAACGCTCTCAACAGCACCCTCTCCTGCTCAGGCAACTCAAACCCGCCCGGAGCCACTCTGGTTCGCCATGTTTCGCTTTCCGCTTCCATTTCGTCCAGCATCCGTAGTTTCTCTTCATATCTATAAAGGTGTTGCCAAGTCTCCACCCTTGCGTACTGGCCTCCAGTTTGGTCTTGTTCTCCCAGCATCACCACTCTCTGCGGAACAAAACCCCTCTTCGCCACTTTCAATTTCGCCATTTGCTCCGTCAGCCTGGTCACCGCATAGCGCTCTACGGTATCCATCTTGGTCCGTAACATATCCTTATAATAGTCCCTGTCGTTTTTAGCGGATTCCAGCCCTTCAAACTTCACACATACGTAGCGATACAACGCGTCTTGATAATCCAGTTCCTCTTCCTCAGGCCTGTAATTTTCGTCACGTAGCCAAGCGGAGGCAAATTTCATCGCTTCATCCATTCCACCTTCCCCGTCAATCGTTTCCACCACCTTGGTTCCCATTTCAAACAGCCTTTCGGCATCGGCGTGGATCTGGGGAAATTCCTCCAGCAGATCATCTATTAACCGCTCTATCTCGACAATAGACATATCGAGGGAATTGACAAAATTCGGAAGGGGCACTACATCTCCATCCTTTTCCACCGCCACTTTCACTTTTAGATTCTGATCGTCTTTGGCTTTTACCAAAGCGCTCCCTTTCTCCACCAACCCCGCCAACCGATCGATTTCCTGCTCGATCAAATGGACCGCCAAGCCCGGGTTCCTGCTTAATATCGCCCTGATTTCCCTAGCGGACACATCGGGCGCCATAAAGGCGAGATCTTCCGTTTCCGGGAAAAGCATCATTTCCCAATCTTCCGTTTTCTCCACTACGGGAACATCTTCCAGGCTTCCTACGTCTCCTAGTTTCTCCATCTCGGCTTCATAGGCCCACATCAGGTCTTTATTCCGGAAATAATCTGTCTTTAGTTCATTAACTTTGGCAATCATCGCCGCTTGAAAAATATCCGGCTCTTCCAACTGACTGGAAATACTATGGCTAAGAGATTCCAAAGAAGATATTCTTAATGAATGATCGGCCTCTTGGGTTATCTCCTCCTCTCTTAGGTCGGAGATTTCACCCATCACCTCTACAGCTTGCCTTTCCAATTTGCCTCTATCAGATTGTTGAGCATTAGTTTCCGCACGTCTGCGCTTTCCCATCCATTCGGCTTGCATCCGTTCAAAGGCTTTTCCCATAATGCCCAACCGTTTGGAATTACGGAGCATTTCTTCCAAATCATCCTCAACAGGTTCCGCGCCGTCGGTCATATCCTCCCCGTCCGCAAAAATATTGGGCATTCGCTCTGGCTCGGATCCGTGCCGGCGGAGGTCAAAATAATTTTGTTGTAAACGATGGAACGGGATCTCGTTTAGGCAGAAATCCGCCAATTCGGGAAACGGCGTTTTTTAAAGTTGGCGGGGCGGTAGCCGGATTCATCCTTCGGTCCAGCGTCTCGTATTCTTCCAAACGCCTGCGAATTCCCTCAATTTCCGGATTGCTTTCGGCTATTTTGGTTTTTCTGCTTTTGGAAAGTCCTAATTTATCGGCTCGGGCCTGGGCGTAGGCTATAGGCTCCACATTCGGAGCGCCACAGGAAAAAAGATGCCGGGCCAGCCATCCCCTTTGTTTCGTCGCGGGGATATCCGCCATCTCTTCGGCGGTTATATGCGTAAATTCCTCTTCTTCCTGATCTTCTTCGGTCAGTAAAAGAGAATCAAAATCCCGGCGGGTGAACATAGCCTGCACGGGTGGCATCTTGGCCACTCCCGCCTTTCCCGCCGTTCCTCTCCGGCGATGCTTGCTCTGTCCTTGCCTTCTAAACATTCTTCGACACACTCTCCCCCTCTGTCAACCCTAAAGCGTCCCAAAAAGTTAAATCCCGGATAAGTCGGCGCAAAATCACCAGAAACACTGACCTATATTAGTCCGAAGCCTCTTTGCCTTGTATAAATTGGCACTTATCGGCTTTGCTATTTATTATATACTTATCTGATTCTAGGACAAAAAAGTCATCAAGAAGGTATCGCCTTCCTGTATGACAAATAGTTTACCATTCGACAAAGCACTCGCCTATGTCCTATACGGATACTTTTAACGATACACATTATGTTCAAGGACTTACAGCACAACGAACACAGACATAGCTTCCGAGTGAGTTATTCCGATACTGACAAGATGGGGTTTGTGCACCATTCAGCTTATTTGCAGTATTACGAGTCGGCGCGATGGGAAGCTTTCCGGGACTGGGGACTCTGTTACCGAGAAATTGAGGAATGCGGTATCTGGATGCCCGTTACCAAAGCGGAATTGAAATACCTTCGTCCAGCGCATTATGATGATTGGCTAACGGTTGTCACCCGAATCGAGAAAGCTGTGGGACCAACGGTCGTATTTGCATACGAGCTTTACAAGAACGAGACAATCCTGATAAACGAGGCCAAAGTAACGGTGGCGTTTATGAACGAAAAGAACAAGAAGCCCTGCCGGCCTCCGAAGATGATCCTTGACCATATTTCCAAGGAAAGGTGATTCTACACCCAATCAGCAATCAAACTTTTGTTCACCTAAAACCACGAACCAATACCGGAGGCCTCATCTGTCAATTCGCTCCTGATTATCCTGAAGCCTTTCAGAGATATCCTTCAGCCTCAACCACTCCTGATAATACACCGGCAATTCGAACGTATTGTTCATAAACTCGAACACGTACATCACCACTGAGAAAATAGCTCCGTAATTCATCGTCCCCATTCCAACGGACTCAACCACAGCGTAAATCATCAATCCGACCATCGCCAAAAAGACGATCGAATAATTCACGGTCTCCAAATCCGAAAGCCTGATATTCCATCGCATCAGGTTTTTGACATACCCTTTCACCAATAGCGAACGCCCCTGTTCCAATACGCTTACTTGTTTTTCCAGCGTATCGTTATACTTGGTGTTAAAGCGCATGGTCTTTTCCGCCGTAAAACCGAAAACCAACACGGTAACAACCGTTACAACCAGACAAGCCAGAAAAATATTAAGGCTGAAAGAGAACAATAAAATCAGAATACCGACAAAACCGATAACCCTGTTCACCAATTGGGGAAACGAATTTTCAAAGAATTCAACCAACTCCTGCAACATATTGATCCTTGCCGAAAGTTTGGAAGTCTCCGCCGTTTGATTGCGCTCAAAAGTCTCCACTCCCAGCTCCTGATAAATCCCAGCGTAGACTCTGGAGTCATAGAAACGCCGGGCCGTTCCGGTAATCAGCGTCAACAAACTCAGACAGCCCAGATATATGAGTCCAGAATATGATTTTTCCAACACTCCATTAATAGCGTATCCGATAAACAGCGGAAAGAGCACGAAAAGCACGGCTTCCACCAATACGATAAATAAAGTGACGCTTATGCGCCACCGAAAACGGGCAAATATTTGGGTCAAAGTCATGGTCAAAACTTTCTTGCACCAGCTTCGTATTCTTACCGCCAGTGGTTTTCAATGTTTGTTTTTCGCCCTTGCCGCAGGTTAACCGAGACAAAAACATAAGGCAAAATTAGACGGACATACTCACTACTACCTTGACCAATATCAAAAAAAGACGAATATTCAGTTATATATACAACACAGTTATAACAAGACAAATAAATAGATAAGAGTAAGTTTATCTTGAAAAAAGACACAAACTATTTTTTAAAGGAAAAATACTTCACCTCTTCATGATCACTTGAACATTTGTTTATTATATTCAGCTTCATTTTTCATGATTCACAATTGCAAAATCATTGAAAATATCACCTGAAATATCTCTGAAGAGGATAATAGAAAAAAGGTCACAATAGAGAAGAACACAATAAATAAGACAAATACGAATATTCAAAAACGCACTGCCGGGCATTTTCCTTTCATTGAAAACCGGTTTATATAAAATTTCATTCAACAATATTATACAATATTATGTTTATATAGATCAGTCTTCTTTACAATCTATTTAGCACATTATGCGAGGTATAATAACACGAAGAATTTCTCCCGTACTTTTTGTTGTGTTTATGACAATAGTAGGGACCCATGTTTTCGGACAAACCATAAAAGTCACCCAAGGTAATCTGGATTTTCTGAAAGGCCAACATAGCTTACGGGTGAAATACGTCTATGACAGTATGCGGGTAGGAAAATTCAGAAATGAAAAAGACTACATCCGAAACCAGATGGAAAAGCTGAACAAAGAGAAATCGGGTAGCGGAGAGGAATGGAGGATGAACTGGTACAGAAGCCGGACGACCAGCTATGAACCGGTATTCCTGAATCAACTGTCGGAACAGCTCAAAACCAAGAAGATAAAAGTCAGCAGTAAGGGTGATTCTCCGTATACAATGGTATTAAAAACCACATACACACAACCCGGATATGTAGTGGGTATGGCAAAAAAAGACGCCTCCATTAACGTAGAAGCCCGTTTTTTCAAATCCGGAGATCCTGAAAAAACCGTTTCTACAGTAGTCGTAAAATTCGTAAAGCCTCCAAAACCTCTAACCTTTAAGGACACTTCTTTGGACGGAAGACTGGAAATGGCTTATGAACATTGCGGAAAAATTCTGGGCCAATATCTCAACAAAACGATGCCTTAAACTAGCTATAGGTCACCTCTTCAACAAAAGTAGCTATAGTATTATATATTAAGGATAACAGAACTTTAAATTTGCATAAATTATAGATTGAAGAATGGATATTTCCTAAACGGAATACGTAAAACAAAGGGAGCGGAAATAATCCGCTCCCTTTGTGATTCTTGGGCTAGCCAAGGTTTTATTTGCGCACTTTTCGCGCCTCCCTATTTTGCCATCAACTGCCCCTCAAACGTTTTCCCGTCTGATTTCACTTTATAGATATAGGTTCCGGGAAGAATCCGTACACCATTAGCCCTTGGCTTCCATTCAATTTCCGGGTAATCGGTTTCCGCTATTCTGGCGAAAGAGTCGATCAACGCACCTCGCAAATCAAACATCTTCACTTTTACGCTTTTCCCTGTACCAGATGGAACCCTGAAAGTAACCATATCCCTAAAGGGATTAGGGCTAGCCGAAAATCTTACAGGCCCGTCCTCCATACCTTCGATGTTCAGGCCGATAACAGAAAACGGATTTAATGTTTGGTCCACGGCCAAAGCTTCAACACCCTTTTCGGCGAGGGCGATTTTAGGAAGTTCAGAACCTTGGTTTTTTGAACGGTATGTAAGACGAAGGATAGGCTGGTTCGCGTTCTTCGAATCAAAGGTTTCGTTCCAAAGAATATTAGCCACACCCGATTTCACGTTTGCCTGAAGATTACCGTTTGCCAAGTTCTCCCATTTCGCCAACTCGTATTTTCCGCTTTCCCAAGCCAATGAAAACTGAAGGCCCGATAAATCTGTATCGCAATAAAGCTCGATACTCTGGGTTCCGTCCTCATTCGTTTTCCACGGCTTGGAATGCAAGTACCGTCCTTGGCTCCGGGTTTGTTTGTCCATTTCACCAACCGAACCTTTTCTGACCGCCGTAAAGCTGTAAACTCTATCTTCGTCCGACTCTTTTACTAAAGCGTTAACCTCGTGCGTCAGATCTTCCCAGTCTCCGGCCTTTATTTTCTGTACCGATTCTTCGGTCAGAACTTTCCAATCGGTCTCGCTATCGTCACGAAGTCCCAAGATCACTTCACGCAAATCCCCGATATCGGCGGTGGACACTTTTCCGTTACCGTCAAGGTCAGAAGCGTATTCGTCCAACGCATCCGAGAATGTATATGTCCCGAGGATGGAACGCCGTATCTTGACCAAATCGAGAACACTTGGCTTAGAATCGGTTGTACTAACTTTCGGGCGCAAGCCCAATATTTCTCCCTCAAGCGGTCGGAAAGCGTGCTGGTCAGACCCGGTGACAGGTTCTTGCTCCTCTCCGTCCAGGCTCCATTGCCAGACTGTTTTTACAGCAACACTCCCAGATTTGTCTCGAACCTCGCCTTTTACCTTCAACGCCTGACGGATAATCACATTTCCCGTTCCTCCCGAAATCGGAGCGTCCACAAGTTTGTCTCCTTTTAATGTCAATCCCTGTCCGCTCAACTTCTCCATTTCGAATTCGCTTTGGAAAGGCGCGTCATCCGTTACGCGATAACGGGCCAAAAACAACGTATCGCCATCCTGAAGGCTGAGACCGTCGGATTCTACGCTTCTCCATTCGATCCCTATTTTTCCGGATCCGATTTCGCCTTTGTCAAGGTCAAATTGCCCCGGGATTTTCGTTATCACATTTTCGAAAGAAAAAACGCTTTTATCCCAATTGAGGTCCATATCCAGCGATTTCATCTTTTTGAAATCTTTCGCCCGAACCGGAATATTTACCAAACGCCCTTCGCCGGCTTTCACATTTCCGAAATCCAGATAAACCCGGTTCATCAACTCCTTGTTTCCAAGCCAAATTTTGAACCGATCAGACGCATAGGAAGACTGGTCTGAATTGACTTCAAAAGCGTAAGAGTCAACCGACAGCATATCGACGGTATCTTTCAGGTGCTGATCGATTATCTTTATGGATCTGCTTTCTTTAAGCTTCCGGTATTTGCCGAATTCCAGTTTATGCGGACCCAATTTGGCCGTGCCAAAGCTTATGTTAATCAACGAATCCTCTGCCGGGAAGGGCTGGTTTGACAGCCTGGCTTCCACGGATTTGTTTTTCGTGCCATCTCGCTGTGTTCCTTTCGCCAAAATAGCCAACAACGTCTCGCTTCCCGACATCTGGAAATCATCTTCCGCCAAATCGAATTGGGCGGAGGCCCGATCATCGAAACCTAAGGCCACCGGCAAGCTTTGCCCCGACGGCCCACGCAATTCCACAACGATTCCTTCCGAATCCGATTCCGAAGAGTTTGATTCCGTTCTGAAAAGCGGCCTGTCAAAGACATTCACTTTTGAGGACTCCTTGAATACTATCGAATTGTTCTGGTTCACCCTTCCGCCTCGCTTATATACCAAAAAGGCTTGTCCGGGCGCAATAGTCAGGTCAGGGTCGGAAATGTGTCCGTCATAGTCCGTGTTATCGACATAATCCCCGCCGTTTGTATTGTCTTTAAGGAAACGATAAGTCCCTTTTTCGCTGTCCCAAACGTATGCGGTATGGTGCCAAAGGCTAGGGTCGTTTTGATCCGCCAGGAGCTTATCCCAGCTTATCGGGCACGGGTAAGGATTCGCCACCAAATTGAATCCGTGATAAAGCGATGTTCCCGAATAGCGGGTTTTTATAGAAATATTCCCTTTTGGCAATGTTCCGTTTTCCTCGAAAGTGAGCGTGCCGTCTACGAGATTTTTTCCGTAAACATAAATCGAATAGCCCAAACCGGCGGTAATGGCCGTGGTGGGATCAAAAACTCCCGTCCAATAAAACTCTTCGGAAACGTCTGTCTTATAATCTCCGTATTTCTTCTCGTCAAAAAGGTTCACGCTGGAATTTCCCGCCCCCATATACATATGGAACTGCGATTTCCAATCCCCGAAAATCTGCCCATTCAACACCGGACCAAAACGCATCCAGCCTTGGGACAATTCTCGCTCCGTTTTTTTGCCGAAAACCCTTTTCATCGTAAGGATTCCGTCATTGTTGGAGCTGGTCTCTGATTTTCGGATTCTTACCGCATTCGGTATAGCTATTTCAGGAATGATGGCGTATTTGTCCTCATCCGCATCCAAGTAAATGCCATTGGGAATCACCAAAGTGCCCCGCTCCAATTCAAGCGTTCGGTTTATACGAAGTTGCTGGTGCAACGTTACTTTTCTTGCTGATGAACCTTTCGCCAAGGTGACATTCGGAATTTCATGAGCGTCGGAAACGGATTGGTCAATATTTCCGACAAAACGTACCGAGCCAGTCCCGGCTGTAAAAGTTCCGGCATCGCCATCCCAGTTATTATATAAGTCCAAGTCGTAATCGCCCAGACTAAAATTGAGATTTTCATTCGTGAAAAAATTCCCAGCGACACTACTGTTCTTTTCCAACGTGGCTGTCACTTCGCCAGCCGGTTTTATTTCGACGCCACCAAATTTTCCCGATCCCGTGAATGTCATATGGGGAAAAACAAAATCAGACTGGGGCATAAGTTTTAAGGAAATACCCGGCGTACCAGTTTTCCCGCTAAAGACGATCTCTTTCACCAACGACTTTCCGCCTTGACTCAGGTCCAGGGCAGTAATGGTATTGGTATGTTCCAAATCCAATGTCAATCCTCCCTCATAAGTACCCGGAAGGTCGGTTATGCCAAGGTGCTGAAAACCGTTGACAACCTGTAAATCGGCTCCGTTTCTTAAACGCAAACGCAAAAGGGTTCCTTTTCCCGAACCGGTCATACCCAATCCGATTCCCTTGACTTCGGTGTCCGTTCCGATTTCGATATTATAAGCGTGATCGTTCTCAAATACCGCTTCGATCTTATCCGAAGGAATTCCGTTTGTTTTCACATAAGTGCCGTCACCCAACTTGCCTCGCCAATTTTTCTCGTCAAACCAGTCCATCGTATATTCATCCGTGATATGGCTCTCATCTGAGTCTACCGGGCCGGCCCAATACAACGTACTCAAAGGCGGATGAATATCAAAGGTTTGCTCGGCCGTATATCCGTGAGGGTTTTCCGCCTTTATCGTAACGGTTTCCGGAGCAGAAACCCCGCTGGCGTCACCGCGCAAGGCGTACACTTGCGCTTCGTGGATTTTCCGAACCCTAACGTTCCCACGGTCCGACACATACAATGCCCCCGCATCGTCAACCACCACGTCAAAAGGCGACTTAAATAATGATTCTCCTTTTTCAGAATCCTGAAAACCAGAAGTC
Organism: Fulvitalea axinellae; assembly: GCF_036492835.1. Classification (GTDB taxonomy): domain Bacteria; phylum Bacteroidota; class Bacteroidia; order Cytophagales; family Cyclobacteriaceae; genus Fulvitalea; species Fulvitalea axinellae. The sequence goes on along the minus strand of NZ_AP025318.1, from coordinate 29,290 downwards.
ACGGCTTTACCTCCAATCGTAGTCACTACTCCCGTAGGCGAAACTTTTCGAATCACATGACCGTAATAATCCGCCACATAAATATTGCCTTGCTTATCTATATCAATACCGTTCGGCCCTTTGAACATCGCGGTGTTTTTGTCGCCGTCCACAACATCGTCTCCACCAGTTCCGGTAAGCGTGCTAACTTCGCCATTCGGCAATATCTTACGGATACGGCGGTTCCCTCTGTCCGCGACATAAAGGGTTCCGTGCTTGTCCACGGCTACGTCAGTCGGAACCCTAAACTTAGCGTTCAACCCCACTCCGTCTTGGTAGCCCCTGCCACTTCCGGCAACGGTGCTAACCATGCCTTCAACCGAAATCTTCCGGATATGGTTAGTGTTGGATTCAGCCACAAAAACATTCCCTTCCTCATCTACACATAAGCCAAATGGTCCATCGAACAAAGCCTCCGCAGCTGGGCCGTCTTTATATCCTTTTGGCCCGTTGTCATCGCCATCCGGGCCAGCCAAAACGGTTACGGTCCCGCCTGAATCAATTTTCCTGATTCTATGGCCGTAGTATTCGGCAAAATACACATTCCCGGAATTGTCTACCGCCACACTCACGATTCGAGTATTGAAAGTAGTGTTGTAAATCGTGCTTACACTTCCGTCCGTGCTCACTTTCCTTATCTCGCTCCTGTTATTCGCCGATTGCGCTACGTACAAGTTTCCGTCACTATCACGGGCAATGCCTCCCATATTAGAAAACCTGGCAGTATTCTTTGGTCCATCGGTCAAACCTCCTCTTCCCGATCCCGAAAAGGTCTCTACATTTCCACCTAAATAGTTTAAGGTCGCCCAAGCGGGAATACTCGATGCGCTTAAGTTAATTTTGTCGTTATCCGGTCCCGAAATACCGAAAACGTATTCATAATCAACCCCTTCAACCGGCAATTGAACCGGGTCTCCTTCGATTGATATTCCCTCTTCGTGGACATAGTAATAGCCCGCTTCTCCAAGCAAGTCTTTGGGTTCGTAACTGTTCCCCCCGGCGTCGACAATATTGTTTCCCGCACTCAACTGGACAGACAGGGTTCCGGAACCGGAAATGCCAGTCATCACCACATGGTATACGTTTGGCCCTCGGCCACCCTCACCGGGCACCGGAATAATCTGCGTAATACTCGCCGTAACTCCTTCTGTTGTCTTCGTGATAAAATCATCGGGACTTACGTTGCTCACTGGCTCATTAAACGTAACGGTATAATGTGCTTCACCACCTTCCACAACATCTCCGTATCCATCTCTTCGCTCGATGGAAAGTAGGTTAGGATTTGCGTCAGAAACGGTAAGTGTAAACGCTTGTTCCACATTTCCGCCATTACCGTCCGTACCCCGCAATATGATATTGTGCGAACCTACATGGCCATACGAGTTTCCGTAAAGCCGGAATACCCTTTTCTCTTCCTCTATTTTCCTAATCCGGTGGTTATCGGCATCGGACACCAACAAATCCCCTGAATTCGTTCTCATCAGAAACGAAGGCCTGTTGAATGAAAAAGCCTTATTCTCCGCCATATCGTATCCGCCGTCCGTAACTGTCATGACGCCAGCCTGACCATCCTCATCAAAGGCTATCCTCCGGACTTTGTTGTTAAAATCGTCGGCCACATAAATGCTCCCGTCTATATCAACCAATAGCCCCTCGGGATCATGAAACTTAGCTTCCAGAGCAGGTCCATCCTGATAACCTTGCGATCCTCCCGCAATAGTGGTAACGCTACCGTCGGGCGCCACTCTCCGGATCCTGTCGTTCTGCCTGTCAACCACTATAAAGTTTCCGTCAGCGTCAACATCGATTCCAAGAGTCCTTCTGAACTTCGCCTCGTTTGCGGGGCCGTCTTTGTAGCCCTGTCCCGGACCACCGGAAAACCAACTGGTTGTGTAATTATTTCCCGGACGAAGATCGACTCTCCGGATAGAGTTGTTTCCTTTATCTGTGAAGTATAGATAATCTCCCTGAATTACCAGATCCGATGGAAAACGCAATCCCGAAGTTCCTACCGGGCCATCAATATTGCTTTTTCCATTTCCTCCGGCTATCAAAATGACAGTGGCGTTACCGCTGGCATCAAAAGTGGCTTTCCACAGGCTATGTCCGAAGTGATCAGCGATATACAGGTTGCCATCAGCATCCAAGACCAACCCCCGAGGCGTATTCAACTGAACGGAAGTGGCCTCACCGCCAACAACCGTTGTCACTTGGCCGTCAGGGGAAATCTTACGGACAATATGGTTATTCTCGTCGGAAACGAAAATATTTCCGTCGCTGTCCTCAACCATTCCTTTCGGCCAATTGAATAAGCTCTCGGCTCCCGTCCCGTTCCGATAGCCTTGTGAAGATCCCGCTATTGTGGGTACGGACATTCCCAAATCTTCATGCGACATCCAACCGGGCAAAACACTATTTGCCCAATCAATACTGGTTATGTCTTTGTCTTGGTCGAACAGCACTATGATATATTCGTACTGTTCATTATCCCGTACGGTAACCTTGGGTGATGAAGAGAATACGGGGTCATTATTAAGCGAAGGAGGCGGAAAAAAAGGCCTTTCCCCAGCGATAACAACACCGAAGACACTGATAAGAAATAAAGCGATTAAATATCGGGTAGTATATGCGCTCATGATTCAATAGTGTTCTTTCTTGTGAAAAAGGGAGTTACAGATAACTTCATGAGTTCTTTCCTTTATTATTCTTGATCACTTTACGAGCCCCTAACGCAACCCCGGCTCCGATTAACAGGCTTACGCCTCCGTCAATCGGCACATCAGTGGGGGGATTAGGGTGTCCTGGCAAAAAACTTCTGCTTTCTACACCGGACTGCACCTCGTCCAGACTCGGGCCGTTTCCACTATTGGAACTACCTGGAGTGATTTGCGCAAAAGAAGTCCCCGTCCCCAAAAACACAATTACGCCAGCAATAAATAATACTGTTTTTAATAAACTCATACCGAAAATATATCACAGGCACCAATGCCTATCACTAAAGGAAAGATGATGGAAACCTTCCTTCCGTCCACCATACCTACCTTCTTTCTTTATATAAGACCGCCTAAATTGACTGGGCAAGATGAAATTATACTTATATTTTTATATTTGCAATCGTGCAATGTCTTTGTTGAATAATCTGTTATATATTACCAACCCTCCGTAGAGTATCAAATATTTATATTTCGTGACTAAGCACGTTTTCTATATGATTTTTTAATGTTTTAAAATGCATATTTTATAACAAATCAAATTAACCTATATAATTTACATAGATACATATATTTTTCGTTTTAATGTTCCGTATTGATACCAACTAGGACCACTACAGGACAAATCAGCCCTTTTCCATCCAATCCTAAAACACGAAAAAATCCCTTATGTGCGTTTTGCTATTTTAGATAATCTTGCCTGCGCAGGCGCATGATATTTGAAAAAAATCCTGCCTTCGATCTATACCCGTTCGCTCTAGGTTTGTAGACACAGAAAATTAAACAATTCCAATCTTGTAGATTCTTCAATATGAAGATACCAAACCGATAGAAAAACGTTCGGAACATACTTTTTGTCCCTCTCGCCCGCCTTTACAAACCCTTTATCACGGATTAAGACCACTTTCACCACACAAAAAAACGTTACCAAAACCCAATTCGTAACATATTGACATGGCCACAACCTGCCAAATAAGTCCTTTTTAGGGGCTTCAGATCGTCCCAAAAGCGAATTACCCCTTTTGTTACCCCAAAAGATACACGCCAGCGCTCTACATTTGATCCATAGCCAATGTAGCGGACCCACTTACGTTTCGGCGACGCCCCCTTGGCCATTTATTACATACACAGCATTTTTATTGGCGCTTCGGACATACTTCCGGCTTGACGGTACGTGCCTACAATCACCGCATCACACACCCGGTGATTTTGGACAAAAACCGAAACCTCGTTTTTTCCAAACACCGGGACAGCCTTTTGAAACCGAGCGCCGCCAACTAAAATCATATGGCTGATAACAAGAACAACAGACGCGACTTTCTGAAAAAAGCCGCCCTGTCAGCGGCCGCCTTCTATGTCGTGCCGCGACACGTAATCGGAGGCGCCAACTACACCGCCCCTAGCGACAAACTCGTACGCGCCGTAATAGGCGTGGGCGGTATGGGACAAGGTCACCTCGGGTACTTTGGCGACAAGACCAAACTCGCCGCCATCTGCGACGTGGACCGCAATCGCCTGATGGCTACCAAAAAGAAACTAGGCGGAAACGTGGACACTTACGCCGACTTCCGCCAAGTGCTTGAGCGCAAGGATATCGATTTCGTACAAATCGTAACCCCTCCGCACTGGCATGGCGTAATGGCCTCGGCTGCCGCGAAAGCCGGCAAAGACGTGTTCTGCGAAAAGCCTATGACCCGTACCATCGGCGAGGGCAAGCAATTGGTGGAAACTGTGCAGAAACACGGACGCATTTTTCGACTTAATACTTGGTTCCGCTTCCGCGACACTTTCTACGGATTGGGTACGGACGTAAAACCGTTGAAAAAAGTAATCGACAGCGGCGTATTGGGCTGGCCATTGAAAGTGACCGTAAGTGGCGTGACCGGATACAACTGGAAATTCTTCTGGAGCGGAAAGACCAACCTCCCGCAACAACAAGTGCCAGAGGAACTTGACTACGACATGTGGCTCGGACCTGCTCCTTATAAGCCATACCACCGCCACCGGACGCACTCCACTTTCCGCGGATACTGGGATTATGACGGAGGCGGACTCGGCGATATGGGACAGCACTACCTCGATCCAGTCCAATATATGCTCGGCAAAGACAACGACAGCCCGATCTCGGTTGAAATTGACGCACCGCAACAGCACCACGACGCCATCGGATCTTGGAGACGCATCGAGTACACTTACGCCGACGGATGCAAAGTGATCCTCGACGGAGAAAACCGCGACAAAGAAGCCTCTTACATCGAAGGGCCTAACGGTAGAATCTACCTCGGTTTCAAATCGGACATTCCTAACATCGACAAATTGCTCGAAACGCTTCCGGATCCGGAGCCACAGGAAACCGACTTCCTCAAGTGTATCAAAGAGCGCAAGAAGTTCGCACTTAACGAAGAGAACGGACACCGTTCATGCACTATCGTGAACATGGGGGTTGTAGCGCACCGTTTGGGTCGTAACCTCAAGTTCGATCCCGTAAAACAGGAGTTTATCGACGACGAAGGCGCAAACCGCCTGCTCTACGAACCGATGCGCGGCTCTTGGAGAGTGTGATTTTGGTATTGAGTATTCGGTATGAGGTATTAAGTATGGAATAAATCGATATTGAAATTCGTAGAGACATGGCATGCCTTGTCTAGCGCAAAGAATTTCCTTTTCTATTTCATAAAACCCCAATGCCCGATACTAAGACCAACGCCCATTTTTATCACGAGGCTAGACGCCTACAGGCCATTTACTTAAGACCTGATACCGTCTACCTCATACCATAGATCAATGAAAAAAACATTCCTAACCATACTCTGCGCCGCGGCTCTGGCTGGCCAAGGCATGGCGCAAGACCGACGCACCACTGAGACTAAGGTCGTCGATATTTTGGCGCAAATGCCTGCCGAAAAGGCCGATCAGTGCGCCAAGCTCATGAAAGAGCTCACCGAGCTTCAGCAAGAGCACAACGTGTTGCCGAAACTCTTCGATATGCTCACCACGCCGGGCACCGGCAACGACCTCTCGGCGCGCTACGCCGTAAACGCCCTGGCCCGCTATATCGGCGAGCAGGACGACGAGGCCGACCGTCTGGCCATCAGCCAAGCGTTTATCAAAGCCTTGGGAACTGAAAACGAAACTGAGGTAAAGGATTTCCTTATCCGTCAGATCCGCTATATCGGCGAAGGTGAGGCTATCGCTTCTTTGTCGGGATATTTGACAGACGAACGCCTGCACTTCCCCGCCGCTCAAGCGCTTAAGCATGTCGGTACGCCGGAGGCCGAGGCCGCTGTCTTGAAAGCCGCTCAGGCTTCTACCGGAAAAATCCGCATAAACCTTATCGAGGTTCTCGGCGATTTCGAATCGAAAAACGCGGCTAGCTGGTTGCTCTCGATCAAAGCCGACGACGTTTACACCAAAAAAGTACAGCTTTACGCACTCGCCCAAAGCGCTTCGCCTAAAGCTTACGGAACTTTGGCCGCCGCCGCAAAAAAAGCCGGTTACCTTTATGAGGAAACCCAAGCCGTAGCAGCGTTCCAAAACTACGCCCAGCGTTTGGTAGAAGAAGGCGACGACGCCACAGGCAAGAAAGTTTACAAGAACTTCCTGAAGCAAAAAAGCCCGGACCGTCTGCATCTCCGCGCATTCGCTTTGGCCGAAATGGCCGAGCAATACGGTAACGAGATCCTGCCGGAACTGATAAAGGACATCGCCCACACCGACTTCCGCCACCGCGGCAACGTGCGTTCGATCATCCTGAAACTGAACGACGCCGACGCTACCCGCACGCTGATCGCCGAATTGCCGAAAGCCAACAATACCGTAAAGGTTGAGATCATCGATCTGTTGGGCGACCGCAAAGACGCCATCGCCGTAAACGCTTTGAAGAACGAGTTGGCCAACCCTGCCGGCAACGTTCAGGCGGCCGCTATCCGCGCGCTGGGGCATATCCAAAGCTACAAAGCTTACGACGCTTGCCTCGAAGTGTTCCAAAGCGGAAAGCCCGAGGCCGTTACGCAAGCCGTGAATACCCTCACTGTTGTGGCGCAAGACAGCCAATTGGACGAACTCGCCAACAACGTTTCTTCGATCCCAGCTTCGGCCCTGCCGGAAGTTATCCGCTTGCTCGGAAGCCGCAGCAACGAGGATTACGTAGGTACCCTGATGCCGTTTATCAGCGACAGCAACGAGGCTACCCGCAAGAGCGCCCTCAAGGCTATCTCGCGTGTGGTTACTCCCGCCGAGATTACTCCTTTGACCAAAAAATTGCTCTCTAGCTCAAACAACGGGGAAATCAAGCTTTTGCAAAGGGCCCTTATCGCCGCTTGCCAAAAGGAAAAAGGCGACAAGCAAACAGCCATCCTGCTTCAGGCGCTTAAGAAAACCTCGAAAAAAGACCGCATCCTCGGTATGTTGCCTACGCTCGGCGGACAAAAAGCCCTCGTAGCCGTACAGGATGTATACAACACCGGTAACGGACAGGAAAAAGACGCCGCCATGAAGTCCCTTCTCTCGTGGACGGACCTCGACGCCCTGCCGATTATCTTTGAAGTGGTAAAAGACGGCTCTTCCAAATATCAGGGCAAAGCCTTCAACGGATACGTAAAACTCGCCAAGAGACTTCCTGTGGAGAACAAACTCCTCAAGATCCGTCAGGCGATGCCTTACGCCGTAAACGCCAAGCAGAAAAATACGGCCGTGAAGACGCTCGAAAACGTGCAGACCTTCACCGCCCTCACTTATCTCGAAAGCCTGTTCCAGGACAAAGACGTTCAGCAAGCCGCCGTTATGGCCGCCATGAAGGTCACGCTTCCTTCGGGCGGACGTAAAGTTGGCCTCTACGGCAAGCGCGTGCGCGAGGTTATGGACAAGGTTATCGCACTGATGGACCACCCGGAAGGCGCGTACCTCAAGCAAAGTATCCGCACTTACCTCGACGCCATGCCTAAAGGCGAAGGTTACGTTTCGATGTTCAACGGAAAAGACCTCTCGGGCTGGCAAGGACTCGTGGAAAACCCGATCAAAAGGGCCAAAATGAGCAAGCGCCAACTCGCTGCCAAGCAAAAAATCGCCAACAAGAAAATGACCGAATGCTGGTCGGTACGCGACGGCATGATCGTTTTCAACGGAAAAGGCGCCAACCTCTGCTCTGTCAAAGAGTACGGCGACTTCGAAATGTTGGTTGACTGGCGCATCACCAAAGGCGGTGACAGCGGCATCTACCTCCGTGGTACGCCACAGGTACAGATCTGGGACATCGCCAACACGCACGTAGGCGCTCAAGTGGGCTCGGGCGGACTGTACAACAACAAGAAGCATAAAAGCAAGCCGCTTCAAGTAGCCGACAATCCGGTAGGCGAATGGAACTCGTTCTACATCAAGATGGAAGGCGAGAAAGTTACCGTTAAGCTCAACGGCATCACGGTAGTGGACAACGTAACGATGGACAACTACTGGGACCGCAAGCAGGCCATCTTCCCGACTGGCGCTATCGAATTGCAGGCCCACGGTTCGGACCTCACTTTCCGCGATATCTTCGTGAAGGAAATCAAAGCCGACGAGTATAACCTTACCGAAACAGAGAAAGCCGAAGGCTTCGTATCGCTCTTCAACGGCAAGGACCTCGACAAATGGCAAGGCGACAAGAAATCGTATGTGGTAGAGGACGGCGTAATCGCCGTAAAACCGGCCAAAGGCGGTTGGGGCAACCTCTACACCAATAAGGAGTACGCCGACTTCAACTACCGTTTCGAATTCAAACTCACGCCCGGCGCCAACAACGGCCTCGGTATCCGCACGCCGCTCAAAGGCGACGCCGCTTATGTGGGAATGGAACTCCAGATCTTGGACAACGAAGCGCCGGTATTCGCCAACCTCCAGCCATACCAGTACCACGGATCGGTATACGGCATCCACGCCGCCAAGCGCGGATTCCACAAACCGATGGGCGAATGGAACACACAGGAGGTAATAGTAAAAGGCGACCACATCAAGGTAATCCTCAACGGAACGGTGATCACCGACTGCCACCTGAAGGAAGCCCTGAAAAACGGCCCGAAAGATCATAAAAACCACCCAGGTGCCTACCGCAAGAAAGGCCACATCGGCTACTTGGGCCACGGCTCAAAGGTTTGGTTCAGAAATATCAGGATTAAGGACTTGAGTAAGGATCAGGCTTTGTAAGAAGCTGAGCTTTATTGAAATAAAAACCCGTCTACAGAAAGCTCTGTAGACGGGTTTTTTTTAAGGTAAAAACAGTTTTTATTAAATACTAAACTCCACCATATCAGGTTGAAATGTTAATTTATCACCACCTAGAGTTAACACTCCATTGACTCTATCATACTGAAGCTTTACCTCCCCATATGGAAAGAAACCATTCACCCAATCTTCATTCGACACTGCCAATTTCGCTTCTACATCTGGCCCACGCATTTCACACCCATCTACTCCAACATAAAGTTCAAACCCTAATCCTGTATAAAACCCCACTTTTGGACTATCAGATACCACAACAGGACCATCAGTTACTGCAATTGTAAAATCGTCCATACCAGGCTGAAATGTTAACTCATAACCATGCACAGACAACTTCTGAGTAACTTTATCGTATTGAATCCATGCTTCTCCATCAGGAGAGAAACCATTTGTCCACTTCTCATCCTGAACATTATCTATCTTCACCCTCCCACTCGCACTGCGCATCTCAAAACTTTTCTCCCCAACATATATTTCAAGGCCAGAGTCTGTATAAAAACCAACTTTTGGTCTATTTAATGGGGAGACAATATCTTCCGGAATTTTAAATGAAAATTCTGACTTATCAGGAAAGAACTGATACCCAACAAGTATACCCTGAATATTCACATTCACAATGTGATTGAAAAATGGATTTTGATCATTATGTGACTCATAGAAAATCAAATCATCTTTATCTAATTTTTGGTTTCCTATATACGCTTCAGGTAAACCAGAAAACACATATGAGTCACGTAATATATCTACGTATAGCTCTCCACAATCATAAATAACAACGTCTTGGTATTTTTTCGACTCTTTATATCGCCTTAATTTTGGCACACCATTCCAGACCAAGATTTCTTCTTTTTGTATTTCAAAGAAACTCTCTTTATCAGAGCTGATGAAATCGAAGAAATCAACTTTAGCGACATATAAGCCATCCTGAATAAATGGACCTTCAAGTTGAACCTTCAATTCAATATAAGTTCCATCGCTAAACGTAAATCGAGCAGTATCACCTACAAACTTAATCTCAGTTATGATTGGGATTACAGCTTTTACCCCAGTGTCTTCACCGCCTATCCACCAATTTCCGTTTTCGCCTACTTCTGGGCTTTCGCCATCCTCTCCGTCCCGAGCCTGCGCCTTTACACCAGTGTCCTCTCCACCTATCCACCAATTTCCGTTTTCGCCTACTTCTGGACTTTCGCCGTCCTCTCCGTCCCGAGCCTGCGCCTTTACACCAGTGTCTTCTCCGCCTATCCACCAATTTCCGTTTTTGCCTATTTCTGGACTTTCGCCATCCTCTCCGTCCCGAGCCTGCGCCTTTACACCAGTGTCTTCTCCACCTATCCACCAATTACCGTTTTCGCCTACCTCTGGACTTTCGCCGTCCTCTCCGTCCCGAACCTGCGCCTTTACACCAGTGTCCTCTCCACCTATCCACCAATTACCATTCTCACCAATTGATGGTAATCCTGGGATTTTAATTTCTGTGCCATTGGACATATTTAAAATAGTCCCATCATCAGAATTCAATACTTCAAGAATCCTAAGGTTTGAATTTTGAGCCTCAATTAATTTAATAAAAGCTTTATCCTGCTCTTCAAGAACCTGTACCCTATCCTCCAATGTGGATAATCTATCATCTAAAGAATCAACATCACAAGCAGATACTACAACAAAAAAACATATTAAAATAATTATATTTTTCATACCAAAAAACATTTTTTTTGCATGTAATGCAAATCACACCCTGATTAACATATAAAAAACAATGAAAGTTACTACATTTATTTCGATGATATGCTATTATGTGTTAATATTCTTATCTTGGCGATATAAAAAGAAAAGAACGGTCAACAAAAAGGCCTTAAAAAAAACCACAGGCATTAGCCACAAACGTTCAAACACTAAGAATGTGGCCGAGAAACCTACCTATAATTGGATTACTCTATACTTGGTACAAGGAGCGTAAGCAACAAAAGAAGTCTAGTTTCCGGGTAGAGAACAAACCAAATAGTTCTTTTAACAGGAAGAGACCACCAGGTGAAAAAACCGTTCGCTGACGTACATATAGAAAAGAAAAATCCTCTTTATGTATGAAGGCCAAAACTAAATTTTATCGCTTAAGGTTTAACTTGCAATTCGAAAGCACATGCATTTTATTATCCATCTCAAGCACATCGACACCTACATAAAAATTGCCCGCAACGCCTTTTTCTTTCGCTATTTCGTAAAATTCTGCTGTTTTGTAAAACTGATCAAGGTCTTCTTTGGGTCTCTTGAGTTTATAGTCTACTATATTTAACAGTGTTTTCACTTCGCAATATTCCTCTATACAAATGGCCCTAATGCGCTTTATCGCTTCTTCTTTTGTGAAAGTCCTAATAATAAAACGCTTAATGCAGTTCAGGTCACCAAAGGCAACGGAACTTAATGGCGATAATTCAAGCCTAACATCAATCACCCAATATGTCTTTTCCATATCCGTTTGAATTAAAAAATATAACTGTGAATGAATATATGGTTTTCCGATAAACGTATTGGCTTTTGGGACAGGAAATCATCGATAAAAATAAATCCGGAAATCGTGAGCAAACGCAATTTTTGAAATCAATGCGATTCACGTTATAAAAAAGCGAATCAAAGGCTGAGAACAAATAGGAGATTGTTCCGATCCGTGTGGGTAATAGGAAAAACTATAGGTGGTAATTCAAAATCTGGGCGAAAGGGTGAATAAAAAATTAATTACCAAGGGTTTAAGCGACTTTTGGCCATAACAGTTCCCCGTCATCGGTTTCCGTTGGCGTAATATTCGTTTTTTTGATCTCGGGTATTGGTCCGGGCTTTGGTATTTTTCGGTTTTTGTCCGGTTTTTCTTTTTCTAATTGGTCAAGATACCAATGCATTAGGGCAAGTAATACCCTGTCTTTCAAAAATTGGTAAGGCTTTTCGTGTCGGGCAAATAATCGCATGGCATAGTGCTTTGCCCACCAAGCCAATTCCCTTGGAAAGCGACTGGTGTAAAGAAATCGTTTGGTTTCCGGTAGGCGGTGCTTCCGTTTTTCCCATTGCCGGTAACGAAAACGGGGAGCCAATATATTGCGTTCGTATTTATTCGTATCGGAAAACCAAAGTATCCAATTGCGGGGAATGGATAATACGGAAAAAGCGTGCTGGCGCATCAGATTCTGAAAAGGCATTCGGTCAGACATAGCGCTTACAATCTTGCGCATGCGGTAAAGACGTTGAGCTAGAGCGGGATCATAAAATCCCATAGGGCTATTGCGTCGTAATTCCCTACCAACGGTAGCAGGATGAACTCCGATCAGTTGCGCTATTTCTTTTTGCTTTAACCCACGTCGCAAAGCATAGGATAAACGGTGCCGGGCTTCCTCATCCAGTTGCCTGTGCCGTTGCGGTAACCGCGGTCCAAATGCTTTTTCCTTATGCTTCATAATGTCTGACCTTAAATTAGTCTTCGAAATTCAAAGGCCGAAGGTTCGTAGATGTAGGAAAATGGAGTAGGTTTTAGAAATAGTTACCAACTGATGTTAAAAACGAAATCAGAATCGTTTCTTGATAAACAAAACAAACGTGCATCCATCATATATGTTTAGGTGTCATACAGACAAAGAGAATTTATCTGATTTTTTAACTGATAACCGAAAAACATGCTGGAATCAAATCACTCTACCCGACATTTAAGAGAATATATAAATTTTTCAACCTTATGCCTTAGTTTATTATTTCTTACGACTCTAAGTGCCTCAGGGCAAGATTTAATATCAGGGTTAGGCGGGTTGAATACTAAATTCGAAATTTATAAGGATTCTGTCGATTTAAAACCTATAAGCCAATTTATAATAAAAAGAGGATATGCCGATACATATAACAATACCTCATCAGAAAATGGAAGTTATGGATACGGCTATGGTACTGAATACCTGCATTTTGAATTTTTAGTTCATACCAAAAAGAAATTGGGCACTAAGAAAAAGTGGAAACTGTTTAAGGCAACATCTTCAACGGAAAGAGTTAGTGAATTCTATAAAATCTACCTCTACGATGAGAATGATGAACTATTAGCCGATTTCCCGATTAAACGATTCCATGTGACTAAAAGCTCAAAATACCAGTCTTATGAAACACATCTAAATAGACTGCCACTTAGTTATTTTCTATTAGCAAAAAAGATAGTGCTGAAATAAACATTCAGGATTTTGAGAAACCATATCCATCAAATATAAGTCGATCAATGTAGTAATTGATTATTCATAACACTTCTTGACTTTCCTCATTATCAACCTGTTTCATATAGGCCTTGGGGGTAAGGCCTGTTATTTTCTTAAAAGCGTTATTAAATGCCGTTTTCGAATTGAATCCGCAAGTCATCGCCAATCCTAGCAAGGTCATGTGCGAATACTCTTGGCTATTCGCCATTTTTTTGAATTCCTGGATCCGGTAGCCGTTAACGTATTCGTTAAAATTCTTTTTAAAACGCTTATTGATTAGCCACGACAAACGGTGCGATGGAATATCAGTCAATTCCGAAAGCATTTTCAAATTTAGCGAAGCATCCAGATAAGGTTTGTTCGTTAAAAAGTAATCTTCTATACGCTTCGCTTCCTGTTCGGCTTTGTCGGAATCCGGAAAGCCGAAAAGTTGCTGTGAACCGTCAGTCATACCGTGGTCCAACAGCTTGGATCGTATTTGCCGTAATTCGGGAATATGAGCGATAGGCTCAATCAACGGATCCGAAATCAAAAACAATAATAATGGCGATTCAGAATTAATAGCCACATTTAGCCAATATGCGGCCTTTTTCTCATCTCGTTTTACCGCATAAATCAAAAACAGAAAAGCGGAATAACGTTCAGCCTTTGTCGCTTCATAGGATTCTTCCAGATTCCTTTCCATTTCTTCGACTCGTTCGGTTTCACCTTCCAACGAATATGCCATACCCAACAAACCGTACAACGTGGCTTTGTCCTGTTCGTAGTCCAACATTGGGAGCAAAGCCTCGATAACTTCGGAAGATTTTCCCAACATAAGTTTCGACCCATAATACACCACAACAGCAGGCATCATATTCGAGCTAAATTCAAGCGCCTCTTTCGCCAGTTTTTTCGCCGATTCAAAATCCTTATTCAAATAAGCTATCCAAGATTTCACAAAAACAGTATTCGCGGAAAAAGGGTCAAGGATCAAGGCCTCTTCCACATGTTTGTTCGCTAATCGATTACGGCCGGTCAATGCCGAAATAAAAGCCAAATTGCAATGAGCCTCGGCATCGCTTGGGTTCAGTCCCAACGTTTCTTTTAATTTCAAAAAAGCCCCTTTGATATTCCAATCCCGCCAAAATGATATTCCGGCCAAAGCCAAATGTCCTTCCGACAAGGAAGGATCTATTTCCAAAGCCTTGTCTATATATTCCCTCGCTTTAGAAAAATTTTGAGTGTGGGGCGTATAACCTGTTCCCGACAAAAAAATAAGGCAATTCGCCAATCTGATATACGATTCCGCTAAAGTAGGATCGATTGCTATTGACTTTTCAAAATACTCCATTGCCTTTTGAGAATCCTCCAGCCTCCATTTGAACGCCAAGTATTTCCCTTTCAACAATAACCTGTACGCCTCTTTTTTAACGTTTCTTTCTGGCAACTCGGAAGCTTTAAAACGATCCCCTCCAAAGTCTTCGACTATCGCTTCGGAAACCGTCATCACCAAATCGTCATGAAAGCCGAACAGATCACGCGTGTGTTTTTGCCAAAAATGCTCCCAAACCACCCTGTCTTCGGTTATACTTTCCAAGCGCAATTTAATGGTCCACAAATCGTCCGACACCCGAAGACTGCCAGTCAAAACTCGGTCAACTTTCAGCGATTCGCCTATCTCCTTTATCGGCTTATCGCTTCCTTTAAAAACAAAAACGGAACTTCTGGACGTTATCCGTAGCGTATTGTTCAACGACAACCCGCCCATAAGCGCCTCGGTAAGGCCATCGCTGATATAGTCAAAACTTTCCGCACCACTTTCGTTGCGTAAAGGCAATACTGCTATCCGTAATCTTTTGCTCATCATCTCGTTTCGGGGCTCTTTGAGACGGTAAAAATAAGGCATTGCCCTTTTCCAACAGCCCTTACGATAGGTAAAAACGAATATTAGCATTCTTTTCCTAAAAACCGTTTTTGGATAAACCCGACTTACAAAAGGGTTCCGAATTATAATTCTGGGCTTTTCTCACTTAAAAACATTCCAACTTGCAATCAAAACGCAATCGGCGCATATAACCATAAAGCTCAAGAAAATGGTTTTGAAAAATATAAATACAAAAGCGGACAATACGATTTACAATTCCGAAATACCCGTAGCCAAAGCCAAACGCATAAGGCAAGCTTATAGGCGACATAAGGAAAAATGGCGGGCAGCATTCTGCGAAGTGTTAGGTATTGACAAAAACGTCTTGGACGCCGTATTGTCGCAACGCCCCTCACAAGCCGTTTTTCCGGAAGACGCCCTACTCATAGCGTTCAGAGATAAATCCTCCGCTTTGAAAAGCGTCTGGCAACGAGCCGACGAGTCCTTATCGGATTTTCTGGAAGCGTTACCCGCTACCTTCGGCCTTACGGATCAGCAATACGAGGAGGTTTTGGTATGGATACAAAAACAGCGGGATATCCGGTTTCCACGGAAATTCTAAGGCATGGAGAAAACAGATAAGAAAAATACACGTCCCCGTTTATTCAAAAAAATCCGCCGGCCATCTACCATAAAGGCGTCAGTTCTGCCACGATTAGTCCGGGCATTCAAACCTGGCGCCATAGCCGGATTCTGCGTTTTTCTATTCTCCATAGAAATAACAGGCAGTTTTCCCGCTATTTGGATGGGGTTATTAGCCGGCTCCACTGTGTTCCTTTGGAAAATTTAATTGGAAAACCTTCAAAACGCTTAAAAGGCCTACTCCTCGATTTGATTTTACAATTAAATATCAATGTAACGCAACAGCGTTAAACAAAACTGGCCCACTGCTCAAACAGAGACACAATGCTGGAATAAGTTCATTTTCCAGAATATTATTACAACACATAAATAACGACGGGGCTTTTCTTTAGCTTGTTTGAGTATCTATATTCTCAGATTTAGGAACAAGCCTTACTCAAATGACCCAAGCCATCTTCACACAATGTCTAAAGGAAACCGAGGCCATGATACGTTTCGCTTTGGAAACAGGCAAGCGGGTTCCCTCATCAGTAATCTCGAAACTCCCTCATGTTTCTGAAGACAATGAACTTACGCCATCCCAGTTGCGAGATTTATTCAGCATCCATCAAACGTTATCTAAAGCAATCAATCCCGCAACTCCCAAAAGCGTACTGTACCTTATGGAAAAGGACAGCGAAATATCGGAGTCAAAAGGCCTTTTTAAAATAAGAAGCAGATATCCGTTACTGAACCGAATGGTGGCTTTTGGCCTTATCTCTTTTGCAGGGCTTATCGTTTTCGCACTTTCCGGATATGTCGAGTCAACCAATATGGCCAAGGGCTTGCTCGCTTCTGAGGGAATAGAATTATTTTTCAATCTTATGTTCCTAACTTTTGCATCGGCTATGGGAACCTCGTTTCTAATCCTTTCCAATATCAAAGACAAATTCAAAGACGGGACATACCACCCTGACGAAGATGGAGTGTATTGGATCACCATAGTTTTAGGAATTACCGGCGGAATAATCATGAGCCAGATGGTTCCCTTATATAGCGACACTTCCGATGGTCATATAGCTGTGGGACAAAGGGTTATATTGGCACTGGTAGGCGGGTTTTCTTCAAAATTGGTTTATAACATAATCAATAAGATTATCATTGCCATAGAAACCTTAGTGAACGGTTCGGAAAAAGAAAATCAGGAATCGAGATTAAGTCAGGAAAAAACAGAATCGGCGCATAACTTAACAAGAGTTCAATTAGAGTATATTAATCACCTTCAGGAATTGTACAATACGATAAACCAAACTGAGGCAAAAGAAGACATTATGGTAATAATGAAACGTAGCATTAATGAACTTAGCCTGAATGCAGGACTTGAATCTTACAATGTTACGACTTCAGAGCAAAAAGAAGAAGTTTTTTCATGAGTAGCGTGAGGTATCGCATGTGAACCTTAAAGGCCCCGAAATTATATATTCCTCATGCCAACGCTAAAAATGGTATAACTATAAAACATATTTTTGAAAACAACGGCTACTTTCCACTTCTATATATTGTCCATATTTCGGTATCGGTTTATAGCCCTTTTTCTGATATAGCCCTATAGCCTCATGAAAATCAGCGCTGGTTTCCAACACGCATCTTTCGTATCCCAATTCGGAGGCCCATTGTTCCAAATTGTTTAATACTACACCCGCATAGCCTTTTCCCCGATGCTCCGTTAGCGTATACATTCGCTTCACTTCCACAGAGTTTTCGTCAAAAGGTTTAATTGCTCCGCAAGATACCGGCTGGCCTTCCGGGTTATAAACCACAACAACATGCTGTAGCGTATCTATCTTATTGTATTGGGCGAAAAAATCGTGATTATCACCATTTTTAATAGCCAACTCCGCGTCCAAGTGCCTTACTAATGAGACAAAGTCTTCATGAGTCGATTCCGTTCTAAGAAGTTTTTCTCTCATCAAGATTACAGTTTATCGTTATTCTTTATAATAAAACTAGTGGAAATATAATACAAATGATACTCCCGTTTTCGATATATACAGAAAAGAAGATGGGCTATTTTCGAAAGAATAAACCACAGTACATGACAAAAAATGGCTTTCCGAATCATTGCGTAATTTTGAGTGACCAAACTTAAACCCGCAAAACGATTGGAAAGCCAGTTCGAATATACAAAACTACAGACCTTAATTACCAGTGAACCCGAGTTAAAGAAACTGAATAAGGCCCGACTAAAACTGCTTTGTTACCTGATAACCTCGTTGATCAAAGTCCAAAAGGTTGGTTTCAGACACCTTTCGGAAGGATACGATTCGGGAGCTACGGTGACGTCCAACATGAGGAGGATTCAGCGTTTCTTTGCCAAATTCGAATTTCCGGAAGAGGGCTTTTCCCGGCTTATCATCAGGATGATTCCCGTCAAAGGGAAATACCGGATCGCCATTGACCGGACCAACTGGAAGTTCGGGAAAAGGAACATCAACTTGCTGTTTCTCTGCGTTGTATACAAAGGCGTGGGTATTCCGTTGATATGGAAAGTGCTTGGGGACAAGAAGGGGAATTCGAGCACAGCCGAACGAAAAGACCTACTCGGGAAATTTATCGAATGGTTCGGTTCGGATATGATCGAACACATTACGGCGGACCGGGAATTTATAGGCGAAGAATGGTGGGAATTCCTGCTGGAACACGGGATCCCTTTTTACATCCGCATCAAGGAAAACGCGTTAATAGGATTGCGTGGCGGAAGATTCGTAAACGCCAGGCGATTGTTTGCACCCCATAAGCTGAAAGTCGCCTATTTTCATCCGACTTCCGTGACGATCGCCAAGGTGAAGGTGTATGTTTCGGGAATGAAGTACATCGAGAACGGAAAGCTCGAATACTTGATCCTCGCGTCTCCGAAAAACACTCGGGAAAGCTTGGAGATTTACCGTGAACGCTGGCAGATAGAAACCATGTTCAGAGGCTTCAAAAGTGCGGGCTTCAACCTTGAGGATACGCATTTACAAGATTACGGAAGGATAAACAAGTTGCTGTGTGTCATAGCAATAGCGTTTATCTGGTCGTATAATATCGGGATTTTCAAACACGATGAGGAGAAGCCGATCAAGATCAAAAAACACGGGAGAAGGGCGAAAAGCTTTTTCTCGTACGGCCTTGAGGAAATAGCCCACGCTCTGATTAATAAGGTCGAAACGAAGATCGAGAGATTATCAGGGCTATTTTTGTCATGTACTTAGAGAATAAACAGATAAAATACAAAAACTAACAGGCACAAACGTTTTGCATATTTAGGTGATTGCTACCATAATGTTTTTATCGATAGCTTGAATAAGTGAATCGGTCAGAAAGGCTTTTAAAAAGAAAAACACCCGCAAACGACAGACGTAAACGGGTGTTTAAGTTTTTGCGATTAGCATGTTTATACTTGAAGTCTAATCGCCTATATTTTCAGCGGTTTACTGTACCGCTACCGGAAACCCACGGTCACGCATAAGCGCTTCGATCTTAGCGTCACGACCTCTGAAGAGTCGGTAAGCTTCGGCCGGATCCATAGAGTTTCTTGGAGCGAAGAGGTATTTCACCAATTTGTCGGCTAATTCCTTGTCGTAGAAACCGCCTTCAGCTTCGGCGAATGCTTCCGAGGCGTCCGCTGTCAATACGTCGGCCCAGATGTAGCCGTAGTATGCGGTGGCATAGCCTTCGCCCGAGAATACGTGACCGAAATGCGGTGTGCGGTGACGCATCGGCAATTCTTTCGGCATTTTCAATTCGGCCAAAGTCTCACGCTCGAATTTGTCCACATCCAGGTTCGTCGGGTCAGCAAGGTGAATCTTCATATCGATAAGCGCCGAGGCCAAGTATTCAGTTGTTCCGAATCCTTGGTTGAAGGTAGAAGCGTTTTTGATTTTCTTCACCAATTCGGCAGGAATCGGCTCGCCGGTTTTGTAGTGAACGAGGTATTTGTTGATCACCTCGTCGGTAGAAAGCCAACGCTCCAACAGTTGCGACTGGAATTCGGTGTAATCGCGTACGCCGCCGTTCAGGGTCGGATACTTTACGTTTGACGAGAAGAAGTGCAACGCGTGGCCGAATTCGTGGAAGAATGTAGTGGCGTCATCCCAAGAAACGAGAGTGGCTTCGCCCGGAGCGGGCTTCACGAAGTTCGAGTTGTTGGTCGCCAATACGTTTTTCTTGCCGTCGAGCGTAGTGTGGCTACGGAATGTGTTCGCCCAAGCGCCCGAGCGTTTGCCTTGGCGAGCGTAAGGATCCAAGTACCAAAGGCCTACGTTTTTGCCAGTGGCCTGGTCGGTCACTTCCCATACTTTTACGTCAGGATGGTACACGGCCACTTTGCCCTCGGCTACCGGCGTAAATTTGTAGTTGAACAAACGGCCGGCCACGTAATGCATAGCATCGGTCAGTTTGTCGAGCTGAAGGTATTGTTTTACCTCGTCAGAGTTCAAATCGTATTTTGCCTTACGCACTTTTTCGGCGTAAAAACGGTAATCCCAAGGCTCAATGGTGATTTTGTCGCCCGCGGCATCGGCTACGGCCTGCATGTCCCTCACTTCCTCGTCTACACGCACTATGGCGGCCGGCCAAACGGCTTCCATCAGTTTCATCGCGTTCTCCGGGTTCTTGGCCATACGGTCCTGAAGGCGCCACTCGGCGTAGTTTTTATACCCCAAAAGCTGCACGCGCTCACGACGCAGTTTCAGGATTTCGGCGATCAATTTATTGTTATCGTATTCGTCGCCGTTGTCGCCTCTTGAGTAGTAGTTTGTCCAGACTTGCTTACGCAATTCCCTTTCGGTTGAGAAAGTCAAGAACGGGTCCATCGACGAACGGCTGTTCGTAATGGCATATTTTCCCTCTTGTCCTTTTTCTGTCGCAATTTTGGCTGCGGCTTTCACAAAACCTTCCGACAATCCGCCCAACTGCGACTTGTCGAGGTAAGTCACGTAGCCTTCCTCGTCGTGCAACACGTTGTTCGAAAACTTGGTGTAATGGCTCGAAAGTTCCTTGTTGATGGCTGCGTAACGGGCTTTTTTCTCCGGCGCCAGCTCGGCTCCGTTCATTTCGAACGACTTGTAAGTCAGATCCAAAACACGTTGCTGGTCGGCGACCAAAGGCTTTTGCTTAGATGCTTCATACACCGCTTTGATACGCTTGAACAGTTTTTCGTTCTGCGTGATTTTCGAACGGAATTCCGAAAGCTTAGGAGCAAGCTCCGACTGAATCTTACGAAACTCCGGCGTAGACATATTAGCACTCAGAATACCGTAATAAGTGTACACCCGATCAAGCTCTTTGCCCGCCCGCTCCATCTCTTCGATGGTGTTGGCAAAAGTAGGCGCCTCGCTTTGGTTCGCGATAGCGTCGATATCTTTCAGGTTCAATTCCATACCCTTGAGCATGGCGTCTTTGATATCCGTCACCTGCATTTTGTCGAATGCCGGAACACCGCCGTACGGCCCGGTCCATTCTTCCAACAATACATTTTCGGAAACAGGGGCTTCCTTTTGCTGATCGCAAGAAGCGAATGCCAGCATGGCCAGCATAGCCGGAACGATTCGTCCCTTTCTCAAATATTTTATCATCGTATGGGGTTGTAATGAAAAATACGCGTCAAAAACCGCCAAAGGAAACGCAGTTGGCAGTATTATGAAACGCAGTTCAATATACTAATATTATGTGTAGCGGTTGATACGGTTTTGGTTAGACCTATAAAAAGTTATAATTCACAACCGTAACTATGCTTTCACAAACCCTATGGGTCAATCCAACAAAGCCCACTTTTCCCATTCCCCATCAAAAAAAACCGTGCGGTCATACAATAGATATTCTATCAAATGACTTGCGTCCTTTCCTGGATCAATAACCCACACCGACTGTCCGATCCACATAGGATAGGCAGTAAAGTTTCCAAACACGTTAATCGTCGTTCTTATCGATTGCCCAATGAGGTAACAATCCGTAACTCCTCAATCATTGCTCTTCTGCGTTTATATTGCTGTTCCATTGAGATAGCCAGATTTACCGCCTCTTCGCAATACTCTTCGCTTTGGTCAGCGAACAGTTTTAGATCTTGCGCTATTTCTCGATACTTCTCTCTCGAAGACGCATTATCCATTCTTTTTACGCATTGCGTCAAGTACAACGGTCCGAATTTTTTCGGAAAATGACGGCTAGCGCTAATGTAAGTCTTCAAGGTCTTGATATCTGAAAAAATCGTCAATTCTTCCCATAGTTGATCCCACAAGTCTTCGTTATACAACAAGTCAAGATATTTTTTCACTTTAGAAAAATATAACCTGTTAAGCTTTCGCTCACTCTTGAAACCTCTGATAATCTCATCCCGAACCTGCTTCCACTGATCGGGGTAATCATTCTTAATTTCTATTATGCAACTATACGGGCTTGTATCGACAAAGACTATACTTTTCATTGTCTCGAGCCGGCCTAACCTATCGCCTATGTTCTCTTGTACATCACGCTTATTTCCCAACCATGTCAAAAGGTTACCCTCACGATTAAACGTATTTATGTCCTCGATTGCGTTATCGGCAATACTAAGAGCTTCATTATATTTTTTATCTTCCAAGGCCTGAATGAAAAACAGTTGCTTGACCTGATCAAGCCTCGCATTCTCACGCAGTAATGCATCCGCCTCCTTTTGGCGTTTATGTCTAATTAACACCCCGTGGTACATCATTACCACTTTGGTCAATTCATATTCTCTATAATGATTCTCTTTTGTGATCTTTATTTCTTTCCTAAAGATCTCCTCGACTTCATCCAGTAAAGCCTCATTATGGGCGCATTTAGAAAGAATATCCAAACATTGTCGGCTAGATAAGCCACCCGAGTTCGCCCCCATCATCTTACGTGCTTTCGCAAAAAGGATCGTTTTTGTCCCCACATCTCCATTGTCTATCAGTTCGAACAAATAATCCACTAAAACCGACATCGAAATGGTTTCACAAGCGTACTCGTTTTGATCCCCAATATACTCTATTGCTTCGAAGAGCGCCTCCGCACAACGTTCCCCGCTAATTTTTTGATGACGACGGAGAAAATTAATTGATTCTTCCACTTCATCGGACGGATCAAAGCCATAATCATCCTCA
The DNA here is from genome assembly GCF_036492835.1 of Fulvitalea axinellae. Lineage (GTDB taxonomy): Bacteria > Bacteroidota > Bacteroidia > Cytophagales > Cyclobacteriaceae > Fulvitalea > Fulvitalea axinellae. Next base: position 6,453 of record NZ_AP025318.1, on the reverse strand, counting down.
TAATAATACTGGTCATAACCGTTGTCGTAGGTCCTTTGCTCGCGGTAGATCCCCTCTATTACGGCCATGAATTCTGCAACGATATCCGAAGGCTCTTGGGACGAGTCCATAAATTCCGCCTTAAGCGCATTTCGCAGATCCAAGTCTCTGCGCATACGATCTCGCAAAAATTCTTTAAGCAATGAGGTGTCCACTTTGTCTAACCAATCATCCGATGAACCCTTTTCTTTTGCTGTTTTGTTCAGTTCCTGATATTCACCTAACGACTCACTCAACTCATAATACGCCGCAACCTCGTGCTTACAAACGTCTCCCCAATCATAAGGACAGTCGCAATAGGATGATTTGATTTCCCTACCGTCTAGCTCTACGGTAACCGTATATGGATTGTATTCCGACCCTTCTACCTTAATTTTCCAACGGTTCCCTCCCAAGGGGATCACTTCCCTTACCATGGCCTCATAAAAATAGTCTTCTCCCCGCAGTAGGATCTTCCTGTCTATCTTCGATTCAAAATTGTCCAGATTCATTCTTGTCAAACTTTTTGGCCTAATGCAAAGATAGAAATAGTCACGGGTCTACCATTCCGAGATTCAATCCAGAATTTCCCCAAAAGTGATTTTAACCGTATATTCGCAGACCCTTTTTACCGAATAAAAACGTCTATGGATCTTATCAAATCAATACAGTACTTTTTGGAAAGCTATCCGCTTTATATCATCGTGGTCCTTTTTTTGGCTTGCCTGTTTCTTATCGCACAGATCAAATCTCTGAAAACCAAACACTCTCACGATCTGAAAAAGGGTACACAAACCGTAAAAGATCAGCTTTCGGGCGAGCACAAGGCGCTCAAAGACAATGTAGACAACCGTGTGTCGGAGGCCAATTCTCGTTGGCAAAAGAAGCTGAACAAAAGCAAAGAGGAAGTCACCTCACTGAAGAAACTGCTCGACGCCAAACAAAAGCAGTTGGCCAAGACCGAAAAAGCCTTGGCCCACACGCAAAAATTATTGGAACAGGCCAAACAGGCCTAATGAGTTAGGTGGATGTAGCAATCTTCTTTTTCTTTGGCTTAGATCTAACCTGCTCGCCCTCTTCTTCGACGGATTGGCCTTTTAGCGCCTTATGAGCCGCAAAACAAGCTGCGTGAGCCACCATGATCTTGGCGGTTTCGAGATTAATCAACTTCAACTGATCCTCATCCAACTCGTCTTCGAACATCTTCTGCGCTTCACTATAGTACTTGGCAAAAGCAGATTTATACGTCACGCCCTTTTCCTTCATATAGCGTTGGGCACGAGCGCTGATAAAGGCGTAAACTTGATTAAAGGCCATTGCGCACCAGTTTTGGTCAGCGGGCTTGGCGTCAAGGCTAATACCCACTTTCGCTAATAGATCCGGCTTCCCTTCGGTGACATAATGTAAGCCTTTCAGTTCTCGGGCGTAACGAGGATCCGTAGGGTCGCATTTGCCAAGAACATCAACGAACTCATCACTTTGTTCCATCTCTTCTGGCAATGGCTGAAAACCTCCTAAAGCCCCACGGGTATTTGCCGCTTCGGCCTCGTGTTCCGAACGGTGCTTGACTCGTTGCATATCTGTATCCGTACCCGCCAATGCGAACTTTTTCTTTCTTTGCTCCTCAGCTTCATGCTGTTGTTGAGCAATTAAAGCCATCATCTCCTCTTCGGACATCTGCTGTTCCGGAACCCCTATATTCGAATTCGCTAAAGCGGTGGCCAATTCGTCCGGGTTTGTAGTTGGTGAGCGTGGCCTCGCTGGCGCAGGTGTTACGGTCTGTTGCCTTTCCTGCATAAGCATCTTGGCATAATTCACCGCTTCCGTACCCGTAAGTCCTGTACCCAATGCCTGTTGCCAAATATCAGGAGGGAAATTGTTCGTCTCTTCAAACTGACGAGCTGTTTCCGCCGTGAGCCTAGCTATGGTGGTGGAGTCGCCGGCCAATTCTTCTTCCCGTCTCTTCTGCTCTCTTTCTTGGGCCAATATCTGTTGGTACTGGCGCCTCTGCTCTTCCGACATAGTGTCGGTAATATCGCTTCCTTCCGGCACTGTTCCGCTACTTTCCAAAGCAGGGTATAGATTTTGTGTCGTAACCTGACTTGTCGGAGCACCAACGCCGGAAATGTTTAGATCATTTCGCTGATCTTCGCTTGTAGTTCCACCTTCAGGCAATATTACCGGATATTGCCCTGGCCCTCGCTCTTGTACTCTTTCCAAGTCTCTGTTTGGCGGTTCGAATTGGTGACCGGTCGTTGCCGGTGGCTGTATAGCGAAAGGTAATTGCCCATATCTCGCAACCGCATCTTGTTTAGACTCCTCAAGCACCCAAGCCGGGGTTTCGGTACTTTCTTCCAAAACAGGGTGCCCGCCAGTATCCTGCTTCGACATCTCGGTAGCTATTCTAAGGTCTTCCGCTTCTTTCTCCCTTATTCTCTTTGCCTCTTCCGCTTCTTGGGCCAAAATCCTTTCCTCCTGCTGGCTTTCGGTCAATCCGCCAGTCATTTCCTGTGTCTTGGATCTTAGCTCATTGTCTCTAGCGCCAGCTTCAACATCCGCTTGGGGAGGAGCGGTTGGCGCAACTCCGGAAACCTCTTGAGAACTCTCTATAACCGGTGCCGGAGGGGACGGTACAGGTACCACTTGAGCCGGCAAAGGAACCGCAGGGTTATAATACGGAGGTTGGGTTGTCTCTGAAACGGGAATCGGTTGGCCTTGAGGTATATTCCGGGCTTCCTCTTCTTCCTTTCTTATTTTTTCCTGATACTCCGCCTCGGTCAGATTCCGTTTTGCCGGAAGCTGGAACTTACAGCCGTCACCATTCTTTAATTCATAATAATTATAGTAGACAATGACATGGGCCATCATCTTTTTCTCTTTAATCTCTTCGGCTGTTTGTGCCCTGCCCACTATGACGGAACTCACTTCCTCATAGATATCATCATAAAGCTCCTCGCGTTCAATCCCTTCCCTTACCCTATGCATCTGCGGAGCAGATCTTTTCTTGGCGATATCCAACCATTCCTCATACTTTTTATGATGAGTGATTGTGTGTAAATATTCCACATAACAAGGATGCCCTGGCTCAAACTCCCCTTTGTTCCGCATTTCGTAACGTGTTCGTGGCTTCCTCACTTCTTTTACCCGCTCCTCTTGCTTTGGTGACGGGGGCGCTATTGGCATAGGAGCATGGGGAGTAAAGCCCGCCACCGGAGTTGGAGTCCCATATTGCATCCAAGGCGCTTGTTGCGGATGAGGTGGATAGACTTGCTGTGGCGGATAAGGTCCAGCCATTTGCGGAGGATACTGATACGGCCCTGCCGGAATAGGCATTCCCTGGGCGTAAGGATCCTGGTATCCCATCGGGTAGCCAGGCTGAGGCGGATAATATTCCTGCTGATACTGGGATTGGGGAGAACCGCTTACGGGAGATTCTTCCGCAACATATTCCTCATCACCGGGCAAATGGACTTGCCCTAAAGGATGGATTGAAGGAGAAGGCGGTTGTTCAACCGTGGCCGGCTGGTTCGGGGTAATAATTTCCGACAGTTTGCTTCCCTCTGGTAAAGTAATATCATCAAAATCGTCTAGATAATCGTCAGACGTTTTGCCTTTGGAATCAACATAGGCCTTTTGGCCCGGCGCGGGAACTATTCTTTCTGGCGCAGGCGTTGGGTTTTGACTCAGACGATGCCCTAGTTGCACCAAAGTGCCACCTTCCAACTTATAGCCCGGCGGCACTTGTTTGTGTTGCTCATAATACTGGAGAGCCTCGATATATGACTCATCAACCTCAACTTTCGTAAATTTCGGACCTTTCTTTTGCCAAGGCCACCTAAAAGCAGCCTGAATGGGCGCACCCATCATGCCTTGCCAAGCCTGTTGTTGTTGAGCCTCAGGCCTACGGTCGTTGAATGCCGCTGTGCCATCAGGCCCGGATTCCGTCTTCTTTCCCCGCTCTTTCTTCGCAAACCGTCTCATTCCCTACTCTCTTCAACAATGGGAAAACCGCAAGGCACATGTAATGTTTTGCCTGATATACGGTAAAAAGTAATACGAAAAGAAGTGCGTATCCTTTAGGGGGAGAGATAATTACAACTATATCAACAGCGCCATAAATATTTCCACAAGGCAGGTAATACCCAGCTATATACAAAAAAGAGGCGGATTACCGCCTCTTTTGATTAGAGCAAGAAGTCTTTTCAAACCATCTTGCGCTACTTCACCCGGCTTAGCTCCACGGTATCGCCAAGCATATCTCCGCTGTATGACTCAAGCGTCAATTTATCTTTCTCCAACTTCAGTTTCACTTTATAAGTATAGTTATCGCGCGGATCAATCAGGCTCCCACCTGACCATTCGTTAGCTCCTTTGTACGATACCTTTGTGAACAAATCCATCCCGATTACATCGTACACCGTATCACCGTAAGCGTCTTTCAGCGACACGAACTTTCCGTAATACTTTCCTTCTTTGGCGTAAATCTCCAACACTCCGTCATAAGATGTCACGCTCATTTTCCACTTGCCCAAAATCTTGTCGGCGTCTTTTTTTGGTGTGGCCCCAGCGATTCCGCCAAGCATAAACAGTGTCATCAGCAATCCTAAAAACAAACGATTTTTCATGGTATTGTCTTTTTTGTCTTTCACAGAAATAAGTTCGTCGACAGTTTTGATTAAGCGATAACCGTGTCTTTACCTAACAAGACCCTGATTCTGTCGCACCGCTATGTTTCACCGGCCAGTGATCGAAAGCTAAAGTACACAACGCTACCAAACGAAACCCAAAAATGGGATGAACCGAAGCAAAATGGGACGAAAATAGCCTCGGGACGAATGGGCAACCCGACACTTTTCACTGAAAATCAAATGATTAAAAAAACAATCATTCTTACTTATTCAAGCTAAAGCCTATACCTGTTGCTGGGCCTTTCTTTGCCTTACTTCTTCTTCAAGCATATCCTTATGCTGTCTTGTCACATCGTTCACGACTGCGCAAGCCTCCAAAAACATCGATACCACGGGGTCTTTTCCCAAAAAATCATTCGATAGTAAAGTCGTCAGATGTTTTTCCATTCTCAGGAAATGTAGAGCGGCTCTGACAAAACCAATATCGAAATTCCAGCGATCAGTGAAGTGGACCCTATCATTGCGGGCGTTAGATTTGTTCATCACCCATGTGGACAGCGGCGTATAATTTCGTTGTAAAAATTCCCCGTACAATCGTTCGAAAGTAGTTCTGTATTTCTGCATTAGCTTCTGTCCATACATTGGGTCCCTTTGCGAGAGAGTGTTCTGCTGTGTCAAATCGGAATCGTGACCTACGGCAAAACTCAGGCATGCCGACATCCCGCCTGGACTCAGGATATGGTCAATCACATTCATCAGATTCGTATGCGTGTCGTATTGTAGATTCATCATGTAAATTCCGGACAGCACCCGGTCATGGTTGCCCAACAACAATTCGAAAAACGCCAACTCACCCGACGAAATCATGAAGCTCGGGAAACTGCCGTAATCCACATGCCGGACATCCAAAGGTTTGCCTACGGCCCGTTCCATCACCAATATAAACGGAAGGCTCTTGGCCAGCGAAGTGCGGTGCTCCGCCACAAACTTTTTGCTGTCGGGGCTATCGTCCAATTTAGGCATCAGCCGCTGCCAAGAAGGCGCAGACGGCGCCAACATCACACATGATTGTGACTGCAAATGCGGTGTCCCGAACGCTTTCAGGAAATTGGCCCCGAACGCTTCCTTGGCCGCATCTTCCGAAAACGAACCTTCTTTCAGGAACTTCACCACCAATCGATTTCCATTGTCATCCGATAAAAAGAAAACTACCGAACGGTTGCCCTGGCTCGGACAACGGGTATGCACTTTGCCGACAAACTTTTCGACCGGATCCGTAACCAATGTTCCGCTAAAAGCATCCTCATCTGGACTATCCCCCACATTCCATTCGAAAAGAGGCGAATCAAAACTCCTCAATATTCCGGACTTGCTTGTGTCCGAAGTGTCAAGAATCTCATCTTCCGGAATTTGAAGCAATTGTTCCGTCGATGACGAAGGACCCGCAAGATCCACGTTTACTTCGGTTGAGCGGAATCCGCTCAAAAGCGATGTTTCCGGGTGCTGGCCGGCGCTCATCCACGGCCCCGGAAGCGTAAGCTCCAATTCGCTCGATTCGGATGACGGATCTTCTTCGTCAATAAGAATCCACTCGCTTTTCTTTTCACGACGGCTATTCATCGTATCTACAAGCGGCAACGGATCCATTTTCGAAAACTCCGGCAAATTACATTCCTCAGCGATCCACTTATAATAATCCTTGCCCTGCCTAGCCTGCCATTCCCCTCTGAACTGCTCATTCTCCCCCATCATTTTCAGGTAATCCTCAAGCACTATGGCAAGTTGCAGATAAGACGGGTGGAATGTC